>JADLBJ010000120.1 GCA_020847765.1 Dehalococcoidia bacterium
CGCGCTCCTCAAGCGACCGACCGTCCTCTTGATGGACGAGCCGACGCGGAGCATCGACCCGGCGCATGCTGCCGACGTCTGGCGGCTGGTCCGGGAAGAGGTTGAGCAAGTCAACGGTTGCCTGATCCTCGTGACGCACCAGATCCAGGAGGCGCTTTCGCTCTGCACGCGGGTGGCGATCCTTGCCGAGGGCAAGATCGTGCTCGACACGACCGCGACCTCGATGGGTCGCTTCGCCGCCGACATGGACGGGTTCACCGTGTCGGTCCGGGGATTGGCGCCCGGCAACCTCGAACAGCTGCGGTCGTTCCACGGCATCCGCGACGTGCGCGTGGCGTCCCAGGTCGCCGGCGAGCAATGGCTCGAAGTGTGGACACGCAACGGCGACGCGCCGATGGCAGGCTTCCTCGGCGAAATCACCGGCCTGGGGGCGACGATCTGCTCGCTGCAGCGGGCGACACCGCTGCAGGGCGTGGTCGAACGGCTGCTGGCCGGCGTCCCGGAGCGCCCGGTATGACGACACTGGCGGCGTTCTTCGTGCGGGACTTCCGCGTGGCGTGGAGCTACAAGTTCAGCTTCCTCTTTCAGAACGCGAGCCTGGTGTTCAGCCTGCTCACGCTGCGGTTCGTGGCCGACCTCTTCGGTGAATCGAACGTCGACGCGATTGCCCAGTATGGAGGGGACTACTTCTCCTTCGCGCTGGTCGGCGTCGGGATCAGCGTGCTCGCGTACCCGGTGACGAAGAGCTTCGCCGGCGCCGTCCGCGGGGCGCAGGTCACCGGCACCTTCGAAGCGATGCTCACGACGCGCACGCCGGGTGCGAGCATCGTGGTCGGCTCCGCCGCGTATGGGATCGCGGCGGTGCTCGTGCAGCTCATCCTCATCTGGGTCATCGGCACGCTCTTCTTTGGCGCCAACCTGCGGCTGGAGCAGCTGCCGGTGGTCGCGCTCATCCTTGCGATGACGCTATCCGCGTTGACCGGGATCGGGCTGATGTCCGCGGCGTTCGTGGTCGCCTTCAAACAGAGCGAGCCCCTGTCGACGGCGTTTGTCGCCGCATCACTGCTCATCAGCGGGGTGATGTATCCGACCTCCGTCCTCCCCGCCTGGCTGGAGGCGCTGGCTCCGCTGCTGCCGCTCACGCATGCGGCGGAAGTCACACGGTTGCTGTTCATCACCGGCGCGGAGAGCCAGCAGGTCGGATACCACCTGGCGGCACTGGCGGGATTCTGCCTGCTCCTCCCGCTGGGCATCCTGGCGCTGAATCGCGCCATCGACTACGCGCGGCGCACCGGGTCGCTGTCGCAATACTGAGGTTCCAACAGATGGCTGCTTCGTCCACCGTCACCGCACGTGCCCTTCGAGCGGCAATAGCGCCGCCCGTCCCTGCCCTCGGCCCCAGGGCGCAGGCACTCCTGCGCGATTGCGAGCCGGCGGAGCTGGCCCGGCTGGCGGTCGAGCACGGCGTCGCGCCCTGGCTCTCGTCCGCGATCGCGGCATGCCCCGAATTGCGCGGGGATGGCCGCTTCGCGCCCGTCATGGACGCGGGGACGGCCCAGACGTTCCATACGCTGCGCCTGTACGCCGAGCTCGCGTCCCTCCTCGGGACGCTGAATTGCGGGGAGATCCCCGTCGTCGTCCTGAAGGGGCCGGTGCTGGCGGACACCTGCTACCCCGACGCCTCGCTGCGGCCCTATCGCGACGTGGACATCCTCATCCGCGAGGAGCACATCGGGCGCGTCTCGGCGATCCTGGCGGACCGCGGGTATGTTCTTGACAACGACGACGTCAGCGACCACCGTCTGCACGTCTGCCACGGGATCTTCCAGCATATCTTCCGCCACACCACCTTCGGCTACGTGGTGGAGGTGCATTGCGACCACCTGCAGATCGGCCTCGAACCGGTCAGCATGGACACGATCTGGGCGTCCGCGCGCGAGCAACGCTTTGGCCGGGCCACCGCGCGCGTGCTCGAGGTGCACGACATGTTCGTCCAGCTCTGCGTGCACCTGCACCGGCACGGGTTCGCCCGCCTGATCTGGTTCAAGGACCTCGACCTCGTGATCCGGTCGGGCGACCTCGATTGGGCCCTCGTCGAGACGAAGGCCCGCGAGCAGGGCAGCCTCGACAGCGTGGGGTACACGCTCTCGTTGCTGCCGCGTGTGCTGGGTACGCGGCTGCCGGCGGAAGCGCGCCGGCTCGCCGGGGCGCAGTCGCGGGTGTCGCGCGCGTTCTACCGGATAGTCTGGCCGCCGTCCCGCATCGCGGCGCTCGAACCACAGCGGCAGTGGCGGCTTCGGCGCCTTGTGCAGTTCGCCCCGGAAACGAGCCTGCTGCGCGGTGGGCTGCCCTCTCTGCTCCTCAACGGGCGGCGCAAAGACAAGTTACGCGTGCTCGCCTCGGCGGCGACGCAGGGCCGCGGCGCTGCCCGCGGATAGAAGCGGGACAGCGGTTCAACAGGCACTCAACGGGCCTCAACTAGCCTCAAATTGGGTCTGCGAGCCTCGATCGCTGCCGGTTCCGGGCAGCGGTTGGCGGACCACGATGGGCACACGGGGCAACCAATGGCAAACAACGATACGTATCGGCTCTCCCCGATGCAGCAGGGGATGCTCTTTCACCATCTCAGCGGCGCTCCCGGCCGCAACATCGAGCAGATAGTCTTCCACCTCGACGAGGACCTTGACCCGGCACGCTTCACCGATGCGTGGCAGGCTGCGGCCGCTCGCCATCCTGTCCTCCGGACGCGGTTCGCCTGGCGCGGACTGCAGGAGCCGGAGCAGGTTGCCGAGGCCACGGCGGCACTGCCGGTCGACGTGCTCGACTGGCGCGACCGAGACGCACGGCTCCATGAACAGCTCTTCGAGGAGCTCCTCGACGACGACCGCGCGAGGGGTTTCGACCCCTCTGCCGCGCCGCTGAGCCGCGTCACGATTGCCCGGCTCGGGGCGCGGACGTGGGCCGGCGTTTGGACGGTCCACCACATGGTCGCCGACGGTCGCTCGTTCGCGATCGTCCTGCGCGACGTATTCGCTATCTATGCCGGAGAGGAGCCGGGTGCAACGCCACGGCCTTTCGGCGATTACATCCGCTGGCTCGAAGCGGATCCCCTCCCTGCGGGCGCCGAGGCGTACTGGCGGGACCTCCTGAGCGGTTTCACGGCGGCGACGCCGATAGCGGCCCCGGCTGCGGAAGCCGAGAGCGATGCAGGCGGACGGCGAGAACTCGCCCTTGCCCTCGGCGAGGACCTCACCTCCGCCTTGCAGCGCCTTTCGGCTGACCACGGGCTGTCCTTGAACACGTTCGTCCAGGGCGCCTGGGCGGCCGTCATCGCCGCGCGAACCGGCGAGGCGGACGTCGTCTTTGGCGCCACGCGGTCGGGCCGGCGAGCGCCGATGGCCGGCATCGACACCATGGTTGGCACGTTCATCCACACCCTCCCGGTGCGCGCACAGGTCACAGCCACGCCAATCATCGAATGGCTACAGGGCATCCGCGCCCAGCAGCGGGAGATGGGCGCGTATGAGCGGACGCCGCTCGTCGACGTGCTCGCCTGGAGCGCGGTGGCGCCGGGCGCACCCCTGTTCGAGAGCATCATCGTCTTCGACAACGTCTCGCTCGGTGCCGAGCTGCGCTCGGACGGCGGGGCGTGGGAAACGCGGTCGTTTGAACTCCGCGAGCGGACGACTTTTCCGCTGACGCTCTATGGCTACGGCGAGGCGCGGCTGCAGCTCAAGCTCGCCTACGACGCCGACCGGGTTTCGGATGCGGACGCCGCCGGCATCGTCGACAGCCTTGCGGCGTTACTCGAAGCGATGGCCCGCCAGCCGGGGATGCTTGTCACGGAGTTGCCGCTGACCGGTGAGCGCGAGCGGCAGCGGTTGCTTTTCGACTTGAACAGTACCGGGACCGGCTACCCGCGCGAGGCGACCGTCCACCAGCTGATCGAGGCGCAAGTTGCGCTGACCCCCGATGCGATCGCGGTCGAATGCATGTGCGTGGCGCTGCCCTACCGGGAGTTGAACGAGCGCGCCAACCGGCTCGCGCGTCACCTGCGCGGCCTGGGCGTCGGGCGGGACACAGCCGTGGGGCTGCACCTCGCGCGTTCGGTCGAGATGGTCGTGGCGATGCTCGCCGTCCACAAGGCCGGCGGCGCCTACCTCCCGCTCGACCCGTCGTTCCCGGCGGACCGGCTCGCGTTCATGGTCGAGGACTCTGGCACGCCCGTCATCATCGGCCAGCGAAGCCTCGCGGGGACTCTGCCGTCCGGCCGCGCAGTGCGGGTCGACATCGACAGGC
The DNA here is from genome assembly GCA_020847765.1 of Dehalococcoidia bacterium. Lineage (GTDB taxonomy): Bacteria > Chloroflexota > Dehalococcoidia > Tepidiformales > Tepidiformaceae > JADLBJ01. The sequence continues at coordinate 4,300 of JADLBJ010000120.1, forward strand.
CGGAGGCGTGGGCCGACCAGTCCGCTGAGGACCTGGAGCCGCTCGCCGGCCCGGCCGACCTGGCCTACGTGATCTACACCTCCGGCTCAACCGGGCGCCCCAAAGGCGTGATGATCGAGCACCGCAACGTCGCGAACTTCTTCGCGGGCATGGATGGCGCCGTGCCGCACGACCCACCCGGCGCGCTGCTCGCGGTGACGAGCCTGTCCTTCGACATCTCCGTGCTCGAACTCCTGTGGACGCTGGCGCGCGGCTTCCGCGTGGTTATCGCGCAGGGCGGCGAGCTCGGCCCTCATACGACCGCGCGCCGCACCGACCGCTGGGTCGACTTCAGCCTCTTCCACTTCGCCAATGCAAACGGCGAGACGGACGGCTACCGCCTCCTGATGCAGGCCGCCAGGTTCGCCGATACGCACGGTTTCAGCGCGGTATGGACGCCGGAGCGCCACTTCCACGAGTTCGGCGGCATCTTCCCGAACCCGGCCGTCGCCGGAGCCGCGATCGCTGCCGTGACCGAACGGGTCGGCATTC
>JADLBJ010000121.1 GCA_020847765.1 Dehalococcoidia bacterium
AATCGCTCGGCGAGGGCCCCCCAGAACGGCGCGAACGGGAACGCTACGACCATCATCGAGGCGTACAGGAAGCCGGTCCAGGCGCCGACCTCCTCCCGACTCAACCCAAGCTCGCCGAGAAACCGCGGCGTGAACGCGTTGAGGTGGCCCATCGCCAGCGCTTCGAGCACCGTCGCGGTGAGGAAGAGCGCATTGACCGCGCGCCAGTCGTTCACGCGCTCGGTGCAGCGTGGCTCGGGCCCTGGTCGGCGCCTGGCTCGGCCGGTGTTGCGGTCTGCGCCTTCCCACGCTCACGCCACCACGCACGAACGGCCTTCCGCTGTTTGATGGCCCAGCGGACCGGCAGCGGCGGCGGCTGGTGGGGCGCCAGCCCCTCCGCGACATGGCGCACGACGCCCGGTCCGGTGACGAGGACCGGCTTGACCCAGTCGCGCAGGGTCGGCGGCTGCTTGCCAGCCGTCGCAGCCGGCGCCCGGAACCGCCCGAGGTGCCGCCACTTGCCCCGGTCCCAGGTCAGGACGTGTCCGCCCGCCTCGCGCACGACAACCACCCCGGCGGCAACGTCCCAGAGGCGGGGCGCGCCAAACACCGCGTACTGGAACCCGCCCGTTGCGACCATGGCGATCTCGGCCACGATGCTCCCGAGATTCCGAGCCTCACCCTGCCGCTGCGCCAGCGCCCCGCGCATCGTGAACATGGCCCGCCAGCCGGGCGGCAACGCGACCGGCCCGCCCGGCCTGAATGTCCGCGACCGGAGCCGCACCGGCTCGCCGCTGATCCTGGCGCCGTGCCCGAGGGACGCATGGAGCACCGCGCCATGTCCCGAACCCGGCCAGAAAGGCGCCAGGAGGCACCCGACGACGGGCACGCCGTCGTACAACAGCGCCAGCGACAGTCCGTAGAAGGGGAGCTTTGCAGCGAAGTTCGCCGTTCCGTCAATGGGGTCCAGAACCCAGAGGAAGCGGCTCTCGACAGCATCGCCGGTGCCCTCTTCTCCGAGCATACCGTGCGACGGGAAGCGGGCACGCAGTTCGGCCCGCACCAGCGCCTCGACAGCCTTATCGACAGCCGTCACTGGGTCGCGCTGGCGCTTGTCCTTGAACTGCACCTGCTCGTCGGCGACACCGGCCGCGAAGCGCTCGCGGAGTGTCTGCGCCGCGCGCTCCACGATCTCGACGGCGACCGATTCGAGCGCGGGCAGATCCGCCTGCCGCAGTGTGGGGGCATCCATCGTGAGGGAGGGTAGCACAGTTCGAGAACGACAATCTGCTAGGATCAAAACGTCCCTGGGCAACGTTAACTTAGAGTGAACACAACCTCGAGCGAACACGCGGATGCAGTTCGAGACACCGGCGTCTCGGAACAGGAAGGTCAAGGTACAACCACGGTGAGCGAGGGCGGCGAGCGACGACCAGATGGCGCCATGAACGATGAGAACGAATCCGGCGCGATTGGGGCGGCAGGCGAGCGCGGCTCCCTCGACTCTCCGGACGCCTGGCCCGGTGAACAGGCCGTGCCCGCCCGATCCATCGACGACCTCGACCCCGTCGCGGCGGATCGCATTCGGCGCTTCATGGCCGACGCGACAATCCGTGGCGGCGCGAGTCCTGGCGATGTCGCGAGCCTCTACACCTCGCAGGAGATCGTGGACGACGCCGATGCGACGGCGTACCTCGACCAGCGTTTCGTGCACGGTGAAATGCCGGCCGGCTGGCGCACGTTTCAGGATTTGCTGTCCACGGCGTTTCTGGATGGCGAGCCATCGATGACGGCGGACGCGTTGCTCGCCCTGGTGCGCCACGAGGAGGGCCGCCGACGGACCACGCGCTCCATCTTCGACGATCCCGAGGATGATGACGACACCATCGACGATGCACGCACCACGCGGATGGAGGAGCGCGACCCGCACCTCGCGGATCTCTCCGACGAGGCTCGGCGCGCCATCGAGCGACAGATCATTTCGGAAGTACTCTGCTACGGCATCGCACCCTACAAGGTGATGCAATTGCGTGAGTGGTTCCGCACGGATGGCGACGAACGGGCATTGCAGTACCTCGACCTTCCCTTCGAGTTGGGCGACCGCCCGTCAGACTGGGACAGCCTCCGCGACCGCGCCCTGATGGTTCGCGCTCGTCTCGAACGGCGTGGGCTAGATCCAGCAGCAGCCTTCGGACAGGTGGAGGCAAACCAGCCTGCGGGCGAAGTATCTTCACTGCTGCTCGCACTTGACGATCTCCCTCGCCCGTCGTAGTCCCACGCCGCCGTCTTCGTCAGAGCAGATCAGGAGCGGCTGTCACTCGGAGCACGACGGGCGGTGCTAGAATCCAGGTGCCATCATGCTGGAGCTTGCACCCGGCACTGCACTCGGCCCGTACATCATCACCGCCCGCATCGGGCGTGGCGGCATGGCGTCGGTTTACCTCGCACATCACCCTGCGCTTGATCGCGACGTCGCCATCAAAGTGCTGTGGTCATCGTTGGCCGAGCAGGCCGGATTCCGCGAGCGGTTTCGGCGCGAGGCCCGGGCCGCGTCGCGCCTGCGGCATCGCAACATCCTGACGGTCTACGACTTTGGCGAGGCCGACGGCATCGCCTACATGGTGACCGAGCTGCTGCCGGGTGGCACACTGGCCGACCGTCTTGGTCGCCCACTGCCGTTCACCGAGGTGCTTCGCGTCCTGCGCGGCATCGGTGCGGCGCTCGACGCAGCCCACGAGGCTGGACTGATCCACCGCGACGTGAAGCCGTCCAACATCCTCTTCACCCGTGATGGCGAGCCAGTACTCGCTGACTTCGGCATCGCGCGGCTGGCGGAAGCGGAGGAGAACCTGACCGTTCGCGGCACCCTGATCGGCACGCCGCACTATATGGCCCCGGAGATGGCGTCTGGCGACGAGGTTAGTCCCGCCAGCGACCTGTACTCGCTCGGCATCGTCCTGTACGAGATGTTGGCGGGCGAGCCGCCTTTCCCTCGCGAGACGCCGCTGGCGACGGTCCGCGCTCACATCTACGAGCCGCCGCCGCTGCTGGCCGCGCACCAGGTCGATGCCAGCCCGGCCGTGCAGTCGGTGATCTCAAGAGCACTGGCGAAAGAGCCGTCCCAGCGGTTCCGGAGCGGAGCGGCGATGGCGGCTGCTTTTGAAGACGCCATCCTCGCGGGCGACCCGCCGACGCCGCGCCCAGGAACGATTCCGCCGGTCAGCGCGCCATCTCGCTCTACGCCGCCCCCGGCTGAAGGCGTGCCTGAAACGCGCGCGTTGCCCCGCTTCGACCCGAGCGATGCCTTTGGTGCAGTCATCCCCGGCCCGCCGGGTGGCCGGCCCGTGGCGCCGCACACGGCAACCGACCGTTGGCCGGCCGCCGCGCCCGTTTCCGCTCGCCCGCGTCGGGAGCGCCGTGGCGCTCCGATGGTCGGCATCGTGGCCCTGGTGCTCGTGGCGCTGCTGGTCGCGGCTGGTGCGTACCTCGTGCGCTCGACAGATCTGCTCGCGGCGTTCGGCGCGCGCCCGGCCGCTGCGACGGCCACCCATACGCCTGGCACACCGGTCGCCCGCACACCGACTGCCGCCCCGCTCTTGCCCGGAGCTGGGACGCAAGTGGCCGGCTCCCCGACCGTGACTGCGGCGGGACTGACGACGCCGGGGCCTGGCACAGTGCAGCCGTCCCCCTCGGCCACGCCGGCTCCGGTC
>JADLBJ010000261.1 GCA_020847765.1 Dehalococcoidia bacterium
GCGTCCCGTCCGGCAGCAGGACCACGTCCTGCGCGACGCCGGCCTCCGCGACGGAGTCACCCTCGAACTCGCGGAGCGCGAGGAAGCGGCCGTCGAGCGACCACTCGACCGGCTGATCGAAGCCCTTGCCGCGACCCTTGCCGAGCGGCCCGCGCAGTGCACCATCGGCGGCCACGCCCTGCGCGATCGTGCCCGCGGCAGGACCGCCTACCGAGAGGTCATCGGTGCCGGGCTGGAACACCACGCCCAGGGCGTCACCCCCGTCCAACCGGATCTCCACTGGCGTGCCGTCCACCGACGCCGCCATCGTGAACGCGCGGTAACGGGCGGTGCCACTGCGGCTGACCGGCGCCAGGAAGGCGAGCCGCGTTCCGTCGGGCGAGAGCGACCAATCGCGCGCGATGCCGGGCACCTTCTCGAGCAGTTGCTCGTCGCCGCCAGCCTTCACCCGCATCTCGGTCCCCTGCTGCGTCAGCTCAGCGAAGAAGAACTGATCGCCGGCGAAACCGATCGGGTACAGACCAATCGTCTGCTGACGTCGTACCGCAAGCCGCGATTCGCCATCGAGCGTGACCACCTCGATCCGCTGCGGCAGAAGCCCATCGCCGAGCTTGTCATAGCGGCGGACGGTGAAGGCGGTGCCGTCGCCATTCCAGACAGGCTTTGACAGCAGATCGACGCCCTTCACCAGCAGCTGGCCGCCGCCGCCTGCGACATCGACCACCCACGCCTCGGCGTCGGTTTCGGACCGGCGTGCGCCAGGCGGCATGACCGTGAAGGCGATGTGCTCGCCCGTGGGCGACACGCTGGCCTTGATGCCCCACTCCCGCGCGTGCGGGATCTCCGCGATCTTCCTTCCCTGCTTCGAGGCGTCCGAAGAGCCCAGGTAGAGCGTGTCGGCCTCGCTCCCGAACTGCAGATAGACATAGCGCGACGCCAGCCCCTGGAGACCGCCCGGCCCGGCCACGACCGGCTGTTGACCGCTGCTATCCGGGCCATAGATACGGAACAACGCGACGCCGCCCGCCGCCACCACAACGACGGCGGCAAGCATGGCGAGCTGGAGCTTCGAGATCGAGAACGAAACCTTCAAGGGGCTCCCGCCGGGAGGTAGTTCACGCCGTTACCGTATCATCGCCCGCAGACCGCGGGTACAGGAGAAACCCTGAAGCCGGCCACCCGCCTCCCGGACACTGCGCCCGACGCCGGACAGGCA
>JADLBJ010000122.1 GCA_020847765.1 Dehalococcoidia bacterium
GGACTGACGATCGCGATGATCGGCCTGATCATGTTCATTCTCTCGCTGCAGGCGGCGCTGAACACCAACTTCAGCAAGGCCTTCCTGGGTGCCGACGCGCAGGGGGGCTTCGACGACCGCATCCTCGTCAACGGTAACAACCGTTCGCCCGATGCCGCCGCCTTCGTCGCCTCTCTCCAGGCGGCGAACCAGCAGCCGGACACGCCGGAGAAGGTCGACGTCACCGCGATCGCGAAAATCGGCGAAGTTCGCTCCGCCAGTCCGCTCGAGGTCGACATCGCCGACCCGGCCTGGGCAAAGGAGGACCCGGCCACCCGCAAGCCGGAGGACCAGTACCGGCACTATGCGCTCCTGGGTGTGGATCAGGGTTTTGTCGACGCGCAGCAGATTCCGCTGAAATACCGTGCGGCGGGCTACGCGGACGACGCAGCGGTCTGGGCCGCGCTCGCCACCGACCCACGCTTGGCCATCATCCCTGCCGCCCTCACGCAGCCGAACGACGGCTTTGGCGGTCCTCCTTCGAACGTGGAGCTGCTCGAGCTCGATGAGAGCTACACGAGCGAGGCGTTCCAGCCCTTCGGGCTCACCGTTCGGGACCGGACGACGGGTCAAGACGTCGTTCTCACCGTCATCGGCCAGGCGAAAGAAGCGGCCGGCGTTTTCTGGCCCGGCATCTTCGTGGGCAAGGAGATGGTGACGGCCACCTTCCCCGACTCGCGCGGGCAGGAGTTCTTCGTCAGCCTGCGGCCGGGCGCGGACGCCCGCCAGTTTGCGCGAGCGGTGGAGTCGGCTCTGGTTCAGGCTTCGGCCGACGCCACGCAGAAGATCATCGACGACAACCAGGCACAGAACCGCACGTTCCTGGAGATGTTCCAGGGCTTCCTCGCGCTGGGCCTTTTTGTGGGCATTGCTGCGCTCGGCGTGATCTCCTTCCGGGCCGTCGTTGAGAGGCGCCAGCAGATCGGCATGCTCCGCGCGATCGGCTACCAGCGGCGCATGGTTCAGCTCAGCTTCCTCTTCGAGTCGGGGTTCATCGCGCTCTCGGGCATCGTCCTCGGACTGGTGCTCGGCCTCACCTTCGCCTGGAACCTGTTCAGCAGCGGGGAGTTCGGCGACACGACGCAGGGCCTGAGCTTCACTGTGCCTTGGCTCCAGGTTCTGGTTGTGACGGCTTTCGCCTTTACTGCCTCAATGCTGATGACCTGGCTGCCGGCGCGCGCGGCGTCCCGCGTAGCCGTCGCAGAAGCACTCCGCTACGAATAGCGTCGGCGCCCCGCGCTCGTCCTCTCCGCTACACTGCCTGGCGTGGAACGCCCCGAGCTCCTCGGCACGAGGCTGTTCGATCTCACGGGCCGGGTCGCGCTCGTCACGGGCGCCGGTCGTGGGTTGGGCCGAACGATGGCGCTCGCCCTCGCCGCCGCCGGCGCGGACGTCGTCGCCATGAGCCGCACGTGCGCTGAGATAGAATCCCTCGCTGGCGAGGTGCGTGGGCTTGGGCGCCGCGCGGTGGCCATCGCCGGGGACGTCACCAGCGAGGACGCCGTCGAAGCAATAATCGCCGAGGCGGTCGCCCAGCTGGGCGGGCTCGACGTGCTTGTCAACGCCGCCGGCGTCAACGTGCGCAAGCCCGTGCTCGAACTCGCTTACGCGGAGTACCAGCAGGTGCTCGCGACCAACCTCCACGGCTACTTCCTCTGTGCACGCGCGGCCGGGCGCCATATGGTGGCGCGCGGGCGGGGGAAGGTCGTCAACGTGTCCAGTGTCATGGGGCGGGTTGCCCTCCCAACGCAGGCCGCCTACGCCAGCTCCAAGGGGGCTATCGAACAGCTCACGAAGGTCCTCGCGCTGGAGTGGGCCGCCGCGAACGTCCAGGTGAACGCGCTCGCCCCCGCGTACTTCGAGACCGAGCTCACGCGCCCCCTGCGCGACGACCCCGAGCGAAATCGCTTCATCGTCGAGCGGACGCCGATGGGCCGCTGGGGCCAGCCCCACGAGCTCGCAGGGGCCGTCGTCTTCCTCGCCAGCCGGGCCAGCGACTACGTGACGGGCCAGACCCTTCTCGTCGACGGTGGCTGGACGGCCTGGTGAGAGACGGTCAGGCGGTGGGTTGCGTCGCCTCCCAGAGAGTGAGGACGTAGCCGTCCGGGCCCATCACCTGGCACTCGCGGGTACCGTCGACCTCGCAGGGCGCCTCGATGGCGAGGCCACCGAGCCGGAGTGCCGTCCGATAGCACGCCTCGACCGCCGGCACGCGGAATCGGAGCTCCGCCCCTATCCCGCGTGCTACCCCTTCGCAGGCGAGTGCGTCGAACCAGGGGTGGCCTTTCGCCGCCTCGTCCGCGTGCAGGGTGACATGGGCGGCACCGGCGAAGAGCGACGCGTAACCTGGGTGGATCGTTTCGACCTGGAGCCCTGCAACTGCTTCGAGGAAGCGCGCAAGTCCACGGATGTCGTTCGTCCAGAGGACGAGCGAGAGTTCGGGCGCCTGCGTCATCAATCCACTTCTCTCCCCGCGCCCGGCCAGTATAAACGGCGGTCAAGTGTTAAGAACAAGCGTGGTCAGAGCGGGTCGCGTTCATGCGCCGGCACGGTACGCCGCCTCGGACACCGGGGACGAAGTCGCCCAGCGAGGGAGGCCCTGCGCGGGGCTGCGAGCAACCAACGGGGACTGCGGGCGGACGTGTTCTTGTCAAACACCCACCCCGGCCTGGAAGCGGTAGCCCACGCCCCATACGGTCTGGATGGCCTCGCCATGCGGCCCGAGCTTCTTGCGCAGCCGCTGCACATGCGTGTCCACCGTGCGGTCGGTAACCTCGTACTCGTTCTTCCAGAGACGATCGAGAAGCTCGTCCCGGCTGAAGGGTCGCCCGGGGTTCTGCGCGAAAAGCACGAGCAGGTCGAATTCCTTGGGCGTCAAGTCGATGAGCTGGTCGTCCACCCGCACCGTGCGCATGACGACGTCGACGGCGATGGGCGACGCGGCGGCGGCACCTTCGCTCCCACTCACGGCGTTGTGCGCGGTGGCCGGCTCTAAGCCGGTGGCATTCGTCCGTCTCGCACCTGCGGAGTCGACGCCCGGGGGCAGCCCTGTTGCCTGCGAGCGCGCGAGGAACCAGTGGAGCGCCAAGAACAGCCCCCAGCCGAGCAGCGGGTAGAAGAACCAGGTCCCGCCTGTCCGTCCGAGGTCGATGACGAAGAGGCCGAGGTTGACCATCCCGTAGAGTCCCGCGTGCAGGCCGAGGAAGCCGCGCAGCAGGTAGCCCGCGTGCATCGCCAGCGGGATGCTCAGCCCCCAGATGGGATAGGCCGCCCACCAGTGGCCACCGCTCACCCGGCCGTTGATGAAGAGCAGCAGGAGCGAAAGGGCCACGAAGAGGAGGAGGTGGGCCGCGAAGACGCGCAGTTGGACACGCAGGCGGCGCGCCGCAACCGGAGTCCCGGCAGGCGCAGCACTGACCCCGTGCCAGGTGAAGGCGGCCGTTGCCAAGCGGTCGATGGCGGCCGGCGGTGCGCCTTCGGAGCCGAGGAAGCGCTCGGTGAGCCAGCCGGACGCGGCCGCCGTCGCATTGGTGAGGTAGGCCGCTGCCGGCAGCAGGAGGACCCCGGGGAGCAGGAAGACGGCACCCTCCCAGAAGGTGTCGATCTGCCAGAACCCGAGGTTGCCCCCGTCGTCGCCGCCCCAGGCGGCGACGGCCGGGCTGCCGCTCCGGGAGAGTGGTACGGAAACGGGGGGGACGGCGCTCCCGAACGTCGCA
>JADLBJ010000123.1 GCA_020847765.1 Dehalococcoidia bacterium
GGCGACGGTGCGGGCGGCGGTCGCCTGGTCCACCACCTGCTCCTCGACGGCCTGGGCCTCGTCGTCCGGCAGGTCGTCGATGTCGTCGAAGTCATCGTCGCTCAGGGTCGGCAGGCCGGCCGCCGGGCCGAGCGCCGCCTCGCCGCCGCGACGGAGCAGCTTCTCCTCGCGCAGCCGCTTCTCCAGGCGCTCGCGGCGGCGGCGCAGCGACTCGTGGATCGCCCTCGGCGAGGACGCCAGCCGGCGCTGGAGGATCGTCAGCGCGAACCCCACGGTCCCCTTGCGGCCGTCGGCCTGCAGGGCGTCGGCGCGGTCGAACTCCTCGCGGACGTAGGTCGTCACCTCGCGGTAGAGGTGCGCCTCGGCGTCGGTCAGCGCGTAGTTGACGGTGTACGCGAGCCGCTCGGGGAAGAGCGGCCGTCCGTCGAACTTGACGATCTGCTCCTTCACCAGGCGGCGCATCAGGTCCGAGGCGTCGGCGCTGTGGACGCCGTCGCGGAACTTTCCCTCGAAGCGGTCGCCGTCGAGCAGCGCCATGAAGAGCTGGAAATCCTCCTCCTTGCCGTTGTGCGGCGTGGCCGTCCTCAGCAGGAAATGGCGCGCCAGGCCCGAAAGGAGTTGCCCGAGCCGGTACCGCTTGGTGTAGCGCACCTCGCCGCCGAAGAAGCTGGCCGACATCTTATGCGCCTCGTCCACGACGACGAGGTCCCAGTCGGTCTGCCCGAGCTTCGCCTGGGCCTCCTCGCTGCGGCTCAACTTGTCGAGGCGGCAGATCGCCAGCGGCGTCTCGCCGAACCAGTTACCCGAGGCGGCCGCCTCCAGCTTGTCGTTCGTCAGGATCGCGAACGGGAGGTGGAAGCGCCGCTGCAGCTCGTCCTGCCACTGCTCCACCAGGCTGCCCGGGGCGACGATGAGGCACCGGGCCACGTCACCCCGCAGCATCAGCTCGCGGATCAGCAGGCCGGACATGATCGTCTTGCCGGCCCCTGGGTCGTCGGCCAGCAGGAAGCGGAGCGGCTGGCGGGTCAGCAGCTCGCCGTAGACGGCCGTGATCTGGTGCGGCAGCGGGTCCACGAGGCTGCTGTGGACGGCGAGCAGCGGGTCGAACAGGTAGGCAAGGCGGATGCGGTGGGCCTCGGCCGCGAGTCGGAACAGCGCGCCGTCGCCGTCGAAGCTCCAGGCGCGGCCGGCCGTCACGACTTCGAGGGTCGGCTCGCGGTCGCGGTAGACCAGTTCGTTGGCGACGCGGCCGGACGGGTCCTTGTAGGTCAGCTCGACGACGGCCGAGCCGTACCACTTCACGTCGACGACGGTTACAACGCCGTCGGACAGGATGCCCCGCACCGCTGCGCCCCGCGTCAGGTCCTCAAGCCGCGCCAACCCGGCTCCCCCACAGCCATCTCGGACCGGCATCGTCGTCGGTCACAGTCGCACAATGTATCCCGGTGACGGGGCCGCTGTCGACCACACCCAGCTAGAAATGCAGCGACGTGTCGGCAACGCCGCCCGCCCTCGGCGAAGAGTCCATCTGCTGCGACGATGCAATCTTAGCGACGTGACGCGAGTCCGGCAGCGATGGAGAGGGAGTTCGTGGCGCTATCCGGACGATGGCCGGGTGCCACGGTCAACACGGCTACCTTGAAGCGGAGGAACAGAACGGTTAGTGAACGGAGCCTGTGGCTGGCCCCAATCACACGACCGGCTATCCGATGGCCGCGCCGTTCGGAACGCTGGCGGGTAGGCACCTGACGTATTTCTTCACGTCAAGAGCGCGGAGATTCTCTCCCATTGCTCATCGCTAGGGCACACCTCGCTGCGCTCCCAGGCACGGATCACGCCGACTGCGACACCAACGCTCTCGGCGAGTTGGCGCTGCGTCAGGCGCTTCGCGAGCCGCGCCCGCCGGATAGTGGACGCATCGCCACGAGCGACACCAGCTTCCCCGCTCTGGGCGTCCTGGCCATCACTATTCGAAGTCGCGCGCCTGCTCCAATACCGGTCTCTGCGCTCGGCGCGCTCCGCTTCGGAGTGCTTCTGGTAGTGTGCGCGCTGGGCGCAGCGCGGCGAGCAGTATTTCCGCCGAACCGTCCCGAGGAACGGCGTCTTGCAAATCTCGCATACGCGCTCCTCCTTCCGGCGCATCGCCTGGAGGGCGCGGCCAATCTCACTACCTGACAACGCCATAGCCGGAGTCTACCGACAATTGTTGTCAAGCACCAAACAAGCGTCGGTCAGTGGAAGGCGCGCGGTGATCGCCCCGAACTACTTGCGTGAGTCCTATAGGAAACGTTAGAATTCGTGGCATGTTGAGGAGGCATAAGCATGTCACGTCAACCGAGTCTGATGAGGGCAAACTCGTCGCAGGGCGCAGTGGGAGAGCGGAGCAACCCGGTAGGACACCGTCTCGCGGAAGAACTTCTGAAGCTCCGTCTGAGGGCCAGGCTTAGCCAGCGCGCTCTGGGGAGGATCGCCGGCCTGAGCTGGACGTACATCCAGCACCTGGAGCGGGGGCATCGCGATGGCAAGCCAATCTTCCCGTCGCCACAGGTATTGCGGCGTATAGCGCGTGGGCTCGCCGCCGATCCTATCGACGAGTCACTGATCGACAGGCAGGTCGAGCGCGAAGTCTACGAGCGCCTAATGAGGGCCGCCGGCTACGTCGAGGCCGAAACAGTGAAGGATGCTTCCACGCCGGGTGCCGACGCTTCTGGAGAGAGCACCGGCTCGACGGCAACGGAGCGCGGTGTGGCTGACGGCAGCACGTCGCCGCTGCACCGACTAGTCGAGGCCGTCGCTCGCTCCAGCGCACCATCGTCGGGCCTCCTGCTCCACCTCGCGAATGGCGCGCTCGCGGCGGTGGCCGGCGACGACGAGGCAGCGTTGCTGCGTGCGGTCGCGGTTCTCCAGCGCCGGGCAGCCCTCTACCTCGGCCCCGGCCACAGAGCAGACAGTGACGGCCGGCTTCGTCAGGCCGCTGTCGTCGCCGGCCTCCAGATCGTCGCTGAATGCGCCGACCGCGACGACGACGAGCACGTGCCGTTCGCGGAACGGCCTGGCGGTCGTCGGATCTTCGCCGAAGCCGACCGTGGTCTCTTCGCTTCGCTGGTGGTCGCCGGCGTGAATGACCTTGGGTGTTCCGAGGCACGTGTGCGGCAAGTGATGCTCGACCTTGGGCAGCGTGGTGTCTCGGTGCAGGCTATCCGTGACGCCGACGGCTGAGATGGTCTGGTTCTCGACGGGCGTAGCCTAAGATCCGGCTGACTCGGCGTCCGCACTGTCAGCGATGACCGGCCGTCTGAGAGGAACCTGAAAGGTCTGGGGGTCGCCGCCGCGCGCGGCGACTTCGCTGAGGCGTGGACCTCAACGCCGTCCATGCTCGGCCGCTCCGACCCTCGCGCGGTCCAGACCATCGCGACACTCGCGGAC
>JADLBJ010000262.1 GCA_020847765.1 Dehalococcoidia bacterium
CCCGGATGCATTCATCGGCATGGTTGCCGTTGGCTTTGTTGCGCTAGTTACCATGGTGCTTTGTTTTGTTTATCTGGCCGTAGTCTATGGCTTGTGGACCTTACGCCAGTGGGCGCGTGTCGCGGCGATTGCGCTGGCCATTATCAGCCTCTTTGGGATTCCGATTGGGACAATTGCCGGCGGTATTACTTTGTGGCATTTACTTCGCCCAGAGGTTGCGGCCAAATTTGAACGAGGAGAATCGTTGGTTATTGGGTGATTGATGGTTTATCCACGCCAGATTGCTCCTGCTCAATCACCCAATGCCTCAATTTGGGTTGGGCGGTTCCTGCACCGGAACGTGAATTTCCCCTTCTGGTTGGCGGACCGGGCTGTCTTCAGGATCCGCTGGCCATACTTCATAGACCCACCGCACGGCCCGTTTCCACATGCTGCGCGCCGCCGCGGCCTGATAAGTTGCTTGGCGGCGGTAGTTCTTCCACCAACTGGCGCTCTCTTTTCCAATTGGAACGCTCCACTTGACCGTGCAGGCGGCCCAAGTCAACCCGCCGCCAAAGCCCACAAAAACCAGGTTATTCCCCGGCTTGACTTTGCCGGCTTCAATCGCTTCACACAAGGCAATTGGAATGCTGGCCGTGCTGGTGTTCCCATACCGTTGTAGGTTGATCCACACCTTATCTTGCGGAATTTTGAGCTGATTGAGTACACTGTTTTGGATAATGCGGATGTTGGCCTGGTGAGGCACAATCAGATCGACATCGTTGGTGGTTAAGCCGCTGCGCTCCAGCACACGCGTGGTTGCTTGCGCCATCACCCGTGTGGCAAAGCGGAAGACCGCCTTTCCATCCATCTTGATATAGTGGCTGCCGCTGCTAACTGTTTCCAAACTGGCCGGTTGGGCGCTGCCACCCGCCGGCACTGACAAGGTATTCGCGCCTGACCCATCACTGCCCAACTCAACGGCCATAATGCCGCCGGGCACATTGCTGGCCGCGATCAGAACGGCGCCGGCGCCATCGCCAAAGAGGACACAGGTGTTGCGGTCGGTCCAATCGACGATGCGGCTGAGGGTCTCAGCACCTAGCACCAATACATATTCCGCATCCCCAGCCCAGATATGACTACGCGCCATGCTCAGCGCATACACAAAGCCTGAGCAGGCTGCACTCAAGTCAAACGCGCCGGCATTCGTTGCACCAATTGCATCCTGGACAAGCGAGGCGGTGGCCGGGAAAATATGTTCGGGCGAACTGGTCGAGCAGATGATGAGATCGAGTTTGCTGGGGTGGACATCGGCCACTTCCAATGCCTTGCGCGCGGCAGCAATGGCCAATGTCGCCGTCGTCTCTTTAGGATCGGCAGCAACATGACGCTCTTCAATGCCGGTGCGCGAGCGAA
>JADLBJ010000124.1 GCA_020847765.1 Dehalococcoidia bacterium
CTGCCCAGGATGTGCGCCGAGGCCAGGTAGAGGGACTGAACGGCCCCGGCATAGGGCGGCGGCTCCGGCGTAGGCAGCGGCGTGGGCGTGGGCTCTGCCCGGGACACGGCGGGGAGGAACGCTCGGTACTTGGGGGAGGCGGCCGGCGCAGCCAGCCCGATGGCGGCCCCGAGGAGTGAACCGAGGGCGAGGAGGACCACCCCCACCGACACCAGCCGCCACCGCATCGCACCCTCCAGCACCTGACAAGTCGTCGTGGCCGCTCGCCCAAGCGGCGGCGGTCCGACCGCGCGCCATTATCACGCGCGAGCTCGTCTCGCGCTCCTGCTCAGCTCTCGCCGAGGTAGGCCTTGCGGACGCTGTCGTTCCCGGCGAGCTCCGGCCCGCTGCCCGCGAGGGTGACGACGCCTGACTCGAGCACATAGGCTCGGTCGGCGACCTCGAGGGCCATGGCGGCGTTCTGTTCGACGAGCAGGATGGTCGCCCCCTGCTGCTGGATCTGGCGGACGGTGGCGAAGATGGTCTGCACGAGGATAGGCGAGAGTCCCATGGAGGGCTCGTCGAGCAGAAGCAGGCGCGGTCGCGCCATCAGCGCGCGGCCGATGGCGAGCATCTGCTGCTCGCCGCCGGAGAGGGTGCCGCCCGCCTGGCCGAGCCGCTCGCGCAGCCGCGGAAAGAGGGTGAGCACGCGCTCCAGGTCGGCGACGGTCTCCCCGTCGCGCCGCTGGTATCCGCCGAGGAGCAGGTTGTCCTTCACACTCAGGCGGCTGAAGACGCCGCGGCCTTCGGGCACGTGGGAGACGCCGAGGGCGACGATCTCGTGGGGTTTGAGCCGGGTCAGCGAGCGCTCGCGGAAGGTGATCGTGCCCGCGCGCGGCCGCAGGAGGCCGGAGATCGCCCGCAGCGTGGTGGACTTGCCCGCCCCATTGCTGCCGATGAGGGTGACGATCTCGCCCTGCTCGACGTTGAGGTCGACGCCCTTGATGGCGGTGATGCCGCCGTAGCCGGCGACGACGCCGTGGAGGCTAAGGAGCGCCATCCTGCTCCTCCGGCGCGGGGGCGCGCGTGCCCAGGTAGGCCTCGACGACGAGCCGGTCGCGCTGTACTTCGGCAGGCGTGCCCTCGCTGATCTTGCGTCCGTAGTCGAGCACGCTGATCAGTTCGCAGACGCCCATGACGACGCGCATCTGGTGTTCGATGAGGACGACGGTGGTGGCGAACTCATCCCGGAGGCGGCGGATGAGGCCCACCATGGCCGCGCTTTCCTGGGGGTTCATGCCCGCCGTCGGCTCGTCGAGCAGGAGGAGCCGTGGCCGGGTGGCGAGCGCCCGGGCGAGCTCGAGCCGGCGCTGGTCGCCATAGGGAAGGTTCCGGGCAATGACGTTTTCGCGGCCGGGCAGGCCGACGGCCGTCAGCAGCTGGCGGGCCCCGCGGATGGCTACGCGCTCGGCCTGGCGTACGGCGGGCGGCCTGACCACGGCCCCGGCCATCTCGCGCAGGGCGGCGACGGCCCCGCCGGGAGCCTGCGGCAGGCGCTGGGCGGCGGCCAGCAGCCGGCCGCGAGTGGGCCGGCGAGCGTCGAGCGGGCGCGACGGCAGGTTGCCGAAGTGCAGGTGGCCGCCGACCAGGACGTTCTCGATCGCGGTCATGTTCGCGAAGAGGCGGATGTTCTGGAACGTGCGCGAGACGCCGAGACGGCTGACCTCATGAGGGCTCAGCCCGTCAATGCGGACGCCGTCGAGCAGGATCTGCCCGGAGGTGGGGCGGTAGAAGCCGGTGACGCAGTTGAACAGGGTCGTCTTGCCCGCGCCGTTCGGGCCGATCAGCCCGCGGATCTGCCCGGCGGGCACCTCGAGGGAGACGTCGGTGAGGGCGGCCAGCCCCTCGAAGCGTATGCCGACCGCTGCCACGCGGAGGGTGCCGGCGCTCACGTGATGCCCTCGCTCTGGGGCCGCTCGGCTTCGGGCGGTGCTTCGAATTCGAGCTGGCGGCGGCGCGACGGGAAGAGACCCGAGGGCCGCAGGACCATGACCAGCACGAGCAGCGCCCCGAAGACGATGAAACGGTAGGACGCGAGGCGGTCGCCCCACTCCTCCGACGGTGGCAGGTTCTCGATGCCCAGGTGCGTCACGCGGTTGACCAGATCGATCGGCGCGTTGAGAACGGTGCGCAGCCAGCCGAAGCTTTCGAGGAAGTCCTTCGTCTCCTGGAACTGGAGCAGCTCGGGGACGCCGATGAGGATGAGGGCGCCGGCCACCACGCCCTGGGTGCTACCCATGCCGCCGATGATGACGAGCGCCAGCACGTTGATGGAGACGAGCAAGCTGAAGGTCGAGGGCACGATCGTGTCGATGAAGGGGGCGTAAATCGCACCGCCGAGCGCCCCGATCGAGGCCCCGAGGGAGAACGCCATGAGTTTGTACTTGGTGGTGTTGATGCCCATGCCTTCGGCGACGTCTTCGTCTTCGCGAATCGCCTCCCAGGCGCGACCCACGCGCGAGTCGCGCAGCCGCGCCGTCACGAACCAGACGACGAAGGCAGCGACGACGATGAGGATGTAGAAGGCGCGCACGTCGTCGACCACGTGGCGGTTGGTGAGCCCGAGGTCGTGGAGGTATTCGACGCTCGGGCGCGGCATGTTGAACAGCCCGGAGGAGCCGTTCGTCTTATCGGTCATGTTCAGGAGGAGGATGCGGATGATCTCGCCGAAGCCGAGCGTCACGATGGCCAGGTAGTCCCCGCGCAAGGGCAGGACGGGGAGGCCCAGCAGCACACCGACAATGGCGCCGACACCGATGGCGAGCGGGAGGATAAGCCACCATGCGAGCTGGACGTCGATCGCCGGCGACTCGGGCGAGCCGAGGATACCGACGGTGTAGGCACCGGTGGCGAAGAAGGCGACGTAGCCGAGGTCGAGCAGACCGGCGAGCCCGACCACGACGTTGAGGCCCATGCCGAGTGTCGCGTAGAGCGCCACCAGGAAGAACATGCGCATCCAGGTGTCGTCGAAGGCGGGGACGACGAGCACGCCGAGCGAAAGGACGAACCAGAGGAACGGGCGCACCCAGGGGGGCAGTCGCCCCCACGTCGATCGGCGGAGGCGTCCCCAGGGGAGGGCGACCTGGTTCCAGGCGGTCCGCCGTACCCGCGTCCAGGAGAGGGCGAGCCGCGCGCGCGCACCAACGGCTAGGTCATGCACGCTTCCCCTCCTTCTGCCGGAAGATGCCGGTCGGTCGGAAGATGAGGACGAGGACGAGCAGGGCGAAGGCGACGACGTCCTTCCACTCGTTGGGCAGGTTCACGAACGGGATCTCGTTGAGGAGCTCGCGGCCGAAGGACTCGGTGAGCCCCAGGAAATAGCCGCCGATGACCGCCCCCGGAATGCTGCCGATGCCGCCGAGGACGGCGGCCGTGAAGGCCTTCACCCCGGGGATGAAGCCCATGCTGCCGCGTATCGCGCTGAAGAAGAGGCCGTAGAGGACGCCCGCGAAGCCTGCCATCGCCGCGCCGAGCACGAAGGTGAGGACGATCGCCCGATCGACGTCGATCCCCATGAGGGCGGCGTTGTCGCGGCTTTCCGCCACGGCGCGGATGGCGCGGCCGTGGCGCGTGCGCTGCACAAGCCAGTAGAGGAGCGCCATCATCGCGAGCGAGGCGCCGATCAGAAAGAGCTGCAGGTAGCTCACGCTGACGGGGCCCAACTCCACCTTGCCCGTCGGGAAGATGGTGGGATAGAAGCGCTGCTCGCCGTTGAGAAAGTAGTCGTCGACGAGGTGGCTGAGGAAGATGCTCGCGCCGATGGCGCTGATGAGCGGCGCCAGCCGGGGCGCCCGCCGCAACGGCCGGTAGGCGATCCGTTCCAGCCCGGTCGCAACCGCCGCCGACGCGATGGCGGCGGCGATCAGTGCCACGACGATGGCGAGGGCGACCGCTCCCCCCGAGAGATCGTCGCCTCCCATGCCCATGAGGACGCCGTAGCCCGCAAAGGCGCCGAGCATGAACACCTCGCCGTGGGCGAAGTTGATAAGCTGCAGGACGCCGTAGACCATGGTGTAGCCAAGGGCAATGAGCGCGTAGATGCTCCCCGTCGTGAGCCCGTTGACGAACTGGTCCGAATAGAATTCGGCACTGCGAAAGAGGAACAGCGGCTGCATGTCGTCGCTCTTTTACGCTTGCGCTCCCTCACGCACAAAGACCGGGAGAGGCCGCCGCCGAGGGCGGCTCTCCCGGCCATCGCGAGCGCCGGCGGCAGGCGCCGTTAGCGCTTGATCTCCTCGTACTTGCCGTTCTTCACCTGGAAGAAGCGGACGACGGCGCCGGCGCGGTCGCCGTTGGCGGCGAAGGTGATCTTGCCCGAGGCGCCCGTCATGTTCGTCTTGCGGACGGCCTCGTTGAGTGCCTTGAGGTCGATCGTGAGCTTACCGCCGTCGTCCTTGCCGACGGACTCGATCGCCTTGATGAGGATGGTCGCGGCGTCGTACGCCTCGGCACCGAAGGTGGCGGACTCGGCGTTCCCGTTGTACTTCGCCTTGTATTTGTCCTTGTACTGGGCGAAGGCTGTCGGGTCGGTTGTGCCCGGGAGGGCCAGATAGGCGCCTTCGGCAGCGTCCTTCGCGCCGGAGATCAGCTCGTCGTTCTTGATGCCGTCGCCGCCGAGGAAGGGGACGCTCTTCAGGTCCGACTCCGCGCGCAGCTGCTGCAGGAAGGGTGTGGCCTCGGCGTAGAAGCCGGCCATGTAGACGACGTCGGGCTTCGCGGCCTTGATGTTGGCGATGATCGACTTGAAGTCGGTCGTCTTCTTCTCGTAGCCGGCCGGCGTGCCGACGATCTGCCCGCCGCCGTCCTTGAAGAACTTCTGGAACTGCTGGCCCAGGTCCTTGCCGTAGTCGTCCGTGTCGAAGACGACGAAGGCCTTGGTCGCCTTGAGGGTGGTCTTGGCGAAGGCGGCCTGCTCGCGCGCCTCGTCGGCGTTGAGGACAGGCACGCGGAAGAACGTCGGGTAGGGGCCCTCGGCGCGGCTCGGGGCGGTGAGGTCGCCCGCGGTCGCCGACGGGGAGATGTGTGTGATCCCCGCCTTGTCGTAGGCGGCCAGCGACGAGCGCGTGCCGCCCGAGCAGATAGGCCCAACGGCGACGACGACGTTCGCCTTGATCAGGCGGTCGGCCGCCGCTGGCCCGCCCTCGGCTGTGCAGAGGTCGTCCTCGCGCACGAACTGCACCTTGTGGCCCTTGATGGTCACGCCTTCACTGCCGTCTCGGCGGAGTCGGCGATGGGCACGCCCAGGCCCTTGACGTCGCCCGAGAGCGCGCTGGAGATGCCGATCTTTATCGGCTGGTCTTTGTCGACGGTGATGGTCTTGAACCCGGCGGCCTTCATGGCGGCGTCGCTCGGGCCGCCGCCTCCGGTCGAGGTCTTTGTCGCCCCACCGTTGTCGTCGTCACCGCAGGCAGCGACACCGAGTGCCAGCAGCGCCAGCAGTGCGAGCACGACGGCCCATCCGGCCCCGATTGGTTTCCGGCTCACAGCTGTCCCTCCTCTGTCGTACAGGGTCTTCTCCCTTTTGTACGCGGACGAGGAATCCTAGGTTTCCATTTACCGGTCGGTCAAGAATGTTTCGGAGGGATCAGTCGCCCGTGGGCAGCCCGGCCTCGACCCAGGCGAGGGTGCCGCCCTCGACGTTCGCCAGGGGAAGCTCGTCCAGGCCCGCAGCCGTGGCGTACTCCGCCGCGAGGGCGCTCCGCTGGCCGGAGCGGCAGATGAAGAGCACCTCTTTGCCGCCCGCGAAGTCGCGGATCTGCGCCACCTCGTTGATCACGGTGTTGACCGGGATCAGCCGGACGCCCTGGGCGTGCACCTCGACGTACTCGTCGGGCTCGCGCACGTCGACCATGACGGCCTCGCCCCGGTCGAGCTTTTCCTTTGCCTCGGTGACGCTGATGCGCGAGAACGGCTCGCGTGGGTCCTTTGTCGCCATCTTTTCTCCTCGGATGCTCCTCGCAGCCTTTCTGCATGAGCCTAGCACAGCCCGCTTTGCGGCTGAACCGCTTGCCATGGGTGCTACCGCCGCGGGAGACTGCGGCGATGAGCGACGCCCTGCTTCCCACGGCCCCCGAGGCGCTCGCCGCCTGGGCGCGGCATGTTGAGGCGAACCGCGAGCAGGCAGAAAGGCTGCGCGAGCCTGCCCCGCCGGCCGACTTCTATGCGCCCGTCGCCGCTCAGTTCCGTGCCGACCCCCGGCGAACCGACGAGCCGGCCCTGGACTGTCTCCGTTCCCTCGTCCGGCCCGGCGATGTATGGCTCGACATTGGCGCCGGCGGTGGGCGCTACGCCCTGCCGCTTGCGCTCCTCGCCCGGGAGGTCGTCGCCGTAGATCCCTCGCCGTCGATGCTGGCCATCCTCCGCGAGGGCATGGCGGCGCACGGCGTCGGTAACGTCCGCGTTGTTCAGGGGACGTGGCCGCTCGCCGACGTCCGGGCAGACGTTGCCTTCATCGCCCACGTCGGCTACGACATTGCCGCGCTCGGGCCGTTCCTCGACGCCATGGAGTTGGCAGCGGGGCGGCTGTGCGTGGCGGTGCTCCAGTCACAGGCGCCCTCCTTCTTTGCCGAACCGTTCTGGCCGCCCGTCCACGGCGAAGCACGCCACCCGCTGCCCGCGCTCCGGGAGTTCCTCGCCCTGCAGCTCGCCCGCGGCAGGCTCTGCGAGGTTCGGCTCTTCAGGCGGGAGCCGAACAGCTACGCTGACCGCGACGTCCTCCTGGGCGCGCTCCGCCAGCAGCTTTTTGTCGCACCCGGCAGCGCGAAAGACGCCCGCCTCCTGGCCCTTGCCGAAGCTGCCGTCACCGAGCGAGACGGTCGCTGGCGCCTCTCGTCGGAAGCCGTCCCCCTGGGGGTCGTCAGCTGGGCGCCGCCCGCCTGACTATTCGGCCAGTCCGAAGAGGCGGTCGAGGCCGACGACGAGACGGTCGACCTCGGTCACGGCCCGCACGGCGGCGATGATCCCGGGCATGAAGGAATCGCGACCCGTGCTGTCGTGGCGGATCGTCAGCGTCTGCCCCGGCGCACCGAAGATCACTTCCTGGTGGGCGACGAGCCCGGGCAGCCGCACGGAGTGGATGGCGATTCCCCCGACCTGCCCGCCCCGCGTCCCCGGGACGGTTTCCTTCTCGGTGGGCGCGTGGCGGAAGGCCTCCTCCCGGGCGGCGGCCATCATCTCCGCGGTGGCCTTGGCCGTGCCGCTCGGGGCGTCTGCCTTCTGGTCGTGGTGCAGCTCGATGATCTCGGCGCTGGTGAAGAAGCGTGCCGCCTGCCGGGCAAAGTGCATCATCAGGACGGCGCCGATGGCGAAGTTGGGAGCGACGACCGCTCCGGTCTTCAGGGAACGGCACTCGTGCTCCAACCAGGCGAGCAGCTCGGCCGAGAGCCCGGTCGTGCCGATAACGGGGCGCACCCCTGCTGAGAGGGCCGCCGCCGCCAGGCCGGGCGTCCACGCCGCATTGGTGAAGTCGACCACGACGTCCGGCCGCGTCTCGTCGAAGCAGAAGGCAGGATTCGTGTAAACGGGCAGCCCGTCGAGGTCCGCTGTCGTGGCGAGGCCGTCGACGAAGCCGACGAGGCTCAGCCCGGGCTCCGAGGCGACGGCCGCGCCCACCTGGCGGCCCATCTTCCCCGTCCCGGAGACGACGACTCGCAGCTCAGCCATGGCCGCATTCTAGCTGCCCGCTGGCGCTCGTGCCGGCGGTGGCGTGACCTCGCTAGGCACCTTCGACGAGCACGGTCCCGGCTGTGCCGTCGACGCTGACGACGGCGCCGTCGGGGATAGTCCTGGTCGCCTCGCGCACGCCGGCGACGCACGGGACGCCGTATTCGCGGGCGGTGATCGCGGCATGGGAGAGGACGCCGCCCGCGTCGGTGACGATCGCCGCGGCGAGGGAGAAGAGCGGTGTCCAGGCGGGTGCTGTGAAGGGGCAGACGAGCACCTCCCCCTCTTCGAGGGCGAGCGCCTCGTCGAGCTCGAGGACGACGCGGGCGCGGCCACGTGCCTGGCCGCCGCTGGCGGGGTTGCCACGCAGCAGCGGCCCGGCGGTCGGAAGGTTGGTGCCTGTCACGCCGAACATCTTGGCCAGCATGGGGTTGACCGAGGCATCCTCGGGGAGGGGGGCGCCCAGGGTTTGGGGCGGAACGAGCTGCCGCCAGCGCTCCCAGGCCGCCCGCCGCGCGGCGACCCGCGGGTGGGCGGCCTCACCGTGGGCCGCCGCCGGTAGCTCTTCGAGGAGGAGAAAGAACACGTCGGCGGCCTCGGCGACGCTGCCCAGCGCGACCAGGCGGCCGCCGAGCGCGAGGAGCGGCGTCCGCAATGCACCGCTGGCGCGCACCTGCCAGTTCGCGCGGCCCTCCATCACGGGGGCGTAGGCGTTCGCGTCCGCCAGAATCGCTGCGAGCTCGCGTCGCAGCTCCTCGCCGGGGAGGCGGGCCAGCGCCTGTCGCTCGGCCTCGTCGCGGGCCGCGGCCGCGCGGGCGTGAGCTGCGGCGGGGCTGTGCTCCGGCGCCCGCGCGTACAATCCGACCAGGCGCAGGGCGAGCGCCGGGTCCTCCGCCGGGCTCGGCTGGGAAAAGTCCATCCACGTCTGGTTGCCCTGGCCGTGGGCGTCGAGGACGGCCGCCAGCGCGTCCAGGAGTGGGCGTCCTCCGGGTGTTCTTGCGACCGCGGCGGAGTCGCCGCTGGCGGCGGCCGCCACCAGCTCGGGGTTGTGCTGAACGCTCTCGGCCAGCTCGCCGAGCGCCAAACCCCGGGCGGTGGAGTCGTTCGTCGTGCCCTGCAAGAGGGTCATGGCGAGCAGGTCGCTGCCGGGACCGAAGCTGCGGTTGCAGAAGGCGATCAGGCGTGCGCTTGGCGCCATGAGTCGTTCGAGGGGGGCCATCGTCAGCGCGAACGCCTGCGCGGAGATTTCGAACCAGGCCGGCATTCGGGCGGCCAAGTCGGCTGTCGTCGTCTGCGCGTAGGCGGCGTCGACGAGGGAGGCGCAGAGCGCCCGCACCCGCGGCAGGCATTCGGTTTCCCAGAGGGCGCGCGCTCCCAGCTCGGGCAAGAGAGGGGGCGGCCGCTGCGCGCCGGGCGCGGGAGGCGCGCCCAGCCCGTGGTAGAGGTAGCCGTTGACGACTGCGGGCTTGCCGCCGGAGCTCGCGCGCATGTACGCCGTGAAGGCCTGAGCGACGATTGGCGGGAGCGGCCGAGGCGTGTGCATTGCGTCCCAGAGCCAGGTGTACTGCTCCATGGCTGGGTCGGGCAGCCGGAAGTGCTCGATCTCGGGTTCGATGGTCACGACGGTTCCCTCGCAGCGTGCCGTTTCCGTCCGATTCTACGGGAGCCGTGACACGACTCGCGGGCGGGATATTCGTCAGGAGCCCGGGGCAAACCCGCGGCGCATGGTGTTCTCCGTGATGACGCGCGGCTGCAGGAACTGCAGGAGGTAGTCCGGCCCGCCCGCCTTGTCCCCTGCGCCGGACATCGCCATCCCGCCGAAGGGCTGGCGACCGACGACCGCGCCCGTGATTTTGCGGTTGACGTAGAGGTTGCCCACCCGGAATTGTTCGCGCGCGCGGGCGATGTGCGCCGGGTTGCGGGAGAACAGGCCGCCTGTGAGGGCGAAGGGCGAATCGAGGGCGACGTCGAGCGCCTCGGCGAAGTGAGCTGCGCGGAAGAGCAGGAGCACCGGCCCGAAGACCTCCTCGCGCGCCAGCCGCGACTGGCGCGACACCCCTTCGAAGACATGAGGCGCGAGGTACCAGCCCGCCCCTGCGGGCGCGGCTGCGCGGGCAACGAGCCGCCCTTCGGCGCACCCCGCGGCGACATAGCCCATGATCCCATCCTGGGCTACGTCCGACACGACGGGCGGTACCTGAGTCCAGGGGTCCTCCGGGGGACCAACGACAAGGCTCTCCACCGCAGCCGCGAGACGCTGGCGGAACTCGTCATAGGCGGAGCCCACGACGACGACGCGGCTGGCGGCGCTACATTTCTGGCCGGCGTAACCGAAAGCCGAGGCCAGCACGCCTGCCACCGCCTGGTCGAGGTCGGCGTCGTCATCGACGATGACGGCGTTCTTGCCGCCCATCTCCAGGACGACCCTCTTCACGTTGCGCTGGCCGGCCCGCACGATCGCGGCCGCGCGCAGGATCTCCAGGCCGACGGCATTGCTCCCCGTGAAGGCAATCACGTCCACTGCGGGATGTTCGACGAGCGCCTTCCCAACGGTCTCGCCACGCCCCGGCAGGTACTGCACGACGTTGCCGGGGACGCCGGCCTCGCGCAGCAGGCTCACGAGCTTCGCCGCCACGATCGGGGATTGCTCGGCCGGTTTGACGACGGCGCTGCAGCCAGCTGCCAGCGCTGCGGTCGTCATGCCGCAAACGATCGCGAGGGGGAAATTCCAGGGGGCGATGACGGCGGCCACGCCGCGTGCCTCGTAGACGTAGGCGTTCGTCTCGCCCGGCACGGTCGTGAGGTCCAGCCCGCGGCCGAGCCGTTCCCCCTCGTCCGCGTAGTAGCGCAGGTAATCGACGGCCTCGCAGACGTCGCCGTCGGCTTCGGGCCAGGGCTTGCCGCTTTCGAACACCATCGTGGCCGCCATCTCCCAGCGGCGGGCGACGAGCAGGTCGGCGGCGCGGCGCAGGACGGACGCTCGCTCGCCCGCGGGTCGGCGGCGCCAGGCAGCAAGACCGTCGACGGCCGCGTCCACGGCGGCGACCACCTTGGCCGGTGTGGCCTGGGCGACGCGCCCGACGATCTGCTCGGGGTTCGCCGGATATCGGATCTCGGCCCATTCGCCGGTTAGCGTCTCGGTGCCGTTGACGACGAGCGGGTAGCTCGTGCCGAACTGGGCGCGGGCGGCGGCGAGGGCAGCGAGCATCGCTTCCCGTTGCTCGGCGCGGTAGAACTCGGCTGGCCGGCAGTTGCGAAAACCGGTGCCTCCGCCGGCAGGGGCCACCGGCTGGGATGCGGGCGGCCGCAAGAGATCCCCTGGGTCACCCTCCTCGTGGCGGTGGACGAGCCAGGACTCATTGGCGGTGTTCTCGAGCAGCCGGCGGACGAGATAGGCCATGCCGGGGATGATCTCTCCGGCAGGGACGTAGACGCGCGTCTGGTGGCCGAGCCGCTGCACTGCCTTGCGCAGGCCCTCGGCCATGCCGTAGAGCATCTGAAACTCGCACTCGCCGGGACCGATGCCCGCTTCCTCGAGCCGCACGAGCGCCTGCGCGATGCTCCGCGGGTTGTGCGTGGCGAACGCCGGGCGCAGGTAGGGGAAGCTGTCGACGAGCAGTGCGGAGCACGCCTCGTAGCAGGCGTCAGTCTCGGCCTTCGCCTCGAAGACGGGGGGCTGGCGGTTCTCCTGGCGGGCGAGGACGACCTCCTCGTCCCAGTAGGCGCCCTTCACCAGCCTCACGGTGAGGGGCGTGCCGCGCTTGCGCGCCAGCTCGCGGAGACGGGCGAGGTCGGCCGGGGCGTCGCGCAGGTAGGCCTGGACGACGATGCCGGTGTCCTCCCAGTCGCGAAACTCGGCCGAGGTGAGGACGTCGGCGAAGACGGCGTGGGTCAGGTCCTTGAAGCGGTACTGCTCCATGTCGACGTTGACGAAGACGCCGTGGGCGCGGGCGGCGCGCAGGAGCGGCAGAAGGCGCTCCTGGACGGCGGCACTGGCGGTGGCGGGCGCCGCCGGCTCGAAATGGGACGTGAGCGCCGAGAGTTTGACGGAGACGTTCGGCTGGCGAACGCGCGCCGACGCCGAGAGCGGCCTCGCCGCCTGCGCCAGCACGTCTATCAGCTCCAGGTAACGGCGGAGGTATTCGTCCGCCTCCATGGCCGAGAGCGTTGCCTCACCGAGGAGGTCCACGGTATAGGCGGTGCCCGCCTCGTTGAGATCCTTCAGCCGCGGCAACGCTTCGGCTGGTGTCGCGCCGCCGATGAAGCGCGCGGCCATGGCGAACACGCCCTGACGGACGACCCGCGAGAGCACCGGGCGGAAGGGCGCCGCGGCGCCGATCTCCGAGCCCACGCGCAGCGGGAGGGGCGTCTCGTTGCGGAAGTACTGGCGCATGTGGTCCGCGACGGCCGCGCTCGTGCGCAGGGCAGGCAGCACGTCGACGAAGCGGAGGAGCTTCACGCGGAAATGCGGGTCCTGCGTTGCCCAGGACATCAGCCGTTCCTGCCACCAGGCGGGCGTCAGCGCTACCAGCCGCTCCGGCCGGACCATGCCGAGCAGCTCCCGTCCCCGGTGCTGAATGCGGCCTTCGAGCTCGTCGCCGGTCAATGCGCGCGCGGCGGTCACGCTGCCAGCTTACCCGCAGTCCTCGCTCGGCGCCCGGAACCGTGACGTGTCCGCAAGGGGTGTTGCGCCTGTCACCGGTCCCGCACTACGGGTACGATGGCGGGGTGAGCACCGCTCCCGTGCGCGTCGCCGTCCTCGGCTCCACTGGATCTATCGGCCGGCAGGCCCTGGACGTCATTCAGAAGCTGCCTGAGCGCTTCACTGTCGTCGCCCTGGCTGCCGGGCGCAACGCACCGCTGCTCGCCCGGCAGATTGCGGCGTGCCGGCCGCTCTACGCCTGGGCGGAGGCCGACGCCCCCGAACTGCGCGACGCAATGGCCAGTTGCGGCGCGCGCTGGCTGGGCATGGACGAGATGGGCCTCGCCCCGGAGGTGGACGTGCTCCTCGTGGGGACGGCCGGTGCTGTCGGGCTGCAGCCGACGCTCGCCGCCCTCAACGCCGGCCGGCCGGTGGCGATTGCCAATAAGGAAGTGCTCGTCATGGCGGGCCACCTGGTGCGTCGCGCGATGCTCGCCGGGGGCGGCGACCTCCGCCCGGTCGACAGCGAGCATTCGGCCATCTGGCAATGTCTCTGGGGCGAAGAGCGGCACGAGGTGCGGCGCATCCTCCTCACCGCCAGCGGCGGCGCCTTCCGCGACCTGGACCTCGCGGCCCTGGCCGCCGTCACCCCCGAACAGGCGCTTAACCACCCGACCTGGAAGATGGGAGCGAAGATCACCGTCGACAGCGCCAGCCTCATGAACAAGGGGATGGAGACGATCGAGGCGACGTGGCTCTTTGACGTCCCCATGGAGAAGGTCGAGGTCGTCTTGCACCGCGAATCCATCGTCCATTCGCTCGTCGAGTTCAGCGATGGAAGCGTCAAGGCCCAGCTGGGCGTGCCGGACATGCGCCTCCCGATCCAGTGCGCGCTCGCCTATCCCGAGCGGATGCCCGTGCCCCCCGCTCCGCCACTGGACCTTGCGGCCGTCGGCGCGCTCCATTTCGGGACGCCGGATGTGGAGCGCTTTCCCTGTCTCCGCCTGGCGATCGAGTCGGGGCGACGGGGGGACACGTTCCCGGCCGTCATGGCGGCCGCCGACGAGGTGGCGGTCGAGCGCTTTCTCGCAAGGGAGATCGGCTTCCTGGACATCGCGGCCGTGATCGAGGCGACGCTGGAGAAGCACGAACCGCTTGCCGATGCTGACCTCGAGGGCGTGCTCGCGGCGGACACGTGGGCGCGCCAGGTGGCCGCGCGTGCCGCCGCTGGAGTCGCCGGCTGATGGACATCCTCACGGTCCTGCGCAATGGCGGGCTGTTTCTGGGCCTGCTGGTGCCCCTCGTCGTTATCCACGAGCTGGGACACTTCCTCGCCGCGAAAGCGTTCGGGATCAAGGTGCTCGAATTCGGTGTTGGCTTCCCGCCGCGCATAAAGGGCGCCACCTGGAAGCGCGGCGAGACCGAGTACACGCTCAACTGGCTGCCCATCGGCGGCTTTGTGCGCTTGCTCGGGGAGGAAGACCCAAGCGACCCGCGCTCGCTCGCCGCCGCGCCGCGGTGGAAGCGCCTGACGGTGATGTTCGCCGGCGTCTTCATGAACATCGTCCTGGCCATCTTCCTGCTCGCCGTGGGCTTCATGATCCCGCGCGAACGTTCCCTGGCCCTCGCCCAGGTGACGCAGGTCGCCGCTGGCTCGCCGGCCGCGCAGGCCGAGATCACGGGTGAGATGCGGAACGGCGCGGTCCCGGCGCAGGGCCTCCAGCCCGGCGACATTGTGATGCGGGTTGAGGGCCGGGAGATAAAGAACACGAGCGAGCTGATCTACGCCAACCGCCTCCACCTGGGCGAGACGCAGAGCTGGGTCATCAACCGCGGCGGCTCGATCCTCACGGCGCACGTCTACGCCCGCTGGCATCCGCCCACCGGCCAGGGCCCGACGGGCATCCGCGTGGGCGCGCCCGCCACCTGCTCCGGCCTCGACGACCAGGGCAACCCCACAGGCTGCACGCCGCTCTACCCCTATACCGAGACCGTCTGGTACTGGCCCTGGAACGCGGTGCCGAAAGCCTTCGAGTCGCTGGCGGACACGGTCATCCTCACGAAGAACGAGCTGCAGGTGCGCTTTGGCGGTGGTGGTGGAGGGTCCGGCGACTCGGAGCCCGCCTTCCAGGGGCCCGTCGGCATCGCCGACACGACGGGCGCGATCGTCGACCAGGCGGGCTGGCGGGCGCTCGTCGAGCTGGCCGCCCTGCTGAGCCTGAACCTAGGCGTCTTCAACGCGCTGCCGCTGCCCATGCTCGACGGTGGCCGGATGTTCTTCGTGTTCGTGGAGATTCTGCGCGGCGGCCGCCGCATCTCCCCGGAGAAGGAAGCGCTGGTGCACTTCGCCGGCTTTGTCCTGCTGATGTTCACCGTCCTGGTGATCACCTATTTCGACATCGCGCGCCTGGTCTCCTAGAGGGGCGTTCCAGTGCTCTACAGCCTTATCTTCCTGTCGCTCTTCACGGCGGGCTGGCTGGTGTGCGCGTACCTTCCCTGGCTGATCGCGTCCGTCCTGACGCGCGGCCATGCTGGCATGCGTTACCTCCCGCTCTGCCTGTTCACCGGCGTCGTGGGCGCGCTGGCCGTTCCTGCCTTCGGGCTGACGAACGCGGTCGGCCTGTGGCTCAGCTTCGCCGTCGCTTTTCTCGCGCCCGCCGCTTTGCTCGCTGCTCGCCGCTATGCCTTCGGCCACCCGACGCGCCAGCGACGCGGGGAGGCGAGCCCGGACATCGACCGCAGGAGTTCGAAGATTGTCTAAACCGCTCGCCCTGTCGACCATGTTCGCGCAGCAGGAGCGCTTCGCCGACGGTGGCGTCTTCGCCCGCTTTGCCGCCGCCGCCGGTTACGACGCCATCGAGATCAGCCATTCGACGCGTGCCGACAAGCTCCAGCAGATCCTGGACGCACGCGCCCTGCCCGTCGTCTCCGTGCACCAGCCCGCGCCGTGGACGGCGCACGCCGACGGCCGCGGGAATTCGAAGCTGAACCTTGCCTCGTTGGACGAGGACGAACGCCTCGCGGCCCTCGCGCACGCCCTCGCGAGCCTCGACTGGGCGGCTCGCATTGGCGCGACGCGCCTGGTCGTACACCTCGGCGCGGTCCTCGACGGCGAGGAGATGTTCGCCGAGGAGTTTCGCATGCGCCGCCTCTTCGATTCGGGCCGGGCCGCCGAGCCGGAGGTCGCCACTCTGCGTGAGGCTGCCGTCGTGCGGCGTGCGGCACTGGCCGGGCCCTGCCTCGCGGCCGCCCGCCGCTCCCTGCTGGCGCTGGTGCGGGCGGCGGCGCCCCACCGGGTGGCCATCGGTCTGGAGAACCGCTACCACTACCACGAGATCCCGCAGCCGGAGGAGTACGAATTCCTGCTCGAAGGATTGTCGCTCGAGGAGGCGGGCTACTGGCACGACGTTGGCCACGCCGAGGTCCTGCACCGGTTGGGCTTCGTGGACCGCCGTCTGTGGCTCAACCGCCTGTCGGGCCGGTGTGTCGGTGCCCACCTGCACGACGTTCTCGGCCTCGGCGACCATCGGGCGCCCGGTGACGGCGACGTCGATTGGGGGTACCTGGTGGCCGGCCTGCGTCACCTCGGCGGATTCACGCTGGAAATCAACCAGCACCAGTCGGACGAGGCCGTGGGCGCGGCCCCGGGATTTCTGGCCAGCGTCGGCCTCTTGGACGGGCCTCAGCCGACGACGTTGAACGCTTCGAGCAGCGCTACCACCAGGTAGGCGAGGGAGAGCAGCACCACGAGGCCGCCTGCGCCCACGGCAACGGTGTTCTGAACGACCGAGTTGACGCGCGCCCCCATCAGCCGGCGGTCGTTTACGAGGCGGATGGCGAGGAAGAGGATGACCGGCAAGAGCACGCCGCCGACCACATTCGGCAGGAAGAGGAGGGCGAGCAGGGGGGCGCCGGGGATGAGCACGGCGGCCGCGCCGAAAGCCAGCAACCCGCCGAAGAGGCCGAAGAAGACGGGCGCCTCGCGCACGCCCCGGTTCAGGCTGCGTTCCCAGCCGAACGCCTCGCAGACGGCGTAGGCGGTGCTCAGGGGGAGAACGACCATCGCCATGAGGGCGGCGTTCAAGAGGCCGACGGCGAACAGCTCGGCGGCCAGGCTGCCCGCCAGCGGGTGCAGTGCCTGCGCGACGTCCTCGACGCTGCTGGCCGGCTGGCCGTTCGTCCACAGCGTCGCTGCGGCGGTGAGGATGATGAAGAAGGCGATCAGGTTGGTGACAAAGGCACCTGCGTACGCGTCCAGGCTGACGAAGCGCACTTCTCGCTCGCCCAGCCCTTTGTCGACGACGCTCGACTGGTTGTAGAACATCTGCCAGGGCGTGATGGTGGTGCCGATGAGACCGATGAGGATCGTCAGGTATTCGACGTTCATTTCGAGGCGAGGGACCGTCGCGCCCTTCGTCACCTCTGCCCAGTCCGGGCCCGCCACGAACCCGGTGATGATGTAGGCGCCGGAGATCACGGAGACGGCGAGCAGGATGATCTCGACTTTGCGGTACGACCAGTAGGCGACGACCGTGAAGACCGCCACTGCTGCTAGCGGTACGCTGAGGTAGCGGGACACGCCGAAGATCTCGGAGGCGCCCGCCACGCCCGCGAACTCCGCCACCGTCGTGGCGCCGTTGGCGACGAGCAGGGTGGCCATTGCCAGCAGGGAGACGCGGACGCCAAAGCGCTCGCGGATGAGGTCGGCCAGGCCCTTGCCGGTGACGGCGCCCATGCGCGCCACCATCTCCTGCACGACGGCGAGGGCGATGAGCGTGAGAACGAGGGCCCAGATCATGGAGTAGCCGAATTTGGCACCCGCCAGGGAGTAGCCTGCGATGCCGGTCGCGTCGTCGTCGACGATGCCGGTGATCACGCCCGGGCCCATGATGGCGGTGAAGAGCGCCAGGCGGCGCAGGAAGGGCGTTGCTCGCGCCCGTGCAACCGGGCTCCGCAGCACCCGGTCGAGTGCCGTCACCGGGTTAGACCCGCGTCAGCCGGGGCCGCGTGCGCCAGGCCCGCGGCGCGAAGAGGTCGATGACGTCGCTGATGGCGACCTCACCGACGAGGTGGCCGTCTTCGTCCACCACCGGCACGCTGAGGAGACCGTAGTGTACGAGCATGCGCGCCACTTCTTCGTCCGGGTCATTGGTGCGGACGGAGTGGACCTCCCGCTGCGCGACCATGCCCGCCTCGACGTCGTCCGGGGCGGCGATCAGGGAGGCGAGCGAGATTGTGCCCGCGAGGCATTCGTTGCCGTCGACCACGTAGAGCTGGCTGACGGGGTCTCCCTCGCGGCTGGCTGCGCGCACCGCCTGGATGGCCTCGCCGACAGTGGCCTGCAGGGGAACGGCGACGACGCCGGTGTCCATGAGACCGCCGGCCGTGTTCTCCGGGTAGGCCATGAGGTTGCGGACCTCGTCGGCGGCGGTCGGCTCCATCAGCCGCATCAGCTCGCCGGCGCGGTCTTCGTTCATGTCGCCGAGGACGTCAGCCGCCTCGTCTGGCTCCATCTCTTCGAGCACGTCCGCCGCCTCTTCCGGCTCCATGGCCGAAAGGACGGCCGCCTGCCGCTCGTCGGGGAGCTCTGCCATCGCCCGCGCGGCCGTCTCGTCGTCCAGCGCCTCGAAGACGTCGGCTGCCTCGCCGGGCGACATGCGCTCGACGACGCTGGCGATGTCGGCCGGGTGCATGCGCCGCACGCGCTGGTAGGGGACGCGGAGCTGGACGTCGCGCAGTGCCGGGCCGATGTCCACCTGCTCCCAGTCAATCAGGGGGACGCGCCGCGCGAAGCGGCCGCCGAGGCCGATGCGGCGCAAGAGGCCCGCCGTCGAGCCGTCGACGCCGGCAACCCGCAGCTCGTCGTTCAGGGGCGTGAGGGCGATGTCGTTCACCCGGACGAGCTTCACGCCCTCCGTGTCGACGATCTGGCGGTCGAGCACGTCGCGCCCGAGCCAGACCGCGTCGCCGTCCTCGTCGGCGACGTGATAGCGCGTCGGCTGGAAGCGCCGGCGCAGGGCGGTGCCCCCGGGCGTGACGGACGCCACGTCGGACCAGGGCACGACGCAGAGGCGGTCGCCGGCGCGCACGATAACGGACTCGATTGGGGGGTAGGGCAGGTCGGTGCGGACGATCAGGTCGCGGAGGGTGCCGACGCGGCTGCCGTCTGCGTCGCGCACGGGCCGGTTGCGGATCTGGCTGACGAATGGCATCGATTCGCCTCCCGGTGCGATGTCTGGGAGGCGGACCGGCGCGGATAGGCCGCAGCCGGCGACAGCTAGCCGCGTTCTACGGCCTTACCGGGGCGGTTCCTCCCCGGGCGGGGTGTGGCGGGTACTGTGCCCGCCGTCGTTCGTACACATAAAGACCGGTAGCAACCTCGCGAACGCGTTCCCGCGCGTGCGTGATCTCTTCGCCTACCCTACGCCCTCGATGCTTTCGGGGCAACGCTGCTGGCTGGGCCGCTTCGTTCGACGCGGGCCGCGGTGGAGAAGCTGGGGCGAGCGGAGGGGTTCGAACCCTCGATCTTCTGGGCCACAACCAGACGCGTTAACCACTACGCTACGCCCGCCGCGCAGACGCTGATCGTACCAGAGGCGGCCGCTTAGGCGTACCGCTGCTCAGCTTCTGCTCAGTACTTGGAGACGTTGATCTCCTCCATTCGCCCGCTCACCAGGTAGATCACGCGTTCGGCGATGTTTGTGCAACGGTCGGCGATCCGCTCGAGGTTGTGGGACGTCCACAGGAGGTAGGTGTTCCGCTGGATAGTCGTCGGGTCCGCGACCATCGCGCGGGTGGCCTCGTCGTAGACGCTGTCCTGCAGCCGGTCGACTTCGTCGTCGGCCTCGCAGATGCGCCGTGCCGCCGCGACGTCGTGCTCGATGTACGCCTGCAGGCTGTCGCGCAGCATGGCGACGGCGCGGTCGGCCATGGCCGGGATATCGCCCAGCCGCCGGGGGAGTGGCTCGTCGTCCATGAGGATGTTGATGCGTGCTATCCCCTCGGCGTGGTCGGCGATGCGCTCCAGGTCGGTGACGATGAAGAGCATGCTGACGAGAGCGCGCAGGTCCGTCGCCATCGGCTGCTGGGAAGCGATGACGAAGATGCACTTCTCTTCGATCTCGAAGCGCCGGGCGTTGATCTTCTGGTCGTCTTCGACGATGCGGCGGGCGGCGACGACGTCGCCCGCACGCAGCGACTCCATTGCGTCCAGCAGCGCCTTCTCGGCCATCGAGCCGAGGGCGAGGACCTCGTCCTGGAGCTGGGTGATCTCGCGGGTGAACAGGTCGCGAGCCATGGGACGCCCTTTCTACCCGAACCGGCCGGTGATGTAGTCTTCCGTGCGCCTGTCCTGAGGCCGGGTGAAAAGTTCCTGGGTTGGCCGGTACTCTATCAGGTGGCCGGCGCCGTCCTCACCCATGAGCATGAAGGCGGTCGCGTCGGAGACGCGCGCGGCCTGCTGCATGTTGTGCGTGACGATGACGATCGTGTAGCGCTCCGCCAGACCGCGCATGAGGTCTTCGATCTTCAGCGTGGCGACGGGGTCGAGCGCCGAGCACGGCTCGTCCATCAGGATGATTTCCGGCTCGACCGCGATCGCGCGGGCGATGCAAAGGCGCTGCTGCTGTCCCCCCGAGAGGGCTATCCCCGGCTTCTTGAGGTCGTTCCTCACCTCGTCCCAGAGCGCGGCCAGCTTCAACGCCGTCTCGACCCGGTCGCCGATTTCCGCCCGTGAGCGCACGCCCAGGAAGCGTAGGCCGGCTGCCACGTTCTCTGCGATCGACAGCGTCGGGAACGGGTTCGGCTTCTGGAAGACCATGCCGATCCGCTGGCGCACGCGCGCCGGGTCGATCCCGGGGTCGTAGACGTTGACGCCTTCGAGCAGCACGCGCCCCTCGACGCGGGCGTGCGGGGCGAACTCGTGCATGCGGTTGAACGTCCGAATCAGAGTCGACTTGCCGCAGCCGGAGGGCCCGATGAGGGCGGTCACGCTGTTGGCGGCGATGTCGAGAGAAACGTCGGCGACGGCGAGCTTGCGCCCGTACCAGGCGGACAGATTTTCGACGCGGAGAGCGGCCCTCTGCGCCTGGGAATCGGGCTCGGGCGCCTGGCCGGCGGCGGCCGGATGCCTTTCCCTCGCCGCATCCTGCTCGGTTGGGAGGATGCCCGTGTTGCGCATGGTGTACTCCTATTGCCTGACCGTGACGCGTGTGCCGAAGAGCGCCCGCACGATCAGGCTGACGACGAGGATGGCGCCGACCAGGAGGAGGCTCATCGCCCATGCCTGCTCGTGCCAGTAGTCATAGGGCCCGACGGCGTAGACGAAGATTCGCAGCGGCAGCGCGTCCATCGCCTGAAAGACGTCCGTGGAGAAGAACTGGTTGCCCAGCGAGGTGAAGAGAAGCGGTGCGGCCTCGCCCGCGATGCGGGAGAGGGCGAGGATGACGCCCGTCACGATCCCCGGCGTGGCCGTGGGCAGGACGACGCGGAGGACCGTGCGCCAGCGTGGGGCCCCCAGTGCGTAGGCCGCTTCGCGCAGAGAGCGCGGCACGAGCAGGACCATCTCCTCGGTGATGCGGGCGACGATGGGGATGAGGATGATCGCCAGAGCGAGCGCTCCTGCGAAGGCTGTGAACCCCTTCTGCGGCAGCACCACCAGCCCGTAGACGAAGAGGCCGACCGTGATCGAGGGGATCCCCGCCATCACGTCGACGAGGAAGCGGATGACGGTGCCCAGTCGGTTCTGGCCGTATTCGGCGAGGAAGACGCCGCAGCCGATGGCGATCGGGGTGCCGATGGCGGTGGCCAGGCCAACCATGATGGCGCTCCCGGCGATGGCGTTGCGCACGCCCCCCCCGGGTCGTCCGGGCCGGTTCGGGTCCTGTGTGAGGAGGTCGAGCGTCAGGCCGCCGATCCCCTTGGTCACGAGGTAGAAGAGGATGAAGAACAGCGGCACGAGGGCGACGACGACGGCGAGCACCATCACGCCGGTCATCAGCCGGTTGGCTGCCCGCCGCCGGCGGTAGAGCGTTTCCGAGCGTTCGAAGAGGCTGCCAGTCATTCCAGCACCACCGCCCGCTGTCCCTTCGTCACGCGCCAGACGAGCAGGCGCGCGACGACGTTGATCAGGACGGTCATGACGAGGAGGACGAGGGCGACTTCGATCAGGGCTGCGCGGTGCAGGTCGCTCTCGACTTCGGTGAACTGGTTGGCGATGACGCTCGCCATCGTGTACGCGGGGTCGAAGATGCTGTCCGGGATGCCCACGCGGTTGCCGATGACCAGCGTCACCGCCAGGGTTTCGCCCACGGCCCGGGCGAGACCGAGGATGGCTGCCCCCATGATGCCCGATCGCGCATAGGGCAGCACCGCCAGGCGGATCATCTCCCAGCGCGTCGCTCCCAGGGCGAGGACGCCCTCCCGCTGGCTGCGCGGCACGGCGGCGATGACGTCGCGCGAGACCGCCATCACGGTCGGCAGGATCATGACGGTGAGGATCAGGCAGGCGTTGAGCAGGCCGGTCGGCAGGGGCGTGCCGTCGAGGAAGGGTGCCCAGCCGAAAGCGCGGGTGATGGCGGGTCCGAGCTGATCGCGGATGAAGGCGCCCAGGACGAAGACGCCCCAGAGGCCGTAGACGACGCTCGGGATGGCCGCCAGCAGCTCGACCAGGTACGACACCGGCCGGGCGACTGCGCGCGGGGCGATCTCCACCAGGAAGAGCGCCACGAAGACGGCGATCGCCGTCGCGAAGACGAGTGCGAAGACGGACGTGATCGCCGTGCCGACGATGAAGCTGCCCGCACCGAAGACGCCTTGCGACGGGCTCCAGGTAGTGTCCCAGGCGAAGGACGGCCCGAACTCGCGGATGGACGGCCAGGCACCGCTCGTCAGCTCGTAGAAGAGGCCCCCAATGACGACGAGGACGACCATGGCGGCGGCCGAGACGAGCGCCGTGAACAGCCAGTCGCCCGGCTTGAGCCGGTTCATCAGTCGCAGGCGGTGGCCGGAGCGCCCGAGCGTCGTCACTGCCATCGCAGCACCCCTCCGCGGCGTTTCATGGAGCCAGCACCGCTTTGCCCTGGCAGGTGAGGGACAGCAGCGTTCGCTCGAGCCTGGTCGCGACGCTCGCCGGCACCGGGGTGTAGTTCAGTTCGTCGGCCGCCGCGGTCGCGTCCTGGGCGTGGAGCGCCCACCAGAGGAAGTCGACGAGCGGCTTCTGAGCGCTGCAGCTCTTCGCGTCCCGGTGCACGAGCATGAAGGTGAAGGCGGCGATGGGGTAGGCGTCGGCGCCTTCGGAGTTCGTGATAGAGACGCGGTAGTCCTCGGGGATCGCCACTCCCTCGGCCGCCGCCGCGGTCGAGGCGGAGCCGGGCGTGACGAAATGGCCCGCCCGGTTCTGGACGTCGGCGAAGGGCAGCTTGTTCGCCAGAGCGTAGTTCAGCTCGACATAGCCGAGCGCATTTGGCGTCTGCTTGACGGCGCTGGTCACGCCCTCGTTGCCCTTGCCGCCCTGGCCGGCGGGCCAGTTCGGGTTCTTGCTGACGCCGATCTTCGCCTTCCATTCGGGGCTCACTTTCGACAGCCAGTCGGTGAACACGAAGCTCGTTCCGGAGCCGTCGGAGCGGTGGACCACCTGGATCTTGCTGTTCGGGAGCTTCACGCCCGGGTTGATGGCCACGATCGCCGGGTCGTTCCACTTCGTGACCTGGCCGAGGTAGATCTTTGCCAGGGTCGGCCCGTCGAACCTGAGGGGCGCTTTCAGCCCCTCGAGACTGTAGGTCAGGACGACCGCTCCCATGACCATCGGAAGGTGCTGGGCGTCAGGTGCCTTGGCGAGCTCGGCGTCGGTCATGGGAGCGTCTGTGGCGCCGAAGTCGACCGTCCCTTCGGTGAACTGCTGGATGCCGCCGCCGGACCCGATGCTCTGGTAGTTGATGCGCACGCCCTTTGCTACCAGGTCGTGGTAGTCATCGGCCCAGGCCTGGTAGACGGGGGCGGCGAAGGTCGAGCCCGCGCCTGTGAGCTGGGCGCTGTCGCCCTTGCCGACGTTGACGGGGATGCCGGCCGGGGTGGCGACCGCGGTAGGCGTCCGCGCCGGGCCGGCGGCGCCGTTACAGGCCACCGTCAGGAGCAACGCCGCCGCTGTGGCAACGAGGGCGAGCGGACCCGTTACCACCTTCCACCCTGGCCCTCCTCGTCTCGGTGTGTGCCCGCTTCGCTTTACCATGCTTGTCAGCCCGACCGTAGAGCCGCTGGTTTAAGGTCGCGTTAACAGGCTCCCGCGACGCTGCTTTTTACGCCGGGTTTGCAGAGGGCGGGAGACCCCTTTACACCTGCTCGGGCACGCTGTCACCACGATCGGGTGACTCAACGGCCACACCCGTTCGGCACCCCTCTGGATGTCGCGCCCTCCAGGCTCGCCGACCCCGAACCCGGTCTCCCGGGTGGCATGCCTGGAGGGCGCGACGCATACTGTTCCCGCCACCTCGCGTCGAGGTTGCCTCGTCCCATGCCACAGCGAATCCTCGTCGTCGACGACGAACAGAACATCCGCGATCTCGCCGCTCTTTACCTGCAGAAGGAAGGCTTTCTCGTCGATTGCGCCGCCGACGGCACCGAGGCGCTGGCCCGTTTTGCCCAGGTGCAGCCGGCGATGGTCGTGCTCGACCTGATGATGCCCGGCCTGGACGGCTTCGAGGTCTGCCGGGAGCTGCGGCGCGAGCACGACGTGCCCATCCTCATGCTCACCGCCCGCAACGACGACGTCGACAAGATCGTCGGCCTGGAGCTTGGCGCCGACGACTACATGACGAAGCCGTTCAACCCGCGCGAGATGGTCGCGCGGGTGAAGGCGATTCTGCGCCGCTCCGAAGGCGGGCGCCGCCAGAGCGCCATTACCGTGGGCAACCTGACAGTCGACAAGGCTCGCCGCGAAGCGCGTATCGGCGACGAAGGGCTCGCGCTGCGCACGAAGGAGTTCGACCTCCTGATGGCGTTTGTCGAGAACTTCGGTCTGGCGCTTACCCGGGAGCAGCTGCTGACGGGCGTGTGGGGCTACGATTATCCGGGCGAGACGCGCACCGTCGACGTCCACGTGCAGCACCTTCGCTCGAAGCTGGCTGACGCCAACCTCTCCATCGAAACCCTCCGGGGCGTTGGCTACAAGCTGGTCGAGACCACCTCGTCCTGACGGCGCCGGGCCCCCGGGGAGGTGGGCCGCATGGGTAACCTCCAGGTTCGCCTCTTCGTCACCTACCTCGTGATCATCGGTGTAACGCTGGGGCTGGCCGCCCTCAGCCTCTTCCTGCTGCTGGGCGGTTACCGCGACTCCATCTCCTACGGCAACTTGGAGGACGTCGGCGCACTGATCGACCGACAGGCGAACTACGAGATTCAGAACGCGGTCCAGAAGGGCGACGCGACGCTCACGGGGCAGGACCTGCTGCTCATCCTCGTCAACTCTCTACGCGGGCCGGGGTCCTCGTCGGTCCTGCCCGTCACCTCTGTCGCCGTGGTCGACCGCTCGGGAAGGATCCTCAGGGCGGCAGGCCCTGAGCGGCTCGAAGACATCGTGGTGCGTGATTTCAAGGCGCCGTCGGCGACAGCGGACGGGGAGCGGGTGCCGCAGCGCTGCCGCCTCAGCGTGCCTGGAGGGAACGAGCTGCTCTGCGTGAGCATTCCGCTCAGCGGGGCTGTGCTCGAGAAGTTCCCGGGCTCGGAGGCGGCGGCCCTGATCGTCGCGCGCCCGGCGGCCAGCCTTGGTGAGGTGGTGGGCGACCTGATGCCCCGCCTGCTCTTCTCCGGGCTGATCGGGGTTGCGGCGGCACTCGTTCTCGGCTTCCTCCTCTCTCAGAGCGTGGCAGCGCCGCTCCGAAACATCGCGCGGGCGGCGCGCAACGTCGCACGAGGCAACTATCGCCAGCGGGTGCCCGCGACCGGCCCGAGCGAGGTGCGCGACCTGGCCGCCAACTTCAACCGCATGACGGAGGAGGTCCAGCGCTCGCAGCAGACGCTGCGCGACTTCCTCGCCAACATCTCCCACGAGCTGAAGACGCCGCTCACGTCGATCCGCGGCTTCAGCGAGGCGATGCTCGACGGCACGATCGACGACCCGGGCGGCATCGAACGTTCAGCGCGGGTCATCAACGACGAGTCCAACCGCGTCCTGCGGCTCGTCGAAGGGCTGCTCGATCTTTCTCGCATCGAGAGCGGCCAGCTGCCGATGCGCCAGGAGGAGTTCGACCTGCAGGAGCTGATGGAGCACGTGGGCGAGGTGTTCGCCCTGCGCAGCGAGGAGACGGGCGTCCGGCTCGAAATCCGGCCGGGCAGCAAGGCAATCATCCGGGGCGACTTCGACCGCCTCGAGCAGGTGCTGAACAACCTGCTGGACAACGCCTTTCGCCACACGCCGCCCGGCGGCCGCGTGCGCGTCGCGACCCGCCACGTGCAGGAGGGGCTCGTCCAGGTGACGGTGACGGACACCGGCAAGGGCATCGCGGCGGCGGACGTGCCGCATCTCTTCGAGCGCTTCTACCGCGCTTCGAACGGCAGCGGCGCCAAGGGGTACGGCCTCGGTCTGGCCATCACGCGGGAAATCGTGCGCGCCCACGGCGGTGACATTTGGGCGACGAGCGAGCCCGGCCGCGGGACAGCGTTCGTCTTCACCCTCCCCGCTGCCGGACGTCGCGTACCGGGGCTCGCAGGTGTGCCGGCGCGCTGAGCGTCAGGCGTCGATCAGCTCGGCGAAGTACACCTTCCACTTCGCGACGTAGGAGGCCCACTTCTCCCAGTGGTAGGCGGCGAGCTCGCCCTCCTGGTCCTTGTACCACTGCTCGCGGTCGTCGATGTCGATGATGGCGATGTTGTCCCATTCGGGGTCGGTCACCGTGGCGTCGTAGTCGGCGGTGACGAAATAGCCTTCGAGGAGCCTGGTCGAGGGGTTGGAGCGGCCCCAGGGGTAGTGCTCCTCTTTCAGCCAGCGGGCGTACTCGTCGCGTGAGACGTCGGCCCTCAGCTTGTACAGGACGTAGACGCGCTCCCGCTTTACCATCGTCTTCTCCTCCCGTCGGTTCGGCGGCCCGACCCTACGCCGCGGCCGGCGAAGATTCAAGCGTTCCGCGTCAGCTCGCGTGCCCGCCCGACAGTTCGACCAGGACGTCACCTTCGTGAACGACGTCCCCCACGCGGACGGCCACGCGCAGGACCGTCCCTGCCGTGCTGGCGACGACGCGGTGCTCCATCTTCATCGCCTCGAGGACGACCAGCAGGGCACCGTGCTCCACCGCCTCACCCTCGCGCGCGCGCACGTCGGCCACCGTGCCGGAGAGCGGGGCGGCGACAGCCGTGGCCCCGGCGACCGGGCCGCGGTCTCGCCTCGGCAGGGGGGGAGGTGGTACGAGGCGGAAGCGCGCGCTACTCGCCCCGTCGGCAGCGCGGTCGTGCACGGTGAGGCGCGTGTGGCCGTCGGCGAGGCGCTCGACGCGCGCGAGGACGGTGCCGGCCCCGTCCTCGACGGCGAGAGCCAGGCTGTCCACGGCGCCCCTGTCACGCTGCCCCGCCTCATCCGCGAGAAGGCGCACGGATGTCTCTCGGGCACCGGCGCTCACGGTCGCCGTGCGTGCCACATGGTCTCGCCGGCCGCCGCAGAGACGCGTCTCGCGCCCGTCGCTGAGCCAGAAGGTCCCGCCGCCCGCTCTGACGGCGTCCCTGCCTGCGAAGAGCAGTGCGGCCGCGGCACCGAGCCAGAGACGGTCGGCAGTGAGGGGTTCGGGGAGCTCGGGGAACGTCTCTTCAAGCCAGCGTACGCCGGCGGTGCGCGCGCGAAAGGCCGGCGTGGCCAGGATAGCGCGGTGCAGAGCGAGGTTCGTCGTCACCCCCGCCATCTCAGTCTCGGCGAGGTCGGCGGCGGCGGCCCAAAGCGCAGCCGCCCGGTCGGCACCCGCCACGACCACCTTGGCGAGCAGCGAGTCGTATTGCGCGGGGACTGTGTCGCCCGCTAAGTACCCTGTGTCGACACGGTCGGCGGCGCATTCGAGCGTGACGACGCGTCCCGCGCTCGGCCGGAAGCCGTTCCAGGGGTCCTCGGCGTTGAGGCGGAACTCGATGGCGTGGCCGCGCAGCCGCATGTCCTCCTGGCGGACGGGCAGTGTCTCGCCGGCTGCGACCCGCAGCTGCAGTTCGACCAGGTCCAGGCCGCTCACCATCTCGGTTACCGGGTGCTCGACCTGGAGCCGGGGGTTGACCTCGAGGAAGTAGAAGTCGCCGGTCGCGGCGCGGCCGTGGCTTGCTGTCGGCACCAGGAACTCGACCGTCCCGGCGTTGACGTAGCCGGCGGCGCGGGCAAGCCGAAGGGCGGCACCGGTGAGCGCTTGCCGCAGTTCCTCGTCGACGACCGGGCTCGGCGTTTCTTCAATCAGCTTCTGGCGCCGACGCTGGACCGAGCAGTCGCGCTCGCCCAGGTGGACGACGTGCCCGTGGGCGTCGGCGAGGATCTGCACTTCGACGTGGTGCGCGTCGCGGACGAGCTTTTCGAGCAGGAGGCCCGCGTCCCCGAAGGCGGCCAAGGCCTCGCGCCGGGCGCTGGCCAGCGCGTCTGGCAGCTCGGCGGCGGTGAGGACCTCGCGCATGCCGCGGCCGCCGCCACCGCCCCTGGCCTTGACCATGACCGGGTAGCCGAGGCGTGCGGCCTCGCGGTCGAGGGTGGCGTCGTCGTCCGCCCCGTCCCAGCCCGGCACGACGGGCACGCCGACGGAGCGCGCAAGCTGCCGGGCGGCTGACTTGTCGCCGAGGGTGCGAAGGACGGCGGGCGGCGGGCCGACAAAGGTCAGGCGAGCGGCCGCGCAGGCCTCGGCGAACTCCGCTCGCTCGCTGAGAAAGCCGTACCCGGGGTGGATCGCCTCGCACCCGTGGGCCAACGCGGCGCGGACGACGGCCGGACCGTCGAGGTACGTCTCGGCCGCGCTGTAGCCTTCGAGCAGCACCCAGTCGTCGGCGTTGCGCACCGCCAGGCTGTGGCGGTCGGGGATCGAGGCGACGACGACCGCGCGGACGCCCAGGCGCCGGAGCGTGCGCACGACGCGGACAGCGATCTCGCCACGGGTCGCCACGAGCACGGACCTGAACATGGGGCACACGCTACCCGCAGCGGCCGCCGCCCCGCAAAGGCCTGCTGCGGGGAGCGCGTTTACGCCAGGTGGCCGGCCCTCGGCTCACGGCACGAGAACACCCGCTCCGGGCAGGCCGTCGCCCTGGCAGGCGAAGTCGTA
The DNA here is from genome assembly GCA_020847765.1 of Dehalococcoidia bacterium. Taxonomy (GTDB): domain Bacteria; phylum Chloroflexota; class Dehalococcoidia; order Tepidiformales; family Tepidiformaceae; genus JADLBJ01. The sequence goes on from JADLBJ010000124.1 coordinate 28,609, forward strand.
ATGCCCGGGGGTGTCGGCGGACCAGGTGAACTCGTCGCCGTTGCGCAGGGTCCGGCCGACGCCCTCGCCGTTGATCGTGAGGGTGCAGTCGCCGGGGCGGGCCACGGTGACGAGCAGGGTGCTTCCCCGGGGGAGGGTGAGGGCCGCCGGGGCGAAGCCGCCCGCCTCGGCGCGCAGCACCGCCGTGGCCCGCACGCCCGCGACGGCGCTGTCGGCGGGTCGCGCGGCATTGGTGGCCGTTGCCCCGGGCGTGCCGCCGCCGGCCGGCTCGACGATCGCGCCCGAGCCGTTTGCCGGCTCGCCCGTCTCGCCTGTGTTCATCGCTGTGACGATGGCGGCGACGACGCCGGCGACGACGAACAGGCCGAGGCCAACCATGATCCAGCGGACGACTGGTCCGTGGTTTCCGAAGAAGCGACTCCAGCTTGCCCTCGACATACAGTCAGTTGAGCAGAGCGGGGCGTCGCTGTGGGCCGTCCGGCTTGCTCTGCCGCGGAACTGCAAGGAGCGAGCGAGAACACGCAAGCCGCGGTTAGCGGTGCGGTGAGCGCCCTCTTCGGTCCAGGCAGCTCGTGCGGCGTGGTGGTCGTTTGCGCGGGTCGCTACTATAGGCTGGCGAGCGAAGGCCCGGCAGAGCGATATGGTGGCCACCAGCGCGGACGAGGCACGCAGCGAGGCGGCGATGAAGAGACCCCGCGGGCTCAGGATCCTCGTGGTGACGGTGCCGGTCGCTGTCGCGGCGGTGATGGCGACCGTTGTGCTCTTGGGCGGCGAAACGGCTGCCCAGCCGCGGCCCGGGCCGGGCGACGCTTTGGCCACGGCGACGGCCGCCGGTCCCGGCGCGGCGGCGATCGTGAACGGCGCGGTCATCCCCCTCTCGCGTGTCAAGGTTACGCAGGCATTCAGCCAGGTGCTGGGTGGGCCGGCCGAGGCGAGCCTCGGCACTGTGCAGGGCGCCCTGAAGGAGATGGTCGACAACGAGCTGCTCTACCAGGAGGCGGCGCGCCGCGGGCTGGAGCCGCCCGAGGCGGAGGTGCACCGGTTCGTAACGGAGCAGAAAGCCGCGCTGGAGCGTCTGCTCGCCGACCCGACGGCCGATCCCAAGCTGAAGCAGCTCCAGGAGAGCCTGAAGGGCACGGGCTTCGACGTCGCCTCCTACGACACCAATCCCGACGTTGCCGCCGTCTTTCGGCGCTCCCTGGCCGTGAACGCGCTGCGCCTGCAGATCCGGGCCGAGTTCCCGGCGGACCAGCGGACACAGGCGAATACAGACGCGGCCGTCGCGAAGCTGGCCGACGAGCTGCGGGCGAAGGGCGACGTCCGGATTCTCGTGCCCAGCCCCTGAGCAGGGCAGCGAGGCACGGGACTAACCAGAACCCGCTCAGCGCGTAGCCGTAGCCGCGAAGGAGACGATCTCGGCGTAGGCGCGCCACATCTCCTGGTCGTCGAAGAACGGCGTCCCGGCGGGAACGACGAGGGTGCCGCCGAAGACGCGCACGATCTCCGCGTGGTCGTCGACGACGTAGTCCGGGATGAAGGGGACGCCGAGCTCGACCAGGCGAGCGTGGTGGTTGTAAAGGGGTTTCCAGAAGCAGTCCTCGACGTGCGCTTCGAGGGCGAAACGGCGGACGACTTCCCAGCGCGGGCCGTAGCCGCTCCAGAGGTAGAGGATGTGGCCGTCGGCGCGCAGCCGGTCGAACACGTCGGCGACGCCAGGGCGGAGGCGCACGTCCCAGGTGATCAGGGTGTCGTCGACGTCGAAGAAGATGTTCACCGGCGGAGATTGTCGCCTGGCGGCCGCGGCCGCAACCCTGGGTGGCTAGCGCGTGCCCGGATCGCCGACGCGGAGCGGGTTGGTGAAGGTGCGCCCCACGTCGGTCAGGTCGCCGAGGAGGTCGTCGCCGGCGGGCTTCTTACCGTCCTTTACCCAGGCAACGAGGTCGTTCCAGGCGGTGGTCAGCTCGGCGTCGCTGAAGGTGCAGTGCCCGGGAGCGCGGATTGCGCGCTGGACGAGCAGCCCGCCGCTGCCGACGGCCTCGGCCTTCTGACGGTAGCTCACCTCATTTGTGATTGGGACGAAGAGGTCGCCCGTGCCGTGGAGGGTGAGCAGCGGGCGAGCGATCTTGCCGGTCGTGGGGACGGCGTCCGGATGGGCGGCCGCGTCTCGAGCTGTCTCGTCGGCGGCGAGGCGGCGGACGGCGGCGTTGAGGGCCTCGTCGGTGACGCCGAACGAGCGGTCGAGACGGTAGCGCAGGTGCGCGTTCGTCGCGGCGCGGGCGGCCAACGTGAGCCGACCGGGGTCGAGCACGAGGAGGCCGAAGTTGTTGAGGTAGCTCTCCTGCAGTCCTTCGAGGAAGAAGGGCCGCGGCCCGCCGGTCAGGTTCCGCACCAGGTCGATGAAGAGCTTGCCCCGGGACGTGGGGGCGTCGACGCGGCCGAGGGCGGCGGGCAGCTGGGTGACGAGGACCGCGCCGAGGCCGGTGGTGTCACCGACGGGGATGCGGACGCCGGAGGCGTACTCGGCGGCCATCGCCCAGGCCATGATGTAGTCGAGCTCCTCCTCGCCGCCAAGGGCGCCGCAGACCGCAAGGGCACCGGCGAAGCGGTCCGGGTAGTGCTCGAGGAGAAGCGCGGTGACGTGGCCGCCCATGGAGACGCCGTCGAGGTAGACCCGTCGAGGGGCGCCGAACTGGGTGGTGAACCGCTGGAGGAGGTCCATCGAGTCGTCGGCGCCGACGCCGGGGGCGTAGCCGTTCTCGCTGTAGGAGCTGGCCGCCCAGGCGTAGCCACCGGCGATCCATGACTGCCGCAGGGCGTCGTCGGGGCTTGAGACGTACACCTCGTTGCCGCCAAGGCGGACACCGTGCAGGTGCAACACGAGATCGCCGTTCCAGTTGTCCGGCATCTCGACGCGGTAGGCCGCCTTCCCGAGGACGCCGAAGTACGCCTTTGCACCGGGCAGGGCGACGAAATCGGGCGGACGGATGGTCGTCGCGACGCCGGAGCTGGTGCCGAGCCGGCCGGGCGCGGCCGTGGGAAGCGGTGCCCGGGCAGTCGCCGCCGTGCTGGCCGCCGCCGTGGCGGGCGTCGGCGAGCCGTTCGGGCCGGCTGTTGCCGGAGCGGTCGCGGTGCTGATTGCGGCGGGCGGGCTGGTGGTCGGGCGGGCACCTGATTCGCCCCCGCAGGCTGCAGCCGTCCCCAGCAGGGCGAGGACGACCACCGCCAGGGCGAAGCGAGTCCGCGCAACCGTAAAGGGAGTCATCGCGTTAGCAGCGGAGCGCCGGGTGGGGGGGCAGCCGCCTTCGCGAGCCTGCCACGCGGGGCGGTAATCTCCGGTTCAGGGCCGCGCACCGTAACGGAAGGCCGGGGCCTGGCAGTAGCGGGCGAGGGTCATGGCCACCTGGTCGCGGGCGGAGAGGATCGGGTTGGCGATTGGCCAGCGGATGCCGATCTCGCCCTCGTCCCAGCGAATCGCACCTTCGGCGGCCGGGGCGTAGTAGCCGCTGCAACGGTACTGCACCTCTGCGGCTTCGCCGAGGACGAGGAAGGCGTGGCCGAAGCCGACCGGCACAAACAGCTGGCGGGCGTTCCCGGCGGTCAGCTCCACGCCGACCCAGCGGGCGAACGTGGGCGAACCGAGGCGCAGGTCCACGGCGACGTCGAGGATGGCGCCGGCGGTGCAGCGGACGAGCTTCGCCATCGGCGCCGTGAGGTCCTGGTAGTGGATGCCGCGGAGGACGTCGCGGCCGGAGCGGGAGTGGTTCTCCTGGACGAACTCGCAGGCGATGCCCGCCTCAGCGTAGTCCCGGCGGTGGTAGGCCTCGAGGAAGAAGCCGCGTTCGTCGCGATAGACCTCGGATTCCACGACGAGGACCTGGTCGAGATCGGTCTTCGTCACCCTGATCACAGGTGCCTCTCGTGGCCGGCCCGGATCTCTGTCCGAATGTGGCCCTTCTCGCGCAGGTAGCGTTCGAGGCCCGCGCGCCACGGGCGGAGCGCAGGCGCGCGGGTGGTTCCGAGCACGGAGTAGGCGGGGCGTCGCACTGGCGCGCCGAATCTGGCGGTCGTCACGGGTTGTAGGTCCGCCGGGCGGCCAGTCAGAGCGAAGATCGCGGCCGCGAAGGTGTACCAGCTGCAACTGTCGCTCGGCGCCAGGTGGTAGACCCCATGCATGCCGGCGCGGACGAGCGGCAGGAGGGCCTCGGCGACCTCCGCGGTATTCGTTGGCGCCGTGACCTGGTCGTCGACGACGCGGACGGGCCGTCCTTCGGCCGCCAGGCGCAGCATCGTCTCCACGAAGTTGCCGCCCTTGCCGGCCGAACCTGCGAGGCCGAAGAGGCCCGCGACGCGGACGACGGCGGCCCGCGGGTGGGCGACGCGGACGAGGTCCTCGGCCGCGATCTTGGTGGCGGCGTAGACGTTCAGGGCGCGTCGCGGGTCGTCTTCGAGGTACGGTGTACGCTTTTCGCCGTCGAACACGTAGTCCGTGCTCAGCTGCACGAAGGCGGCCCCAACGGCCGCCGCCGCCCGCGCCGCCTGCCATCCTCCGACGGCGTTGACGCGGAGGGCGGTCTCCGGGTCGTCCTCGACGACAGGCAGGTTGTGAAAGGCGGTCGTGTTCAGCACCACGTCCGGCCTGGCGCGTTCGACAAGAGCGCGGAGGGCGGCCGCGTCCGTCACGTCGGCTTCGGCATGGGTGGCGGTGACCACATGGAGGTCGGGGTCGCGCCAGAGGCGGACGACGTCGGAGCCGAGCTGGCCGTTGGCGCCGAGGACAAGGACGCGCATGGCGGACATGCTAGCGGGCGCCGCGGCGACGCCCAACTAGCGGTCGACCACGTAGCGCCGATAGGCCGCGTACCAATCGGCCGCCACCTCCTCCTGCGCGCGGGCGAGGTCGAGCTCGCCGTTGCAGACGAGGTCGTGGAGGGCGCCTTCGAGGCGGTCCTTCTCGCGGTAACCGGGACGCGGCTCTGCCGGTTGCGGCCAGAGGTTCCTCAGGTCGTTCGAACCGCCAATCGCCAGCGGGACGAGGTGGTCGACCTCGTAATCTCCCGGTGCGCGGCGACGGACGCCGTAGCGGGCGTACACCTGGTCCTTCGTGCTGGCGCTGACGTCGCGCACGGCGCGGGAGTAGCCGGCCGCGCAGACGTCGGCGACCGCGACGGGAAGGACGTCGCCAGGGGTGAGGCGCGGGTTCGGCCGTACGACGCCGTCGGCGGTGGCGGGCGGTGGAGCCGCGGCCGGGGCCGAGAAGGAGTCGCCATGGGGCGAGGTGAGGGCGAGCGCGACGACGCTGACGGCGAGGACGGCGAAGACGGCTGCGAGGGCAAGCGACCAGGGGGCTCGCTTCAGCATCTCGACTTCTGGTGTTTGGTCCGCGTGTCTCCCCAGGCGGCGCGAAGGTCGGCTTCCGAGGGGTAGCTGCGGAGGTTGCGCGGGCTGAGGTCCTTCCAGCCGTCGTCCAGGTCGCAGTAATAGTAGCGGGCGCTGGGGGCCACCGAGGTGTACCAGGTGTGCCCGGTGGTGGCCGGCTCCTGTGCTGTCGGTGAGGGCGCGCGTGTCGGTGTTGGTGGCGGGAGCGTGGTCGGGGTGGCAGTGGGCGTTGGGTGCGACGGGGGCTGTACTGGCATGGCGGAGCTCGCTGGCTCCGCACTGTCGTACTCGGCGCCCAGCGGCGCGCGGGGCGGGCCTTCCCCGTCCGCACAGGCTGACTCAAGGAGGGCGACCAGCAGGAGCAGGATGGCCAGCGAGCCCCGTGGCAGGCGGCGGGCCGGGCGGGGGGCGGGCTGCTGCCGCAGGCTAGTGCTGGCGGCGGCGTCCCTTCGTCTTGCGTTCATAGTCACGCCAGCCCTCTTCGTAGGCGCGGCGCGCGCCCTTGCGTCCTTCTTCGACGACGTCGCGGGCGGTGTCGCGGATGCCGAGGGCGATGGCTCTCGCCCAGACGACGACGGCGTTCTCGTCGCCTGTCTGGCCGCGCTGTGGCGGTGTGGGCGTGGCCGGGGGCACGGGTGGCTCCGGCGAGCTCACTTCTTGCCCTTCTTTCTGCCCCGGATCCGGTCCGGGAGGTGGCCGATGGCGCTGACGCCGCTGCGGACGCCGCTGACCACAGAGTAGACGCGAATGATCGGGGAGACCACCGTTTCGCCGGCGAATTCGGTGGTGCCGCGGAGGTTGTCGAGCGAGTCCTTGAGCGAGTCGACGGCGGGGGCGACGTTCTCGCGGAGGAGGTGCCGCACGGTGAAGGCGAGGAAGACGAGGACGACGAGGAGGACGACGAGGAGCAGGCCGGCGAGGAGCCAGAAGAGGCCGGTGAAGACGATGACGACGTCGCGCCAGTTGCTCCAGGTGCTGGGGGGTGCCCAGGAGTTGGGGACGGCGTCGTCCGGCGCCCAGTGGCCGCCAAAGTAGGAGGCGACGCCGGCGAGGAAGAGGTAGACGAGCACGATCAGGATGGCCGCGCCGAGTACCGTCCAGAAAGCGCGCATGGAGGGACCTCCGAAAGCGAGAGAATAGCAGTTAGCGTGTTACACGGGCGCAGCCCCTCGCCGGGACGGTCTGGTGATATGCTTGCGAGGCGTGCGAGCGGCCTGAGGGGAGTCGCCTATCAGGGAACGTCCCAATGCCTGCATGAAACCGACGAGCCGACAATGGGCCATGGGGGGCGCACGAAGTGTGGAGGAGTGTGCGTCCTGTGGGCGGCAGGTTTGGCCATCGCTCGCCCCTGGGACGTGGCAGTCGTCCGCAGAAACGGGTAGGGAGCCAGCTACGGTGGCCGGTGTGATCCTCGTAGTCGACGACGACCATCCCGTGCGGGTGATGCTGACGCGCCTGCTGCAGGCGCACGGCTACACAGTCCTCCAGGCGGAGGACGTGAAAAGCGCGCGGGCGGTGCTGGAAGAGGAGTGGCCCGACCTGGTGGTGAGCGACATCGTGATGCCGGGCGTGTCGGGGATAGAGTTGCGGCGCGAGCTACGGCGCCGCTTCCCGGGTCTGCCAGTCATCCTCACCAGCGGCTATAGCGCGGAAGGGCCGGCGGAGTTCGCGGCGCGGACGCCGGACACGCACTTTGTGCAGAAGCCGTTTCGGGCCGGCCAGTTGCTCACCCTCATTGAGGACGTGCTCGCCTCGAAGCGCGTGTCGCAGGAGTGAGCGCGGTGCAAAGCACTCGGGGCTGGGCGGGTCCAGGGCTGGTATAGTACGGGCGGGCGCCGCCGCCGCGGGGCGTCGGGGTGTCGTGCATGCAGGGCCTGCTCGCTCTCTTCCTGGCAGACGGCTGTCGCGGCGTCGACGAAGACGCGGGCAGCCTTTCCGGCCGGACGACCCGGTACCGGCAGTCACCGCCGTGGCTGCTGGGCGACGGGCCGGTCGTGCCGCAGCCGGGCCTGGTGCTGTGCGAGCTGGAGCATCAGGACGAGGCGGACCTCGTGGCGTTCGCCGCGAAGAAGCTCCAACAGGTGAGGGAGGACGGGTCGGCCGGGGCGGAGGTGGCGCCGGCAGGGTGTTACGTGCAGGTGAGCCAGCGGCAGGGTGCGGCGGGCGGCCTCGCGCGTGCGATTCTGCTGGTGTTCACGAACGCAGCTTCGCCGGAGCAGGAAGCCGAGTTCAACACCTGGTACGACGGGACGCATCTGCCGGATGTGCTGAGGGTGCCGGGATTCGTGGCGGCCACTCGCTACCGGGCCGTGGGCGGCTCGTCGCTCGGTGTGAGCCGGCCAACTTCGCATGCCTACCTGGCGGTGTACGAACTCGACGCGGGCGACGGGGAGGGGCTGGCGGCGGCGGCGGCGGCGCTCGGAGAGGCGACGCGTGGGGCGAACGCCATGTACATCAGCCCGGCGCTCGACCGGTCGACGGCTCGGGGCCAGTTCTACATTCGGGAAGCTCGCGGGGAGTAACAGCCGCCGAGTCCGAGCGCGGTCTGACAGAGTTTCGGTATGGCGTTCACGGCGGCGGAGGTCGAGGAGCTCATCGAAGCGCTGCAGCGCGAACCACAGCTGCGTGACCGCTTACGCAACGCCATTCTCACCGACGACTTCCTGGCGCTTCCCGGCATCGTCCGCCAACTCGGGGAGCGGATCGAGCGGCTGACGGAGCGGATGGGCCTGGCGGCTGAGGCGTGCGTGGGCGGCCCGTCTGTAGTGGCGGAGGCGGCGGCCCATGCGGCGGAGCTGGGTGTGGCGGTGGTGGTCGACCAGGCCGAGGAGGCCGCGTAGGGCGCCGGCTTCGCCCGGACGGGGCTTCGATCAGACGCCAAAATCCCAGCTCATGCCGTCGTGGTAGCGCTTGAGGACGTTCTTGGCGATGACGATGCGGTGCACTTCATCGGGGCCGTCGGCGATGCGGAGAGTACGGGCGCCGGTGTACATGCCGGCGAGCGGGGTGTCGCCGGAAACGCCCATGGCGCCGTGGATCTGGATGGCGCGGTCGACGACGCGTTCGAGGGCGGCGGGGACGAAGATCTTGATAGCGGAGATGTCGGTGCGGGAGTCGCCGCCGCGGTCGATGACCTCGGCGGTGTGGATGGTCATGAGGCGGGCGGCCTGGATGTCGATGTAGCTGTCGGCGATGAAGCCCTGGATGAACTGCTTGGTCTCGAGGCGGCCGCCGTGGACTTCGCGGTCAATGGAGCGGCGAACCATGAGGTCGAAGGCGCGCCACATCTGGCCGACGCAGTTCATGCAGTGGAAGACGCGGCCGGCGCCGAGGCGGTCCTGGGCGGCCTGGTGGCCGGTGCCGGTGCGGCCAAGCTGGTTGGTGAGGGGGACGCGCACGTTGTCGTAGACGATCTCGCAGTGGTTGGAGTCGTGGCCCCAGACGGGGACGGTGCGCACGATGTTAAAGCCGGGGGTGTCGGTCGGGACGATTATCTGGGTCATCTTCTCGCGGGTGCCGCCGGCGCCGTCGGCTTCTTCGGTGCGGCACATGACGATGGCGAAGGCGGCACCCCTGGCGCCGGAGGTGAACCACTTGCGGCCGTTGATGACCCATTCGTCGCCGTCGCGGCGGGCGCGGGTTTGGATGGCGTAGGGGTTGGAGCCGGGGGCGTCGGGCTCAGTCATGGAAAAGCAGGAGCGGATCTCGCCGCGGATGAGGGGCTCGAGCCAGCGCTTCTTCTGCTCGTCGGTGCCGTACTTGATGAGGATGGTCTGGTTGCCGGAGTCGGGGGCGACGACGCCGAAGAGGGCGTTGGAGTACGGGCTCCAGGCGAGGATCTCGTTCATGTAGGCGTGCTTCATGAAGCCGATGCCCATGCCGCCGTACTCCCTGGGCAGGTGGGGGGCCCAGAGACCGGCCTTCTTGACGGCGTCGCGGACTTCTTCGGCGAGGCGTGGGCGGTCGGGGTGGCTGTAGGCGAGCCGCTCTTCGTTGGGGATGACGTAGCGGTTGACGACGTTGGCGGTAGCGAGGCGGACGTCGTTTATGTCGGGGTCGAGGGCGGGGATGGGTGCGACCTGCATCGGGGTCTCCTTGAGGGCCGGCCGGGGGGCCGATGGAATTCTGCGGGCGTAGTGTAGCCCGGGCCTTCGTTCGGCGCTGAGCTGCTAGCCTCGGTAGAGTGGGCGAGCACGCGCTCTTGGGCGGGTGTCTGTTCGGTCCTCTCGTCGGTGCAGAACGGATGGCCGGGGCGTTCCGGCCGGCGAAAGGCGACGAGGACGGGTCCTCCCCAGCGGGGATCCCGTGTCGGCGGGCGCGACGCCCGCTCCCGCGTGGGGGTGGGCTGTGTTCAGAATATGGGGCCGGCGTCGCTCGCGGGCTGTTCGGTTTCGCCGAGGGCGGCTCCGGTGGGGAGGAGACCGTTCGCGGCGAGGATGCGGCGGCGCATGCCCGTGAGCTCCGCGTCGCTGGCGCCGCCGAGGGCGCGCTTGACGAGGGCGAAGAGGGTGTCGCCGGTGAGCAGGCAGTAGCGGTAGTTCTCGCAGGCGACGCGGAGGGCGTCGGTGAACTGCCGGTCGCGGTCTTCAGGGGCGAGGAGGCGGTAGCCGTTGGCGACGACAGTCCCTTTGAGCTGGTCGCCCTGCTGGAGGAGCCGCTCTTCGAGGCGTCGCTGGAGGCGGACGTAGGGCCATTCGACGACCTCTTTACGACCGGCCTCGGTTTCGACGAAGGCGACCTGGCCTTCGGAGGCGACGGCGAGGGGTGCCTCGGCGTCACTCTCGCGGCTGAAGCCGAGGAGTGCGAAGGCGGCGGCGGCGGCGGTGGCGAGGCCGGGCCCGTCGCCGGTGAGCAGGCCGCGGTAGGAGGCGAGGTGGTCGTGGCGTTCGCGGGCGGCGGCGACACGGGCGCTGGCGGCGGCTGCCGCGGCCTCCGCCTCCTCGAGCTCGGCCTCGACCTGCTCGAGGCCGGGCAGGGCGAGGCTGGCGGCCCAGTACGGCGGTTCTTCGGCGGGCGCGTGACGTTGCAGCTGGCGAACGAGGTCGACGAGGCGCTCGGCCATCTCCATTCGTATCTGGCCGATCTCGTCGGTGAGGGCGGGGAGGAAGACGACGCGGCCCTGGAGAACGGGGAATTCGACGGCGACGGGGAGGTCGCCGCCGCCGCGGGCGACGACTTTCGCGGCGGCGTGGCGGAACGCGGGCTGGTGGTCGTCGAACACTGCGCGATAGGCAACGTGGCGGCGGAAGTCGCGGAGGAAGGCGGCGAGGGGGTGATGGTCGGCGGTGACGCGGACGGTCTTGCCTTCGGCGGCGCAGAGGTAGGGTGGGCCCCAGGCGAGGCCGGGGGGGGCGGGAAGGAAGTGGTAGCGGTCGCAGCCTTCGAAGCCGACGACGCCGGCCTGGGTGGCGTTGGGGCGGGCCATGACGAGGACGAGGCCGCCGGTTTCGAGGAAGCGTTGGGTTTCGTCGGCGCGGCGGCGGAGCTGTTCGGCGGCGGAGACGGCGGTGGCGGTGGAGGCGGCGTTGACGACGGGGCGGCCGTCATGGGCTTCGAATTCCTGACCTTCCTGCTGGAGGAGGGCCGCGACTCGTGTGATGGCGGCAGGATCGACGAGGACGGCGTCGTAGTCGAAGTAGCTGGGGGCGTTGAGCGGGTTGTAGTTGTCGATGTCGCTGTGGGGGAGGGGATAGCCGATGACGAGCAGTCTCATGAGGTGGCGCAGAGAAGGGAATGCAGGCGCTCGGCGAGGGGGCCGGCCAGGTCTTCGCGCTGGAGGGCGGCGGCGACGTTAGCGACGAGGTAGCCAAGGGGGCGGCCGGTGTCGTAGCGGACGCCTTCGTAGGCGAGGCCGGAGACGGGTTCGCCGGCGGCGATCTGGCGGGCGAGGGCGTCGGTAATCTGGATCTCGCCGTTCTTGCCGGGTGGGGTGGTGTCGATATGGCGGAAAATGGTGGGAGAGAGGATATAGCGGCCGACGATCCCGAGCGACGAGGGAGCGTCTTCGAGGGCGGGCTTTTCGACGAGGCCGCGGAGGGGCATAGGGTTGCCGGCACCGGCGGGATCGACGACGCCGTAGTGGGGGATGTCGGCGGGCGCGACTTCGTGGACGGCGAGAACGCTGCCGCCGCACTGGTCGTAGGCGTCGCTCAGCTGGGCGACGCAGGAGCGCGCGCCGAGGATCAGGTCGTCCGGAAAGATGAGGGCGAAGGGCTCGTCTTCGAGGAGGTGGCGAGCGCAGGCGACGGCGTGGGCGATGCCCCGGGGCTCAGGCTGGATCGCGTAGTCGAAGTGGGCGAGGTGGGCGGGCGCGGCGATCGTCCGGGCGAGGTCGGGGTTGCCGCTGGCGGCCGCCCAGGCGTCGGCCCGCGTGTGCTCGCCGAAGTGCTCGGCGATGGCCTCCTTGCCCTCTGCGACGACAAACACGACATGTTCGACGCCGGCGGCGACGGCTTCTTCGACGGCGTACTGAATGAGCGGCCTGTCGACGACGGGGAGCATTTCTTTGGGCACAGCGCGGGTGGCGGGGATCATCCTGGTGCCGAGGCCGGCGGCGAGGATGAGCGCTTTCTTAACCTGTGGCATCATGCAATAGTACGGCGAGGGGTGCCGGGCCGCATATACAGCGGTCGGCGGCCGATGCTATGATCGGCCCTCTCCGAATTCCACTGGGACGTCTTTTGAGGAAACGAAGCAAAGCACCACCGAAGCCTGTCGCACCTGAGCCGCGCATCAACGAGCGGATCCGTGTTCCCGAAGTTCGCCTGATCGACGAAGAGGGGCGTCAGGTTGGCGTCGTCCGCACGGCCGAGGCGATCGCCATGGCCCGTCAGCGTGACGTGGACCTCGTGGAAGTGGCCGCGCAGGCGTCGCCGCCGGTGGCGCGGCTGATGGACTTTGGGCGGTTCAAGTACGAGCAGTCGAAGAAGGACCGCGAGGCGAAGAAGCACCAGGTGAGCATGCAGCTGCGTGAGGTGCGGATGAAGCCGAAGATCGACGAGCACGACATCGACTTCAAAACGCGGACGGCGGCAAAGCTGCTGAAGCAGGGCGACAAGGTGAAGGTGACGGTGATGTTCCGCGGACGCGAGATCACGCACCCGCAGATTGGGAAGAACCTGCTGGACCGGGTGCTGACGAGCCTGAACGAGGTGGCGGTGCTGGAGAAGGACGCGCTGCTCGAGGGCCGGCACATGACGATGATCCTCGCGCCCGACAAGTAAAAGATCGCGGCGGCGGCAAAGGCGGCGGCAGCGGCAGCGGCGGCGGGTGCGGCTCTGCCGGCGGAGGAGGAGGACGAGGCGGTGCTGGCTGCGGCGGCGGCTGCACCAGTGGTCGGCGAGAATGACGACGAGGAGAACGAGGCCGAGGAGGAGGACGAGCCTGAAGCCTCCGCGGTTCCGCTAGGAGAGTAAGGTGCCAAAACTGAAGACCCACAAGGGCGCCGCGGCGCGCTTTCGCGTAACGGGCGGCGGCAAGATCATGCGTATGTACGGGAGTCGGAACAACTTCCGGCGAAAGAAGCGGAAGCCGGTGACCGTGCTGTTCGGGCGTACCGTCGAGGTGGCTGCCGAGCAGCGCAAGCGTGTGGAGGGCCTGCTGCGCGGGCAGTAGGGACCTAGGAGCCAGCAAGATGAGCCGAGTCAAGCGGGGCGTGGTCGCCCATCGCCGTCATAAGAAGGTTCTGGCGCTAACGCAGGGCCACCGCGGCCAGCGGCATCGCCTGATCAAGCGGGCGAACGAGAGCATGATGCATGCTCTGCGCTACAACTATGTGGACCGGAAGGACCGCAAGGGTAACTTTCGGGAGCTCTGGATCGTGCGCGTCAACGCGGCGGCGCGACTGCAGGGGCTGAGCTACAGCCGGCTCGTACATGGACTCAAGCTGGCGGGCGTGGAGCTGGACCGCAAGGCACTGGCGGACCTGGCCGTGACGCGGCCGGACGCGTTCGCGCAGCTGGCCGAACAGGCGAAGGCAGCGCTGGCGGTGCCGGCGGCCGGCTGACGACACATGAGGGCGGGCAACTGACCAGGGGCGCCGGAAGGCGCCTCTTTTCGTTGGAATTGGCTGTCGACGGGCTTACCGGCCGGACCAGGTGAGGCGGGGCAGCTTGGCGAGGCCGAGCAGATAGACAGCGACGGCCAGTGTGCCGAGGACGGCGAAGTCGAGGCCGAGGCCGAAGAATCCGTGGCCGGAGCGGGCGTAGGCGGCGAGCTGGAGAGCGTCAACCGCGTAGGAGAGGGGGTTCACGCGGGCAAGGATTTCGAGCCAGGTAGGCAGGTTGTCGACGGGGAAGAAGGCGCCGGAAAAGAAGAGGAGGGGGAAGAGGGCCAGGTTCATGACGAGGTGGAAGCCCTGCATGGTGGAGATGCGCGAGGCGAGCGCCTGGGCGAGGCCGGCGAGCATGACGTTGAGGAGGAGGATGGTGGCGACGGCGACAGCGAGGCCGCTGGGCACGCCGTACTGCCAGTCGAATTGGACGAACGGCGCGGCGACGGCGAGGACGACGACGGCCTGGACGAGGCCGATGAGGATGCCGGCAAGGGACTTGCCGAGGAGGATGACGCGGGGCGAGTGGGGCGAGGAGAGGAACATGCGCAGGATGCCGGAGTCGCGGTCGCGGTAGTAGGAGGCGCTGGAGAAGGTGGAGGAGAAGACGGCGGTCATCACGACGGCGCCGGCCACGAGGTACGCGGTGAAGCTGCCGCCGCTGAGTCGCGCGGGGGAGAGGCCTTCCGAGACGCCATTGCCGAGGAAGACGAGGATGAGGAGAGGGGTGAGGACGGAGGAGTAGAGCTGGGAGCGGGAGCGCAGGACGGCGCGGAGATCGCGGCCGAAGAGGGCGCTGCAGGCGGTGAGTGCTTTCATGCGACGGGTGCCGTCGGCGCGCGGCGGCTGACGTGCTGAAAGTAGGCGTCTTCGAGGCTGGACTGCCGGATGCTGACGGAGCGAATGGTGCCGGGGGCGAGGCTGAAAAGGCGGGGGACAAAGGCGGCGGCGTCGTCGACGGTGACATGGAGGTCGCCGCCGTCGAGGGAGAGCTCGCCGGTGCCGGGCCATGCGCGGATCGCGGCGAGCTGGGCGGGCGAGGGGGAGGCCCATTGGACGCGGACGGATTCGCGGCGCAGGGCGCTCTTCAGGTCGCGCGGGGTGCCGGTGGCGACGACGCGGCCGGCCTGCAGGAAGGCCACGTGATCGCAGACGGCGTCGGCTTCGGCGAGGTCGTTGGTGGCGAGGAGGACGGTGCGGCCGTGGCGCTGGCGACCGAGCAGGGCCTCCCAGAGGGCGCGGCGTTCGTCGGGATCCACGCCGGTCGTGGGCTCGTCGAGGAGAAGTAGACGGGGGTTGTGGAGGATGGCGCGGGCGACCTCGAGGCGCCGACGCATGCCGCCGGAGAGGGTGGCGACGGGGTCGTGGACGCGATCGGCGAGGCCGAAGGCGATGAGGACATCGCGGCTGCGGTCGCGCAGGGAGTCGCCGCCGAGGCCGAAGAGGCGGCCGGCCAGGTGGAGGGTTTCGCCGACGGACATGAGAGGGTCGGCGGTGTTCTCCTGGAAGACGACGCCGGTGAGCGCGCGGAGGGCGACGGCCGCGGGCTGGCCGAAGACGCGGACGGTGCCGCTGGCGGGCGCCGACATGGCGGCGAGGAGGGTGATGAAGCTGCTCTTGCCGGAGCCGTTGGGACCGAGGAGGCCGAAGACGGAGCCTTCGGGGACGTCCAGCGTAAAGTCGTCGAGGGCCTTTCGGTCTTGATAGAGGTGCGTGAGGCCCTGGACGGCGACGGCGTGCGCGGGGATGGCGGCGTGCGCGCCGGCGCCGAGGGCAGAGCTGGTGGAAACGCCGGTCATGCTCAGGCGGGCGCCGCCAGGCCGGCCACCAACTGGCCCATGACGATGAGGAGGACGATGGCTGCCATGGGGCTGAGGTCCATCATGCCGGTGTTGGGCATGACTTTGCGGAGGGGGTCGATGATTGGCTCGGTGACGCGGACGAGGAGCTGGTAGAGGGGGCTCGACTGGTCGATGGGGAACCAGCTGAGGAGCGCGCGGGCGACGATGGCCCACGTGAGCATCTGCAGGAAGACCACGGTGAACTGGGCGACGTACGGGTTAATCGGTGAACTCCGGATGGGCGACGGTGCTCAGGACAGGATAACAGACGGGGGGAAAGGGGTGGCGAAGGTCAGGCGCTGCGGGCCTGGTCGACCGCCACGATCATGACGTAGAGGAGGATGATGACGAGCATTGCGCTGAAGTCGATCATGCCGGTGCGGGGGAGGAGGCGGCGGACCGGCGCGAGGATCGGCTCGGTGATCTGATAGAGCAGCCGGTTGAAGGGGTTGGTGGGAGAGACGGGGAACCAGCTCATGAGCGAGCGAACGACGACGGCGGCGATGAGGAGGTAGAGGAAGGCGGTGAAGAGGGTGGCGAGAGTTTCGTTCAACTGGCTCCGCCGAGTTCGAGGGCGCGCTGGTGAGCGGCGCGGACGCAGTCGACGATATGCGCCCGCACAGCGCCGCGTTCCAGGGCGAGGAGGCCGGCGGCGGTCGTGCCGGCGGGGGAGGTGACCATGGCGCGGAGCTCGGCGGCAGGCCGGCCGCTTTCGTGGGCGTAGACGGCGGCGCCATAGAAGGTCTGGAGGACGATCTCTTCGGCCTGGGGGCGGGTGAGGCCGATGCTGACGGCGCCTTCGATCATGGCTTCGATGAAGAGGAAGACGTAGCCAGGGCCGCTGCCGCTGACGGCGGTGGCCATGTCGATCTTCTTTTCGTCGTCGACGTACATCTCGCGGCCAATTGCGCCAAGGAGGCCGCGGGTGAGCTCGCGCTGTTGGTGATCGACCGCGGCCGTGGCGGTCCAGACGCTCATGCCGGCCTTGGCGGCAACGGGGGTGTTGGGCATGACGCGGACAACGCGGTCGTGGTGGAATTCGCGGGTGATGGTCTCGACATGGACGCCGGCCATGATTGAGAGCAGCAGAGCGTCGTGGGCGACGGTGCCGTGGACGGAACGGATGTCCTGGGGTTTGACGGAGAGCACGACGAGGTGAGCGCCGGCCATGGCGTCGGCGGCTCCGGCGGTGGTCTGGACGCGATATTCGCCCTGGATCTGGTTGCGGCGGTGCTCGATCAACTCGGCGACGGTGACGTCGTCCGGGGCGAAGACGCCCCGTTCGAGGGCGGCGCCGAGGATGGCTTCGCCCATGACGCCGCCGCCGACGATGGCGACTTTCATGGCTGGCGCTCGCCGAAGACGGCGCGGCCGAGGCGCAGATGGGTGGCGCCTTCTTCGACGGCAACGGCGAAGTCGTCGCTCATGCCCATCGAGAGTGCGGAGAGGTCGTGGGCGCGGGCGAGGCCGGCCAGCTGGCGGAAGACGGGGCGGACATCCTCGGGGTGCGAGGCGTGCGGGGCGACGGTCATGAGGCCGAGAACGTCGACAGCCGGGAGGCTGGCGGCAACGGCGAGGAGTTCGGGGAGGCGGCCGGGGGTGACCCCGAACTTGGTGGGCTCGGCCGCCACGTTCACTTCGATCATCACCTTCTGAGGGTGGGATGACTGGTTTGCGGCGGCTGCCACGACGTGCAGCAACCGCTCGGAGTCGACGGCGTGCAGTATAGCAAAGGGGCCGGTAGCGGCCCGCACTTTGTTCGTTTGGAGGTGGCCAATCAGGTGCCAGGTGGGTGGGGGCGGTGGGGGGGTGACGGCGCTGAGGACGGCCATCTTGCTGAGGGCTTCGTGGACGCGGTTCTCGCCGAGGTGGCGAACACCAGCGGCGAGGGCGGCGGCCACCGCTTCGGGTGGGCAGGATTTGGTCACGGCGACGAGGGTGACGGTGGCGGGGTCGCGGCCGGCCCGCTCGCAGGCGGCGACGACGCGCGCACGCACGCTGGCGAGCCGCTCGGGGATCTCGTCGAGGCAGGTGAAGGAAGGGGTCATTCGAGATGGGGAGGGTGGGTGGCTTCCCAGACGCCGCGCGCCACGACGGCGGCGACGACGACGAGGATGGCGGCGAGACCGGCCCAGACGGAGAAGGTGAAGAGGAAGAAGACGAGCACGAGGTAGGCGACGCCACCGAGGAGCACGGCGAGAGGGAGGGCGAGAGCGCGAAAGACGGCCCAGGTGATGTAGAGGGCTTCCTTGAGCCCGCCTGGCTTCTCCTCGTCTGGCTCGGGGCCGGACGGCCCGTAGTAGAAGCCCATGGGGTCAGTATAGCCCCGCGGGGATGGGCCGGACGGGGCTATACGGGGCAGGGGGGCCTCAGCCGCACTTGTTGTAGCCGCAGTTGCGGCAGATGAGGCAGCCTTCGCCGTAGAAGAGGACGGCGCCGCAGTCGGGGCAGCCGACGCCGCTGGCGACGGCGTCGTCGTGGGAGCGGGTGGCAACGTCGACGCCGGTGGAGGGGGCGACCTGGTCGGCGGGGATGAGGGCTGGCTGGACAGCGGCGCGATTGCCTTCGAACTTGAGCTCGAGCCAGCGAAAGACGTAGTCGACGATGCTGGTGGCGATGGGGATCTGTTTGTTGCTGGTGGGGCCGCTCGGTTCGAAGCGGGTGTTCTTGAGCTTGCTGGCGAGCTCGCCGAGGGGGACGCCGTACTGGAGGGCGTAGCTGGTGAGCATGGCAACAGTGTCCATCAGGCCGCTGACGGTCGAGCCCTGCTTGTTGACGTTGATGAAGACTTCGCCGGGGGAGCCGTCGGCGAAGAGGCCGACGGTCATGTAGCCCTCCTGCTCGCCGACGCGGAACTTGTGGGTGATGGAGTTGCGTTCGTCGGGGAGCTTGCGGCGGGTGGGGCCGGCGTGCTGGGCGAGGAGTGCCTGGGCGGCCTCGACGGCTTTCTCGGCTTCGCTCTTGCCTTCGAACTTGAGGACCTGGAGGTCGCGGGAGCCGTCGCGGTAGATGGTGATGCCTTTGCAGCCGCTGCGGTAGGCGAGGTCGTAGGCGAGGCGAACGTCGTCGACGGTGGCGGTGTTGGGGAAGTTGATGGTCTTGGAGACGGCGTTGTCGGTGTGCTCCTGGAAGGCGGCCTGCATGCGGACGTGCCAGTCGGGGGTGATGTCATGGGCGGTGACGAAGACGTCTTTGGCCCATTGGGGAACTTCGGGGCGTTCGGCAAGGTGGCCGCCTTCGGCGAGGAAGCGCATCAATTCTTCGCTGTAGAAGCCCTGGTCGCGGGCGACGGCCTCGAACTGGGCGTTGACTTCGGTGAGCTCGGTGCGGCGCGAGGGGTCGTTCTTGTCGAGGTAATGGGAGCGGACGAAGGCGAGGGCGAAGAGGGGTTCGATGCCGCCGGAACAGCCGGCGACAATGCTGAGGGTGCCGGTGGGGGCGATGGTGGTGCGGGTTGCGTTGCGCATGGGCCGTGGGCCTTCGGCGCCGTGGGGGCCGTAGAGGGAGTCGGGCCAGTCGGGGAAGTTGCCGCGGACGGCGGCGAGCTGCTGCGAGGCGGCGTCGGCTTCGCGCTGGATGAAGGCCATGACGTCGCGGGCAAGCTGGAGGGCGTCTTCGGAGTTATAGGCGACGCGGAGTTCGACGAGCATGTCGGCCCAGCCCATGACGCCGAGGCCGACGCGGCGGATGGCGTGGGAGGTCTCGGCGATCTCGGGGATCGGGTAGTGGTTCATCTCGATGACGTTGTCGAGGAGGTGGACGGAGCGGCGCACGACGCGGCCGAGGGCGTCGTAGTCGACAGTGCGGTGGCCCGGCTCGCCGGTGGTGAAGCGGGCGAGGTTGAGGGAGCCGAGGTTGCAGGAGTCGAAGGGATAAAGGGGTTGTTCGCCGCAGGGGTTCGTGGATTCGACGGGGCCGCGGCGGGGGACGGGGTTGGCGCGGCTGGCGTTGATGCGGTCGATGAAGACGAGGCCGGGGTCGCCGTTCTTCCAGGCGTTGGCGAGGAGGGTGTCCCACACGTCGCGCGCGCGGCGGCGGCCGGTGGGCTGACCGGACGTGGGGTTGACGAGGTCGTAGTCGGTGTCCGCCTGGACGGCGGCCATGAAGGTGTCGGTGACGGCGACGCTGATGTTGAAGTTCTGGAGGGTGGTCATGTCGGACTTCATGGCGATGAACTGGTCGACGTCGGGATGGTCGACGCGGAGGATGCCCATGTTGGCGCCGCGGCGGGTGCCGCCCTGCTTGATGGCCTCGGTGGCGGCGTCGAAGACTTTCATGAAGGAAACGGGGCCGCTGGCGACGCCCATTGTCGATTGGACGCGGTCGTTGGCGGGGC
The DNA here is from genome assembly GCA_020847765.1 of Dehalococcoidia bacterium. GTDB lineage: Bacteria > Chloroflexota > Dehalococcoidia > Tepidiformales > Tepidiformaceae > JADLBJ01. Next base: position 48,212 of record JADLBJ010000124.1, read on the forward strand.
GGAGGCGGGAGAAGGCGAAGCCGGTGCCGCCGCCGGACTTGTGGATGACGGCGGTGTGCTTGATCGCTTCGAAGATGCCGTCGATGGAGTCGGGAACGGGGAGGACGAAGCAGGCGGAGAGCTGCTGGAGCTCGCGGCCGGCGTTGACGAGGGTGGGGGAGTTAGGGAGGAAGTCGAGGGAGGCCATGAGCTGGTAAAAGCTCTCTTCGGCGGCGGCGCGATCGCTTTCGTTGCCGCCGAAGCGGAGCTCAGCTTCGGCGAGGTTGTGCGCGACGCGACGGAAGCACTCGTCGGGGGTTTCGAGGGGGTCGCCCTGGTCGTTGCGGGCCATGATGCGGCGCTCCATGACGACGCGGGCGTTTTCGGAGAGGGGTGCCGGCTCGAAGCCGTCGGGGCTGAGGTCGAAGCTATGGCGGGAGGTGGTGACCATGGTGACCCTCGCGGGGAAGGATAGGCTGGGAGAGGAGCGTACAGGACAAATGTTCTAGGCGTCGAGCGGTCAGGGTCCGGCGCCGGAGACGGGGACGGTCGCTTCGTCGCTGCGGCAGACCATGGGCTCGGGGGAGGCACTGCGGGCGAGGACGAGCCGGCGGCCATCGGCGGCGTAGTGTCCGACGAGCTTCCGGGCGGCAGTGGTGGGGCCGTGGCGGCGGACGAGGTCGAGGAGCTGATGCGGCCGGAAGTCGCGCAGGGCCATGAGGTAGGCCTTCTCGGAGAGGACGAGGCCGGCGACCTCGGCGTGGCCGTCCGGGGTGCTGCGGATGGCGCCGTCGAGGTGGAGGCCGTGGAGCTCCCAGAGTTTCATGCTCATCGTGCGACCTCGGCCTGGGGAGGGGTGGCTGCGGTCCGGTCGAGGCCGGGGAGGAGGCGGGGGCGGAGGGGGCGGCCGTCAGGCAGGGTGGGCAGGGCGAGCTGGAGGGTCTGCTCTTCGATGGAAGCGACGCGACCTTCTTCGAGCGCCTGGAGGGCTTCCTTCAGGGAGGCGAGGTCGGTGAAGGGGCGGTAGACGGAGGCGAAGCGGATGTAGGCGATGTGGTCGGCTTTGCGGAGGAGGTCCATCGCCACTTCTCCCACGAATGACGATGGCACCTCCGCGCGGCCGTCGAGGGAGAGGCGGGCCTCGATCTCGGCGACCATGGCCTCGAGCTGTGCGACCGAGATGTTTCGTTTACTGCAGGCCTTGCGAAGGCCGGCGAGCAGCTTCTCACGGTTGAAATCTTCGCGACGTCCGTCTTTCTTGACGACCTGGACGGTGGAGAGCTGGATGGCTTCGAGGGTGGTGAAGCGTTCGCCGCAGACGACGCACTGACGGCGGCGGCGGATGCCGTCGCCGGTGGCACGGCTGTCGGTGACTTTGGAATCGCGGGAGCGGCAGTAGGGGCATCGCACTTGCCATAACTCCAAAGGCGATTGAGCGCCTCATCATTTGTTCTCGGCGCCTGGGGAGAGTACGCCCAGATGTTGTGGGGCGTCAAGGGTCTCCTACTAGATATTGTGCCGCCATTACGTCGCCTGTGAAGCTGGGGCCCGCCCGTCGGTGAAAATGCAAGCCGTTTGTAATGCGGTCAGCGCCGCCGGGCGAAGAAGGGGCAGGCGGGCGTATCCGTCCACGGGCTGAGGACGCCGCTGCCGGGGTGGAGACAGGTGCCGCGGCCCCCGTCGTGGTCTTCGACGAATTCGCGGCAGCGCCCGCAGGCGGTGCCGGCGGGAGTCTCGTGGCGGAGCAGGAAGGCGCGGGTAAGGGCGAAGTCGTCGCCCAGGGGGGCGAAGGGGGCGGGGGCGACGAAGGGGAGGGGGAAGGGGTCGGCGGCAGGGCGGCGGGCCTGCCGATCTCGCTTGCGGTTGCGACGGTGGCCCATTCGCCAGAGGGTAGCGCGCGCGGGGTAGGCGATCGAGGGGCGGCTATTCTTCGCTGGCGACGTCGGTGGCGCGGAGGAGCTGGCGGCGGTCCTTGAACTGGGCCTTGAGGTAGTCGCGGTTGAGGCGGGCGATGAAGTCGATCGAGATCTCCTTCGGGCAGGCGGCCTCGCACTCGCGGTGGTTGGTGCAGGAGCCGAAGTGCTCCTCCATGCGCTGGACCATGGCGTTGACCCGGCTCCAGCGTTCGGGCTGGCCCTGGGGGAGGAGGCCGAGGTGGGCGACCTTGGCGGAGGTGAAGAGCTGGGCGGCGCCGTTGGGGCAGGCGGCGACGCAGGCGCCGCAACCGATGCAGGCGGCGGCGTCCATGGCGAGGTCGGCGTTGGCTTTGGGAACGGGGATGTTGTTGGCGTCCTGGGCGGCGCCCGTGGGGGCGGTGACGTAGCCGCCGGCCATGACGATGCGGTCGAAGGCGGTGCGGTTGACGACGAGGTCGCGGATGATGGGGAAGGCGGCGGCGCGCCAGGGTTCGACGACGACGGTGTCGCCGTCCTTGAAGTGACGGAGGTGGAGCTGGCAGGTGGTGGTGCCGCGGAGGGGGCCGTGGGGCTGGCCGTTGATCATGACGCCGCACATGCCGCAGATGCCCTCGCGGCAGTCGTGGTCGAAGGCGATCGGTTCGCGGTTCTGGGCGACGAGGTCTTCGTTGACGACGTCGAGGAGCTCGAGGAAGGAGATGTCTTCGCTGACGGCGTTGGCTTCGTAGGTTTCGAAGCGGCCGGCGTCGCGAGGGCCGTCCTGCCGCCAGACCTTAAGGGTCAGGTTCAGGGTCATTTGTAACTCCGCTGGGCGAGGTGCACGTATTCGAAGTCGAGCGGTTCTTGGTGGAGGCGCTCGGCGGCGCCGTCGCCTTTGAACTCCCAGGCGGCGACGTAGGCGAAGCGCTCGTCGTCGCGCAGGGCTTCGCCGTCGGGGGTCTGGTACTCCTCGCGGAAATGGCCGCCGCAGGACTCTTCGCGATGGAGAGCGTCCTGGCAGAGGAGCTCGGCGAGCTCCAGGAAGTCGGCCACGCGCCCGGCCTTTTCGAGGGACTGGTTGAGGGTTTCGTTCTCGCCGAGGACGCGGACGTCCTGCCAGAAGCGCTGGCGGAGGTCGCCGACTTCGCGGGCGGCTTCCTTGAGGCCGTCGGCGTTGCGGGCCATGCCGCATTTTTCCCAGAGGGTCTTGCCGAGCTGGCGGTGGAACCAGTCGACGGAGTGGCTGCCGCGAACGCCGAGGAGGCTGTTGACACGCTCGCGGACGCTGTCTTCGGCGTCTTTGAACTCGGGGGCGCTGGTGGGAGTGGGGGGCTGACCGAGCTGGCCGGCGAGGTAGCCGGCGATCGTGGCGGGGAGGACGAAGTAACCGTCGGCCAGGCCTTGCATGAGGGCGCTGGCGCCGAGGCGGTTGGCGCCGTGGTCGGAGAAGTTCGCTTCGCCGATGACGAAGAGGCCGGGGAGGTTGCTCATGAGGTTGTAGTCGACCCAGAGGCCGCCCATGGTGTAGTGAACGGCGGGGTAGATGCGCATGGGGACGCGGTAGGGGTCCTCGCCGGCGATGTCCCGGTACATGTCGAAGAGGTTGCCGTAGCGCTGCTCGATGACGCCGCGGCCGAGGCGGGAGATGGCCTCTTTGAAGTCGAGGTAGACGCCGTTCTTGAGCTCGCCGACGCCAAAGCCGTCGTCGACCATGCGCTTGGCGGCGCGGGAGGCGACGTCGCGGGGGACGAGGTTGGCGAAGGCGGGGTAGCGGCGTTCGAGGTAGTAGTCGCGGTCCTCGGGGGGGATGTCGTTGGGGCTGCGGCGGTCGTCCCTGTTCGTCGGGACCCAGATGCGGCCGTCGTTGCGCAGGGATTCGCTCATGAGGGTGAGCTTGGACTGGTGTTCGCCGCTGACGGGGATGCAGGTGGGATGGATCTGGGTGTAGCAGGGGTTGGCGAAGTAGGCGCCCTTGCGGTGGGCGCGCCAGCTTGCCGTGACGTTCGAGCCTTTGGCGTTGGTGGAGAGGAAGAAGACGTTGCCATAGCCGCCGCTGGCGAGGACGACGGCGTGGGCGCTGTGGGAGGTAACGGCACCGGTGACGAGATCGCGGACGACGACGCCGACCGCGCGCCCGTCTTTGACGACCAGCTCGAGCATCTCGTGGCGGGCATAGAGGGCAACGCTGCCGAGCTCGACCTGGCGCATGAGGGCCTGGTAGGCGCCAAGGAGGAGCTGCTGGCCGGTCTGGCCGCGGGCGTAGAAGGTACGGGCGACCTGGGCGCCGCCGAAGGAGCGGTTGTCGAGGAGGCCGCCGTAGTCGCGGGCGAAGGGGACGCCCTGGGCGGTGCACTGGTCGATGATCTCGGTGCTGATCTGGGCGAGGCGGTAGACGTTGGCTTCGCGGGAGCGGTAGTCCCCGCCCTTGACGGTGTCGTAGAAGAGGCGGTAGACGCTGTCGCCGTCGTTCTTGTAGTTCTTGGCGGCGTTGATGCCGCCCTGCGCGGCGATGCTGTGCGCGCGGCGGGGGCTGTCCTGGAAGCAGAAGACTTTGACGTTGAAGCCCATCTCGCCAAGGGTGGCGGCCGCGGAGCCGCCGGCGAGGCCGGTGCCGATGACGATGACTTCGAAGCGGCGGCGGTTCTGAGGGGCGACGAGCCTGGTCTCGAAGCGGTGGACGTCCCATTTCTCGGCGATGGGACCGGGCGGAACGTGGCTGTCGAGGTCGGTGGTGGTAGCCGGTGCGGTGTCGAGCGCGGTCATATGGGTGCCTTCCTAGTCGACGGCGCCACTGACGATGGCGATGGGGATGCTTAGGTTGCCCGCAACAACGACGGCGGCGAAGGCGATGGCGAAGTAGCGGCGCCAGAGGTTGAAGCGGGGGTTGTTCCAGCCGAGGGACTGGAAGAGGCTCCAGGCGCCGTGGTAGAGGTGGAGGCCGAGGAGGAGGTTGGCGACGATATAGATGGCGGCCACCCAGCCGCGGCTGAGGCTTTCGACCAGGTTGTGATAGGGCTCGCCGCGGGTGAAGTTGGGGTTGGCCGGGCCCCATGTGAGATCGAACAGGTGGAAGACGATGAAGAGGGCGAGGAGCACGCCCGTCCAGCGCATCGTGCGGGAGGCGTAGTCGGCGGCGACGAAGCGGCGAGGGCCCTGGTACCCGGTGGGGCGGGCACGCCGGTTCATCTGGGTGAGGCTCCAGGCGGCGTGGACATGGATGAGGACGGCGACGATGAGGATGGCGCGGAGGAGCCAGAGGGTGCCGGTCTCGGGGATGATGGGGCTGCCGATCTCGCGGAGATACTCGCCGTAGTCGTTGAGGTGCTGCTCACCCGTGTAGATCTTGAGGTTGCCGAGCATGTGCACGAGGACGAAGCCAAGGCCGACGATGCCGGTGATGGCCATGACGGCTTTTTTGCCGACGGCGGTGCCGTAGAAGTCGAGGAGCCAGAGGCGGGGACGCTGCCTGGGGTGCGCGCCGGGGACGGCGACTGCGCCGCCCCCACCGGGCGTGGTGCGACTGACCATGCTCGCCTCCTTGACCGCGCCGGGACCGTCGGGTGGGGGGCCGCGGGCTGACCCTGCCGGATCCTAATCCCGCCAAATCAGCCCAGCAATGCTGTCAGATACATTGCTGCTATAGAACTTGGGCCGTCAGGGTGGGGGGAGGCGAAGCCAGCGGAGGACGCCCACGATTGTCTTGGCGTCGCAGATGTCGCCCGATTCGACGGCGGCGAGGGCCTTGTCGGCGGTGAGGGTGTGGACTTCGATGTCTTCGTCCTCGTCGCCGTCGAGGCTGCTTTCTTCGAGGCCGGTGCAGAGGAAGAGGTGGACGTACTCGCTGGTGTAGCCGGGGGCGACGTAGAAGCCGCCGAGGGGCTGGATCTGGCGGGGGCGCCGGCCGATCTCTTCCTGGAGCTCGCGCTCGACGGCGGCCAGCGGTTCTTCGCCGGCTTCGAGGGTGCCTGCGGGGAGCTCGAGCAGCCGCTTACCAGCGGCGTGGCGGTACTGCGTGACGAGGAGGAGGCGCCCCTGGTCGTCGACCGGCACCATGGCGACGGCACCGGGGTGGGCGATGTTCTCGCGCCGGGCGACGAGGCCACCCTCCATCTCGATCTCGTCGAGGGTGACGCTGAAGAGACGGCCGGTGTAGACCGTACGGGAAGAGAGGAGTCGGGGGAGCGGGGGCATAGGGCAACAGTACGCCAGACGGGGCCCTCAGGGCATCGGCGAGCGGGGACGCGGTCAGGCGACCGGTGTCGGTGTCGCCGCCCGGAAGCCAAGCTCGGCTGACGTCCGGCGGGTGGCGGCGAGCGCGGGGCCGAGGGCGCGCTGGAGGACGTCGGCGGTAAGTGCGCCCCAGACGACGATGCTGAGGGCGGCGACGGCCTGCCCGCGTGCGTCGAAGACGGGGACGGCGACGCCGGAGCCCTGGGGATCGTACTCGCGGTCGATGGTGGCGAAGCCCTGGGTGCGAATGCGGTCGAGCTCGGCGCGCAGCTCCGCGGGATCGACGCGGGTGTGGGCGGTCCTTCGCGGCAGGCCGTGGAGAAGTGGCGCGGACTCCTCGGGCGGGAGGTGTGCGGCGAGCATCCGTCCGGAGGCGACGGCCATGGCGGGGACGCGGATGTCGAGAAGGCTGGAGTTGACGCGCCCGCCGATGACCTCAAGGCGCTCGGTGAAGCAGGCGTCCCCGTTTTCGAGGAAGGCGAGGGCGACCTGCTGCTGCAGCGCGCTGGCGAGATCGACCATGTAAGGGAAGGCGACTTCGCGGACCCCGAGCCGGGCCATCATGGCCGCGGCGACACCCCAGATGCGGAGGCTGACGCGGAAGCGGCCGTCGGGTTCGCGGACGACGTAGCCGTCGCGGCAAAGGGAGGTCATGAGGCGGTGGGCGGTGGCGCGGGGCATCTCGCAGCGCGCAATGATGTCGGCCATCTCCAGGGGGCGAGGGCTCGAGGCGAGCAGCTCGAGCACGGGCAGGGAGCGGGAGAGTGCTCTGGTCACGCGGTCATTCCTCCGGGGACGCCTCTCTGCAGACTAGAAGAATGTTCGGGTTAGCGCACGTCAGCGCTTGCGGGCGGCAAATTTGAGATACGTAGAGGGGTTGGAGGCCGTGGTTGTACCGAAGCGTCGCGTGGCGCGGGTGCCACGTGGCCCCTAGAATACCGAACAAATGTACGTCCTCGGGACCGCCGGCCACGTGGACCACGGCAAGAGCCGCCTGGTGCAGGCGCTCACGGGGATGGACCCCGACCGCCTCCGGGAGGAGAAGGAGCGGGGACTGACGATCGACCTGGGGTTTGCGTGGCTGACGCTGCCATCGGGGCGCGAGGTCAGCGTGGTCGACGTGCCGGGGCACGAGCGCTTCATCAAGAACATGCTAGCGGGGGCAGGCGGCGTAGATCTGGCGCTGCTTGTCGTGGCGGCGGACGAGGGCCCGATGCCGCAGACCGCGGAGCACCTCGCGATCCTGGAGCTGCTCGACGTTCGGGCAGGCGTGGTGGTGGTGTCGAAGTGCGATCTGGTCGAGGAGGAGTACGTCGCCCTGGTCGAGGCCGAGCTGGCCGAGCGGCTGGCGGGCACGCGCCTGGCAGGGGCCCCGGTGGTGCGGACGAGTGCGGTCACAGGGGCGGGACTGGCGGCGCTTGTGGCCGCCATTGACGCGCAGCTCGCGACGACGCCGCCGAAGCGGGACCTGGGGCGTCCGCGCCTGCCGATAGACCGGGCCTTCACGATCCAGGGGTTCGGGACCGTGGTGACTGGCACGCTCCTGGACGGAGCGTTCGAGGTGGGACAGGAGGTGGAGCTGCAGCCGGGGCGGCTGAAGGCGCGAATCCGGGGGCTGCAGCGCCATCGCACGAAGACGGAGCGGCTGGAACCGGGCACCCGGGCAGCCGTGAACCTCAGCGGCGTCCACGCCGAGGAGGTGACGCGGGGGATGGTGCTGGCGCGGCCGGGGACGCTGCGGCCGGTGCGCGCGGTAGACGTGCAGCTGCGGGCGACGACGCTCTTGAGCCATCCGCTGGCGCACGACGCGGGCATTACGTTTCTGAGCGCGACGGCCGAGGCGGAGGGCCGGCTGCGCCTGCTCGATCGGGACGCGCTCTTGCCGGGGGACGAGGGGTGGGCGCAGGTGGTGCTGGAGTCGCCGGTGGCCGTCGTGCGCGGGGACCGCTGCATCCTGCGCACGCCGAACGAGACGGCGGCGGGCGGGGCGATCGTGGCGCTGGACCCGCGACGGCATCGGCGGAAGCACGGGGCGACACTGGCAGCGCTGGCCCGCCAGGCGGCCGGGTCGGCGGAAGAGCGGCTGGCGGACCTCCTGCTCGGGGGCCCGCTGCCCGTCGGTCGGGTGGCCGAGGCGCTTCAGATGGAGGCGGGAGACGTGACAGGGGTTGTCGCGGCGGCGGTGCATGGTGGCCTCGCTGTGGAGACGGCTGGCGTGCTGTATGGATCGGCGTTCCTGGAGGCGGCGGCGGCCCGGGCGGTGGCGGTGGCGAAGGCGTTTCTGGCGGCGAATCCGCTGCGGGTGGCAGCGCCCCGGGAGCATGTGCGCAGTGGCGCGCGCATCGAGGTGGGCGCCCTGGACGCAGTCGTCGCGCAGGCGGTGGCGGCGGGACGGCTGGAGGAGCGGGCGGGGGGCGGGCTGGCGCCGCCGGGCCACGTGGTGCGGCTCTCGGCCGCGCAGC
>JADLBJ010000125.1 GCA_020847765.1 Dehalococcoidia bacterium
AGCCCGAATCTCCTTCGACGATCAGACTGTGGTCGTCGAGGAGCTCTGCGTCGACGGTCCCGCGCGCGGCTACGGCCTCGGCTCCGAAGCCGCCCGCCTCTTGCGCGAAGCGGCCGTTGCCGCGGGCTGGCCGTTCCTTCGTGCTCCAGCACCAGCTGATCGCGGGCTGGCGCTTTACTTCTGGTTCCGCATGGGCCTCCACCCGCTCTTCGGCCCTGGCCCCGCCGGCGGCCTCTGGATGGAACGTCGGCTTCGCCCGCTCTGAGTGGCGCCTCCGCGCTCGCCGGTAACGCCCTATCGGCTCCCCACCGGCTGCCGCCGCTCATACTTCTTCACTGCCGTCAGCGCGATCGGCGCAAGCTCGGGCGCCCCAAACGAGGCGAACTGCCGCTCCTCGGGAGCCATCCCGTAGAGCGTCGTCCGCTGTGCCGGCACTCGCCCGGCCTCGCGGATGACACGCTCCATCTCCTCGGGCGGAAGTTCCTGCCCGTGCGCGGCCCCCGCCGCGCGCGAGATGCTCTCGTTCATCAGCGTCCCACCCATGTCATTCGCCCCTGCGGCCAGGCAGGCGCGCGCGCCCTGCTCCCCCATCTTCACCCAGGAAACCTGAATGTTCGTGACGTAGGGATGCAGGGCCAGCCGCGCGACCGCGTGCATGAGCACGGCCTCGCGAAAGGTCGGGCCGCTACGCGCCTTCCCCTTCAGGTAGATCGGCGCCTCCATGTGCACGAACGGCAGGGGTACGAACTCTGTGATCCCGCCCGTACGCCGCTGCAGCTCGCGCAGGCGGATAAGATGGCGTGCCCAGTTCTGCGGTCCGTCGATGTGCCCGTACATGATCGTCGAAGTAGTCCGGAATCCGACGCGGTGCGCCCGCTCCACAACCGATAGCCACTTCTCCGTCGTCAGCTTGTCCGGGCACAGCGTCGCCCGCACCTCGTCGTCCAGCACCTCTGCCGCCGTGCCGGGCAGCGTCCCCAGGCCGGCTTCTTTCAGCCGCAGCAGGAACTCCGTCACGCTGATCCCCAGCGTCTCCGCTCCCTGGTACACCTCCAGGGGCGACAGCGCGTGGATGTGCACCGGCGGCAGCGCCTCTTTCACGGCGCGCAGGATCGCCAGGTACGTCTCCCCTGTGTACTCCGGGTGGATCCCACCCTGCATGCAGACCTCGGTTGCCCCCCGTGCCCACGCCTCGCGCGCCCGGCGCACGATCTCGTCCAGCCCCAGGTCGTATGGCGTTCCCCGCAGGGACTCGCTCATCTTCCCCTTGGCGAAGGCGCAGAACTGGCAGCGGAAATAGCAGATGTTCGTGTAGTTGATGTTCCGGTTGACTACATAGGTCACCCGCTCCCCGTTGACCCGTCGGCGCAGATCGTCGGCCGCCGCGCAGACCGCGTGATAGTCGTCGCCGCGCGCCCGAAAGAGCCGTACGAGGTCCTCCTCGCCGAGGTCCTCGCCCCCGGCCGCCCGTTGGAGGATCGTCGCCACAGCGGCCGTCGACGTCCCGGCAGCACGCCCTCGTGCCACCCGCCGGGGGATGTCCTCCGCCGGCGGAGCAGTTGCCGCGTCGCCCGGCGACCACTCGTCGATCCGCGCGAAACCGTCGGCGTCCACCGCGCGCGTCACCGGCGTTCGCAGCGCCGGCGCCAGCCATCGCTCCGGCGCGAGCGCCCAGGCCGGGTAGATTGCCAGCCGCTCCGTCAACACCTTCCCGCAGGCGGCTGTGTTCACCCGCAGCTCTTCCAGGTGCGGCCAAGGCGCTTCCGGGTTCACATGGTCTGGCGTGACCGGCGAGACCCCGCCCCAGTCGTTCAGCCCCGCCGCCACCAGCCGCGGATACTCCTCGTAGGAGAGGTTCGGTGGCGCCTGGATGTTCATCTCGTCCCCGAACACTATCCGGGCCACCGCGATCGTCCAGAGCAGGTCCTCCAAATCCGGTTCCGGCGCGTCGGCCATCTTCGTCCCCGGCTTTGCCCGGAAGTTCTGGACGATGATCTCCTGGATGTGCCCGTAGTCGGCGTGCAGGCGGCGCAACGCCAGCAGCGACTCGATCCGCTCCCGCCGCGTCTCCCCGATCCCGATCAGGATCCCCGAGGTGAACGGCACCGCAAGCTCCCCGGCCAGCCTGATGGTTTCGAGACGTGCCGCCGGGTCCTTATCCGGGGAACCATAGTGGACCTGCCCCTTCGCCAGCAGACGCGCCGACGCGCTCTCCAGCATGATCCCCTGCGAGATCGACACCTCCCGCAGCGCCGCGATTTCCGCGCCCGTCATGACCCCCGGGTTGGCGTGCGGCAGCAGCCCCGTCTCCGCGAAGACTGCGGTCGCCATCTCCATCAGGTACGAGATCGTTGTCTCGTGGCCCAGCTCGGCCAGCTCGCGCCGGGCGACCTTGTAGCGCAGCTCCGGCTTGTCTCCCAGCGTGAAGAGCGCTTCCTTGCAGCCGGCCGCAGCGCCCGCCCGCGCGATCGCCAGCACCTCCTCGCGCGTCAGGTAGGCACGCTCCCCCGGCCGCGGTGGTCGCGCGAACGTACAATAGTGGCAGACGTCGCGACAGAGCTGGGTGAGCGGGATGAAGACCTTCCGCGAGTACGAGACCACGTTCCCATGCGCCTTGTCTCGCAGCGCCGCCGCGGCCGCCTGCAGGGCCGCTAGGTCCGCCTCTTCGGCCAGGGCCAGCGCGTCCGCGTCGCTCGGCTGCTGGCCGGCCTGTGCCGCCACCAGAGTCCGGGCTGTCGTCTCGAGCATAGAAGCCTCCTGCGCGCACGCGGGAGACTCCGTCAATCGGAGTCACTCCATTAGTTGGAGTTACCCCTCCGCGCTGGTAGCATACCCGATCACGGAGAGAAAACAACCATGAGCCGCAAGATCCGCTGCCCCGTCGCCAGCACCCTCGACGTCGTCGGCGACCGCTGGACCCTCCTCATTGTGCGCGACCTCCTGCGCGGCCGCAGCCGCTTCTCCGACCTGCAGGAGAGCGTCGAAGGCATCCCGGCCAGCGTCCTTTCCGCGCGCCTCAAGCTCCTCGAGCGCGAGGGCGTCGTCCAGCGCCGCCTCTACAGTGACCATCCCCCCCGCGCCGCCTACGTCCTCACCGCCAAGGGCCACGGCCTCGGCGTCGTCGTGGGTGCCCTGGCCGCCTGGGGCGAAGCCCACGCCGAGCACGACCTCGCCCTCGTCGACCAGCAATGCGGGCACGGCGTCGGTGTCGTCTACCACTGCCCCACCTGTGGGCGCGGTTCCCCCCGCCACCGCGTCCGCATCGTTCCCGCTTGAGGTGTCTTTCGCGGCCCGCTCGCAGGACGCCGCCTGCTCGGCTGACCGCTCCATGCAGCTCTTCGGGCTGGGCCTCGCCGTTGCCGTCCACGCCAGCTGGTGGCTACCTCGCTGGCCCGCCCGCGCCTTGCCCGTCGTCCATCTTGATATGACAGATCCCTCGTCGGCTCCCGCGAGGCGACGTGAGCGCGCGCCGCGGCCATCGCGAGGACAGCCAGTGCGGCCCCGTGCCAGAATCCCGAAGGGCCACCTGAGGTGAGGCCGCGTCGCCGGCCGCGCCTGGGGGGACCGGTTTGCCCCGCCTCCGCCGCCGGCGATAAACTGAACCTTCGATCAACCCCTCTCCGCCCGGGAGCGCCCCTTGCACGTTATCGGTCTCACTGGCGGCATCGCCAGCGGCAAGTCCACCGTGACCCGCTTTTTCCGCGAGCGCCACGTCCCGGTCATCGACGCCGACCTCCTCGGCCACCGCACCTACGAACCCGGCACCGACACCTTCCGCGCCGTCGTACGCGCCTTCGGCGACGACGTTGTCGCCGCCGACGGCACTGTCGATCGCAAAGCTCTCGGCGCGAAGGTCTTCGGCCGTCCCGACGAGCTCCAGCGCCTCACCGACATCGTCTGGCCCGGTATCCGCCGCTTCGCCCGCGAAGAGCTCTCCGCGCTCGAGACCGCCGGCAACACCCTCGCCGTCCTCGAAGCCGCCGTCCTCCTGGAGGCCGGCTGGCAAGACCTCGTCGACGAGGTCTGGGTCGTCGTCGTCGATCCCGAGATCGCCGTCAAGCGGCTCGAAGCCCGCAACGGGCTCGACGAGGGCGCCGCCCGCGCGCGCATCGCCTCCCAGCTCTCGAACGCCGAGCGCACCGCCCGTGCCACCCTCGTCGTCGAGAACAACGGCACCCTCGCCGACCTCGAGGCGCGCGTCGTGGCGGCCTGGCAGGCATTACAGCAACGGCTGCGCCCCGCGGCCGGGAGGTAAGACACGTGGCGGACAGCACACCCGCAGGCGCCTTCATTCACGCGGTCGAGGAGTACACCGTCCAGCAGGAGCCCTACTACCTCCCCATCGGCGACGAGGTCCAGCTCTTCGAGACAGCCTATGAGCAGCGCATCCCCGTCCTCCTCAAAGGCCCCACCGGCGCCGGCAAGACCCGCTTCGTCGAGTACATGGCCTGGCGCCTCGGCCATCCCTTCACCAGGATCTCCGCCCGTACCGGCGAAGAAGCCGAGCACCGCAAGCCCCTCATCACCGTCGCCTGCCACGAAGACCTCACCGCCAGCGACCTCGTCGGGCGTTACCTGCTCGACACCGATGGCACCCGCTGGGTCGATGGCCCCCTCACGCGCGCCGTCAAGATCGGCGCCATCTGCTACCTCGACGAAGTCGTCGAAGCTCGCAAAGACACCACCGTTCTCATCCACCCCCTCACCGACTACCGCCGCCTCCTCCCCATCGAGAAGCTCGGCCAGGTCGTGGAAGCGGCCGACGGCTTCCTCCTCGTCATCTCTTACAACCCCGGCTATCAGTCCGCCCTCAAGGACCTCAAGCACTCCACCCGCCAGCGCTTCATCTCCATCGAATTCGGCGATCCGCCCAAAGACCAGGAAGCCGAGATCATCGCGCACGAAGCCGGCGTCACCCGTGACACCGCCATGGACCTCGCCAAGCTTGGCGAGAAGGTTCGCAACCCCCGCGAGCACGGCCTCAGCGAAGGCGTCAGCACACGCCTCCTCATCTATGCTGGCCGCCTCATCCACCGCGGCGTGCCCGCCCGTCGCGCCTGCCAGGTCTCCGTCACCTGGTCCCTCACCGACGACGCCGAGGTCCAGCGCAGCATCGAAGAGGTCGTCACCAGCATCTTCGAATAGGTGCTCGGTGCTGAGTCCTCGAGTGCTGAGCGGTCAGTCCGGGCTGGCCACGAAGGGGTGTATGGGATGGCGGTCGCGCGGTTCGTAGATCTGGTCGCCTGGCAGAAAGCCCGCGTCCTGACCGCGGACCTCGACAAACCAGAAAGGCGCACTCCGTTCGCGCACGATCATGCGCTCGCAGGCCAAGTCCAGCCTGCCTCGGTCTCGACCGTGGCCAACAATGCCGAAGGCTTCGAGCGGAACCGACCGGGCGAGTTTCACCGATTCCTCTCTTCCTGTGCGGAGGTGCGCTCTCGGCTGTATGTGGCACTTGATGCCGGGATTCTGTCACAGGCGGAGTTCAACGCGCTTCAACAAAGGGCACAGGAGGCAGGCAGAATGCTCGGTGCGCTCCGAAGTTCCGTCGCCGCCCGGCGCGACGCTGCTTCCACTCAGCACTCAGCACCCAGCCTTCAGCGCTCATGAGGCTGGGCCTCGTCTCCGACGTCCACTGCAACATCGCCGGCCTCCAGCAGGCGCTCGAGCTGATGACCCCCTTCGACCAGCTCTGGTGTGCCGGCGACTCCGTCTTCCAGTTCCGCTGGGCCAACGCCGTCGTTTCCCTCCTCCGCGACCTCGACGCCCGCGTCGTCCTCGGCAACCACGAAGAGACCATCCTTGGTCCCGACGGCACGCGCGCCCTCTCCTCGGCGGGCGTCGACCAGGACCTCGTTGCCTGGCTCCGTCGCCAGCCCTACCGCCTGGAAGACACTGTGGACGGTCACCGCGTCGTCATGATCCACGGCTCGCCCTGGGAACCCTGGAAGGAGTACCACTACCCCCACGAGGCGATCTGGGCGCGCGCCGCCAGCCTCGACTGCGATCTCCTCATTGTCGGTCACACTCACTTCAAGATGGCCCAGCGCTTCGGCCGCGTCCTCGTCGTCAACCCCGGCTCGGCCGGCGACCCACGCGACCACCGCAACGGCTTCCAGCTCTCCTGCGCCACCTGGGACACGACAACCGGCGACGTCACGTTCTACGATTACAGGGATCCGACGCGCAACTTCGCCAGCTCCTCGGGAGAACTGTGACAGCCTTCCTCCTCCGCTCCCTCCCCTTCCTCGCTGCGACACCGAGCTGGCCCCGTCGATGGAAGAGGAACGCATGACGATTGTCGGTGAACTGCTCGCCCGCAACCACGAGCGCCTGTCCGGCTTCCCCGCACCCCTCGAGCAGCAGTTCGAGGCCGGACTGCGCGCCCTTGCCCCGCGCCTCACTCCCTCGCAGCTCCAGATCTGGTCCGAGACCGGCGTCGACCTCACCGGCCTCAGCCTGCGCTCCTGGGAAGCCGCCGTCGAATACTTCAAGGCTGCCCCTCAGCTTCCCGCCAACACCACCTGGGACGCGATCGAAACCCTCGGCCGAGAAGCCCTTACCATGGCCGCCGAGTCCGCGCCCCTCGCCGTCTCCTTCCTCCGCTCCGCACCCGGCGCCCTCGCCGCCGTCGGCCCCAACCACCTCCGCCAGTGGGCCGACCTCGGCCGCCGCCTCTACAAGGGCAACTGGAAGAGCGCCTCGCTCGCCGCTCAGTTCTACGACCTCGGGCCCCAGGTCTTCCGCGTTCTCCGCGTCAGCCAGTCCGTCCGTCTCGTCCTCTTCGTCGACGAGCTCTCTCGACATAGCTACGAGCTCGCCTCCGCCTGCCTCGCCACTGCTCCGGCCGTCCTGGCCCGCCTCGACGAAGACGACCGCCTGCCCTTCCTCGCCTTCGCCGTCGAGCTCGCCCAGTCCAGCTGGGCCGATTCCCGCCTCTATTTCGAACGCGGTGCCTCTCTCCTGCAAAAGATCCACGCCCCCGTGCGCGAGCGCTACCTCCTCCTCGCCGCCCAGGTCGCCCGCGGCCACAACCGCTCCGCCTTCCAGTACTTCGAAGAGGCCGCGCTCGCCCTCGGCGAGCTCGAACCCGACGACCACCACCGCGTCGTCGAGCTCGCCGAACAGCTCGCCCCCTACTCTCCCTTCGCCGCCATGGACTTCGTCACCAGCACCCCCCGCGTCTTGGAGCGCATTCGCGTCGACGAGCTCGAGCCCTGGCAGCAGGCCGGCCTCCGCATCCTCCAGCTCAGTCACGAAGGCGGCGAAGGCTACTTCCGCCTTCAGTCCAGCCGCGGCGAGGATATCCTCGACACCCTCTCCGCCCGCGTCGAGCTCGCCAAAGTGGGCGAGATCCTCCGCCTGTACTGCAAAGCTCTCACCGGCCGCAACGTCAGCATCCAGACCACCGCCTCGCTGGCCGAAAAGGGCATCGGCTGGATAGACGAGCACCGCGCCAGCACCGAGGGCAGCACCATCTTCCTCCCCGACCTCATGGAGCGGTACACGAACAAAGGCGAAAACTTCGCCGCCATGAAGGTCTTTGCCACCCACCAGGCCGCCCACATCGAATTCGGCTCCTTCGACTTCGACTTCGAACGCCCCGGCACCGTCTTCCCCGCCTCCCGCACCACCCTCGTTCGCGAGGGCTCCCAGCCCGTCACCGACATGGAGCGCTACTTCGACCTCTTTCCCGACCGCAAGCTTGCCAGTGACCTCTACACCATCGTCGAGGACGCCCGCATCGACGGCGCCATCAAACGAGAATATGGCGGCATCCGCCGTCCCCTTGGCCGCATGCAGGCCGGGGAGATCGCCAACCGCCCGGACGTGCGCCGCCTCCCACTGCGCCAGGCCTTCGTCGAGAACCTTGTCCGCGCCAGCCTCGACGGCGTCGAGGCAGTCCGCTGGCCGAAGAGCCGCGCGCAGGTCATGGCTCAGGGTCTCGGCCTCCTCCAGGCCATCGCCGCCCCCGGCGCCCTCGTCGAAGACGCCGCCGAAGCCACCCTCCGCCTCTATCGCATCGCCCTCGCCATTCCAAACGTCCTCGAAGACCAGGACGACGAGGACGACTGGGACCCCGTAGCGCCCTCCGAAGGCATGCAGCAGATGCCCGTGGAAGGCGGCGACCTCGGCGGCGAAGGCAGCGAGATGGAGCTCAGCGACGTCGGCGAAGGCGGCGAAGAGTACCAGAGCCCCCAGGACGTCGACTTCCGCGGCGACTTCAAGCCCGAGCTCGTCCAGCTCCTCATGAAGCTCCGCCAGGATGCCCAGGGCGGCGACGCCGGCCAGGTCCAGAACATGCCCCTCACCCCCGAGCAGCTCGCCGAGCTCCTCGAAAAGAGCGTCGAGATCGACCTCGACTCCCTCATGGAGGGCGATCTCGACAGCACCACCGGCATGTTCATGTCCAACCTCATGAAAGAAGCTGGCACGCCCGCCCAGGACAAGGACGCCAAAAAAGGCGAGCCCCGGGGCGACGACAGCACCGGCGAAGGCGAAGGCGAAGAGCCCCTTCAGCCAATCGTTACCGTCTATTATTACGACGAATGGGACTTCCGTGCCCAGGATTACAAGCCCCGCTGGTGCGCCATCAAAGAGGCCAACCTCGAAGAGGGTGCGGAGGATTTCTATGAGAACACCCTCCGCGAGCACGCCGGCCTCGTCTCCCAGACCCGTAAACAATTCGAGCTTATGAAGCCCGAGCTCTTCCGTAAACTCAAGCGCCTCCCCGAAGGTGAAGACTTCGATCTCGATGCCGCCATCGACTGGATGGTCGAACGCAAAGCTGGCGGACAGCCCAATGAGAAGATCTACTGGCGCCGCAATAAGATCGAGCGCGACGTTGCCGTTGCCTTCCTTATCGATATGTCGGCCTCCACCGACGAAGAGATCAACAAGCGTGAAAAGAAGTACGAAGACGACGACTACGACGACGACCCACGCAAATACCTCAGCTGGTGGGTCTCCAAGCGCCGCCAGGAACTCACCAGCCCCCCAAAGCGCATCATCGACCTCGAAAAAGAGTCGACCGTCCTTCTCATGACCGCCCTGGAAACCATCGGCGACCAGTACGGCATCTACGGTTTCTCCGGCTACGTTCGCGACAACGTTGAGTTCTTCGTCATCAAAGATTTCGACGAGAACCTCGACCACAAGATCAAGAAGCGCCTCGACAAGATCAGCCCCATCCGCTCGACACGCATGGGCCCCGCCATTCGCCACGCCACCTTCAAGCTCCGAGAGACGGACGCCAAGATCAAGATCCTCGTCCTCCTCAGCGACGGCCGCCCGCAGGACCACGGCTACGGGCGCGACCGCACCGAAAAGGAGTACGCCATCCACGACACGAAACAGGCCCTCAACGAGGCGAAACGCGAAGGCATCACGCCCTTCGCCCTCACCGTCGACCGCGCCGGCCACGACTACCTCAAGACCATGTGCGAGGACATGGGCTACGAAGTCGTCGCCGACATCGAAGCCCTCCCCAGCCGCCTCCCCACCCTCTACCGCCGCCTCACCGAATAGCGCCGCCGCGGACCCGGGAGGTGTGGCGGGGACTCAGCGCGCTCAGCCCTCAGCACTCGAATACAGTCCCCTCTCCCGGATGTACCGCTCCACGCCGTCCGGCACCAGATAGCGAATCGGCCTGCCCGCCGCCACGCGCGCCCGTACGACCGTCGAGCTCAGCCCGATCGCCGGCATCTCGAGCAGCTCCGGCGCCCGCGCCAGGCCCGCCGCCCGCGCCAGTGCCGGCATGGCCTCCGTTCCCGGCCCACCGGGCTTCACTGCAATCAGGACACGGGCCAGCTCGCCAATAGCCGATGGCTCCTTCCAGGCTGGCATGTCCGCCAGGGCGTCGCTCCCCAGCACCAGCACCAGCTCCCCCACCTCCTCGCCGGCGATCTCCCTCAGCGTCTCCACCGTGTACGTCGGCCCCGCCCGTCGCACCTCCCGGTCGTCCACGACGAACGCGGCATTCCCGTCCACCGCTAGCCGGACCATCGCCAACCGGTGCACGGCCGCGCTTGGCGCCCGCCCGGCCGAATCCCGGGCATGCTTCCGCCACGGGTCCCCGGCCACCAGCCACACCACACGCTCCGCCCCCACCTGCGCTCGCGCGCACTCCCCCAGCACCAGATGCCCCAGATGAGGCGGATCGAACGTTCCCCCGAGCAGAACGGTGGGCATCAACGCACCAGCCGGCGCTTCTTGTTCCGCTTTCCCGGCTGGAGGGCCTCGACCCGCTCGTGGACGGTCAACGCGGCGAGCAGCGACCACGTGAAGTAGCCGTCGTACTCGGGCAGGTTCAACTCGAATCCTGTCGCTTCCTCCGGGGCCTTCTGGCCGAGCCCCCGTCCGTCCGGCGCGCACTCCGGCAGAGCACGCAGCGTGGCGAGAAGGTGGTCTTCGCAGGACGCGATCGGCGTTTGGCCCGTGCTCACTTGGCGACTATACCCGGCATCTCCCCGATGGTGCCGCCGGGCCCCGCGCAGAGCGTCGTTGCCACGCTCGGCGAACGGTCTCCCTTCTGGGGCTCCCGAGCGGACAATCCCCTTGCGACCCCGGCTTCCCCAGCCTACGCTTGTCTCGGGGCCTCTTAGCACTCGAACGATCAGAGTGCTAACATGGGCACAGGGTTAATAATGTCGTTGTCAGAACGCCGCGCGCGCATCCTCGCCTTCATCGTCGACGACTACGTCGACAGCGCCCAGCCGGTCGGCTCCCAGGCACTCGTCGCGCGCCACGCCCTCGGCCTCTCCAGCGCCACCGTCCGCAACGAGATGGCCGCCCTGGAGGACGAAGGCCTCATCACCCAGCCCCACACCTCCGCCGGGCGCATCCCTTCCCACACCGGCTACCGCTACTACGTCCGCTCCCTCATGCCCGAGCGCGACCTTTCCCAGCAGGAGCGGCTGAAGATCCTCCATCAGTTCCACCAGGGCGCCCGCCAGCTCGAAGAATGGGCCGGCCTCGCCGCCAGCGTCCTCGCCACCAGCCTCCACAACGTCGCTATCGCCACCCAGCCGCACACCGTCGATATTCGCCTCAAGCAGCTCCAGCTCGTCGAGGTCTCCGAAAACCGCGCCCTCCTCGTCGTCGTCACCAGCGACGCCTCCGTCCACCAGCAGACCCTCGAATTCCCCGTGTCCGTCAACCAGGAGCAGCTTACCCGCCTCGCCCAACGGCTCAACGCCGAGTTCAGCGGCAAGATGGCCGCCGAGCTCCCCGTCAGAGAGGCTGTCGAGCCCCTCTCGCCTGTCGACGCAACCGTCGTCGCCGCCGTCGCCGACCTCCTCCTTCGCGTTCAGCGCGACGCCATCGAGGAGCCCATAGTGGAAGGCGTTCGTGATTTACTTCGCCAGCCCGAATTCGACGGCAGCGATCGCATCCTTGATACGCTGGAAGCAGTCGAAGAACGCCGCTTGCGCCGCGCCATCCCCTCTCGCGCCGTGGGCGAAGCCGACGTGGCCGTCGTTATCGGCGACGAAAACCGCGAAGGTCCCTACCAGGACATGAGCTTCGTCCTCGCCCGCTACGGCACCCGGGGCGGGCCCGCTGGCGTCATCGGCGTCCTCGGCCCCACCCGGATGGCCTATGGCGACGCTGTCGCCCACGTCCGCTACGTCGGCGACGTCCTCACCGAGCTCATCCGGGCCTTCTACGGAGAAGACTGACCTGGGACCCGTCGGCCGCCTCGCCGCCCCGCACGGGAACCGCCAATCGCCGGGAGGTGTCATGACCGCACACGAAGACGAACGCGTTGTCGATCGCCGCGCCGCCTCGCGCATGAACGACGACGAAGCCCAGGGCGCCACCGGCCCCACCGAGACCGGCCCGCCTGTCCAGGACGCGCCCCTCCACGCCCAGCTCACCGCCGAGCGCGAAAAGGCCGAAAGCTACTACAAGAACTGGCAGCGCAGCGCCGCCGACTTCATCAACTTCAAGCGCCGCGTCGAGCAGGAGCGCGACGAGGCGGCTCATTTCGCCCGCGCCGCCCTCGTCATCAACCTCCTTCCCGTCTACGACGACATGGAGCGTGCCGTCACCTCCGTCGACGCCCAGCTCGCCGGCCTCAACTGGGTCCAGGGCGTCGTCGCTATCCAGCGCAAGTTCTGGCACCTGCTCGACGCCCTGGGCGTCAGCGAGATCGCCGCTGCCGGCGCCGACTTCGATCCCGCCCTCCACGAAGCCGTCGCCCACCAGCCCGGCGCCGACGGCAAAGTCCTCCACGTCGTGCAGAAGGGGTATCGCCTCGGCGACCGCGTCGTCCGTCCCGCCATGGTCGTCGTCGGCGACGGCACCGCCGCCACCGGCACCGTTGTTCAGTAGTCCCCGGCCACCCGCCAGCGGCGGCGGCCACCAAGCTATCTCATCCGCAGGCAGGAGCTCCAAATGGCTAAAGTAATCGGTATCGACCTGGGGACGACCAACAGCTGCATGGCCGTCATGGAAGGCGGCGAGCCCGTCGTCATCCCCAACGCCGAAGGCGCCCGTACCACCCCCTCCGTCGTCGCCATCACCAGGACCGGCGAGCGCCTCGTCGGCCAGGTCGCCAAGCGCCAGGCCGTCACCAACCCCGAAAACACCGTCTTCAGCATCAAGCGCTTCATGGGCCGCAAGCTCAACGACCCCGAAGTGCAGCGCGACCTCAAGCTCGTCCCCTACAACGTCTCCGCCGCCGCCAACGGCGACGTCAAGGTCGACATGGGCGGCAAGCAGTACAGCCCGCCCGATATAAGCGCCATGATCCTCCAGAAGCTCAAGGCCGACGCCGAAGCCTACCTGGGCGAGCCCGTCGCCGAAGCGGTCATCACCGTCCCCGCCTACTTCAACG
>JADLBJ010000263.1 GCA_020847765.1 Dehalococcoidia bacterium
GGCGGTGCGGAAATACGCCAGCAGCGGCAGCAGCGGCAGCCCGAGGATCGTGAAGTAGTCGCCCTCGATCCGCTCGAAGAGATGAACGCCGATTCCCTCGAGCTGATAGCCGCCCACGCTGGCGCAGGCGGCATCTCCGACAGCGTCCAGATAGCTGTCCAGGAAGGTGTCCGACAGCGTCCGCATGTCCAGGAGAGCGACCGCGACATGTCTGAACACCACCTCGCCGCCGACCTGCACCGTGACGGCGGAATGCAGCGCATGGGTGCGCCCGCTCAGGCTGCGGAGCTGCGCGCGCGCGGCGGCGCGGTCGGGCGCCTTGGCGTAGAGGCGTCCCTCGCAGCCGAGGGTCTGGTCCGCAGCCAGCACGACGCGCCCCGGCGCTGCCGCCGCCACCGCCGCCGCCTTGGCGTCGGCCAGCAACTGGGCGACCGCCTCGGGCGCGCGGTCGGGGGCCGCCGCTTCCAGCGCCCGCTCGTCGATCTGCGCGGGGCGCACGTCGACGGGCAGGCCGGCGCGCGCGAGCAGAGCGCAGCGGATGGCGCTGCCGGAGGCAAGCACCAAGGGTTCGGGATGCCGCCAGAGCATCGGGCTCACACCGCCTGCCGGCGGCGCTCGGCCCACAGCGCCATCACGGCCGCGGCCGTCTCCTCGATCGAGCGGCGGGTGACGTCGATGCTCGGCCAGCCATGCTTGGCGCACAGCCGGCGCGAGAACGCCACCTCCTCGGCCACTGCGTGGCGGTCGATATAGGCATCATCCTCCCGATGCGCCTTCAGCCCCAGCAGGCGGTTCTGGCGGATCTGCACGATACGCTCGGGGCTCGCATAAAGCCCGACCACGAGCGGCTTGCTCAGATGCTCAAGCTGCGGCGTGAGCGGCGCGCCCGGCACCAGCGGCACATTGGCGGTCTTCACGCCGCGGTTGGCCAGATAGATCGAGGTCGGGGTCTTGGAGGTCCGCGACACCCCGATCAGCACGATCTCGGCGTTCTCCAGATCGTCCGGGTGCTGCCCGTCGTCATGCAGCATGGTGTAGTTGAGCGCGTCGATGCGGCGGAAATAATCGGCATTGAGCGTGTGCTGCGCGCCGACCCGCTGGGTCGTCTCCGCGCCCAGATAGGCCTGCAGCAGCCGCAGCACGGGGCCGAGCACCGACAGGCAGGGCACGCCGAACTCCTGGCACTTCGCCTCCAGCCGTGCGGTCAATTCCGGCTCCAGCAAGGTGTAGAGCACGATGCCCGGCGAGGCCTCGATCTCGGCGATCACCCGCTCGAGCTGCTTGGGCGAGCGCACC
>JADLBJ010000264.1 GCA_020847765.1 Dehalococcoidia bacterium
GCGGTGCGTGAGATGGCCGGTCGCGGCATCCGGGCCGAGCGGGGTGGCAAGCGCGCGAGGTGCATCACGCTGGACATCGACATCGCACCCATCGAGGTGCATGGCCACCAGCCGAAAGCGGAGTGGAATGGGCATTACGCGACGCGCATCTATCATCCGTTGATCACCTCGATCGCCGAGACCGGCGACATGCTGGATGCCCGGTTGCGGGCTGGCAATGTCGGCACCGCGGACGGCGCGCTCGATGTCATCCTCGACGTGGTGGACCGGGCGCAAAAGAGCCTCTGCGAGGTGGCCATGGTCAGGATCGATGCCGGCTTCCCCTCGGGCACGTTGCTGGCCGGGCTGGAGACCCGCGGGATCGATTACGTCTCGCGCCTGCGCGCCAATCCGGTTCTGGACCGGCTGGCCGCGCCGCTCATGAAGCGCCCGCCCGGGCGCAGGCCCGCGGAACCGCGGATGTGGCTCTACGAACTGCGCTACCAGGCCGAGACATGGGACAAGGAACGTCGGGTGATCCTGGTGGTGAAGGAGCGCGAAGGCGACCTGCTGCTCGACCGCTTCTTCCTCGTCAACTCGCTCGATTGGGCGGCGAAGTCCTGCGACGAGGTGCTGGCGCACTAGCGCG
This sequence comes from Dehalococcoidia bacterium, assembly GCA_020847765.1. GTDB lineage: Bacteria > Chloroflexota > Dehalococcoidia > Tepidiformales > Tepidiformaceae > JADLBJ01. The sequence goes on from JADLBJ010000264.1 coordinate 629, forward strand.
AGCGCGGCAAGGCCGAAGGCCATATGGGCGAGTTGAAGGACGTGCTGGCGCCGGCGCTCTCGTCGACCAACCGGGCGAAATCGCACTGGCGGGGCAAGAAGCCGAAGTCGAAGGCGCAAGCCGTGGACGCCTTCGCCTGTAACGAGGTCCGTCTTCTCATCGCCTGCCTGGCGTATCAGGTCATGCACATCGCCCGTCGCGCCATGGCGCAGGCGACCGGGGCCGGCTGGAGCCTGCGGCGCTTGCGCGAGCGGGTGCTGCGTGCCGGCGCTCGGCTGGTGATCTCGGGCCGCCGCATGACGCTGGCGCTCTCTTCGGCCGCAGCGCCGTTCTGGTCGGCGCTCTGGCCCAGGCTCACGGCGCCGCAATGGGCCGATCCGTAACGACGGAAGGGCCGGGATGCTGGATGCCTGAACCGCCCATGGGCGAAGCGTCGCGATGCGCCGATGACACCGAAGAGAGCTACGCGGTCAGACCCGGCGGTCGTGTCGCGAAGGTGGTGGAAATTGGAAGGCGGCGTAATCTCCGTGTGACTTGAACCCACCCTACCGGCGGCAGCAACCGCCATGGAGATCACGCCATGAACAAGAATACAGATACCAGCCCGCCTGCGCTACTTTCCTGCGAGGCCGGAAATGATCCGATCGAAGACCGGCTGCGGCAGAACGTCCGCGCCACCATCGAGGCGCTGTTCGAGGAGGAACTTGCGGAGTTTATCGGACGATGCCGCTACGGTCGCGGCAGTGCCACGAAAAAGGGCTACCGCAACGGGCATCGCGCGCGCCATCTCATAGGCACTTTCGGCACGGAGACGGTGAGCGTGCCGCGCGCCCGCATTGAAGACGAAGAGGGCAAGGTCACCGAATGGCGCTCAAAGGCGCTGCCGCGCTATCAGCGGCTGACGAAGAAGGCCGAGGCCCTGATTGCGGCGGTCTACCTGGCCGGGACCAACACGCGGCGGGTGAAGCGGGCGCTCTTCGGCCTGTTTGAAGGCGCTGTGA
>JADLBJ010000265.1 GCA_020847765.1 Dehalococcoidia bacterium
ACTGGTGTTTCGCGGTCCCCGCGGCCCCGGACCTGGTGACGCGCACCGGGCGAAAGCTCTTCGGCTCCGCGCAGCGGCGCATCCACCGCCCGGTGCCGCGGGTCCTGCACCACGCATCGCTGATGACGGGACCCTCGCGAGTCACGCCCTTCGTGGGCTCGTTGGCCGAGTTGGGGACCGGTGCGATCCTGGGCTACGTGATTCCCAAGTTCATCGCCGAGGAGGTGGCGGCGGCGCTGGGACTGCGGATGAAGGTCGGGAGCCTGTCCGCCGAGGAGATCGAGCGGGGCCGGGCGCTGGCTCGCACGCGGTACGCCGATCCTGCGTTCACCCACGCGCGCTGACGGCACGCGGCTCCGGTGCCGACCGGGTCCTGGCCACGGCCAAGGCGTCGCGGCCCCCGCCGCGCGTGCCTCCAGCCGTGGCCCCGTATCGGGACGCGGCCATTCGCGGTCGCTCGCGGCCGGTCCTGCGGGTGCGCGGCGGCGTCCACTGCGGCCCTGGCACGAGTGGAAGGCATCGCATGTGGTGCAACCGCACCTCGGACGCTCAAGACGCGCCGCCTCGGGTCCGATCCAGGAGCCAAGGAAACGCATGCCCACGACCAGCGCCGAGCTCGAGGAGCTCATCGATTCGACGGTGAACATCCCGACCATCCCGACGACCCTGGTCGAGATCAACCGGGTGGTCACCTCGCCGGACGGTTCGGCCAAGGACGCAGCCGAGGTCATCGCGCGCGACCCGGCGATCGCTGCCAAGGTCCTGCGGCTGGTGAACAGCTCGGTCTACGCACTGCGCAACCCCGTGTCCTCGATCGGTCTCGCCTGCAGCATCCTGGGCCTGAAGACCATCCGCAACGTGGTCGTCCAGGCGACCGTCCTGCAGACCTTCGCCAGGCTGCCGGAGATCCAGGACTTCGACACCGCAGGCCTGTGGGATCACAGCTTCAAGGCCGCGGCCGCCGCGCGCCTGCTCACCACGCACACCAAGGCCGAGGTCGGACTCGACAAGGACGAGGCCTACACCAGCGGGCTCGTGCACGACGTCGGCAAGATGATCCTGCTCCAGAGCCAGACCCAGAACTTCGCCCTCGCGCTGCGCACCAGCCGGCGGGAGGGCCTGCCGCTGGCCAAGGCCGAGGCCGCGCTCTTCGGCTTCAGCCACGCCCACGTGGCCGGCCTGCTGGCCAGGCGCTGGCATCTCTCGGCGGGGCTGCAGGCGGCGGTCATGTATCACCACAGTCCAGGAGCCGAAGCCGAGGAATGGGTCAAGGGCTTCCTGGTCCACGCGGCGAACACGCTGGCGCACCAGGCCGCGGCACGCCAGGCCAGCTGGATCCCCGACCTGGCGAGCGCCGACTCCCTGGCGGTCCTCGGGATCGCGACCGCGACGCTCGACGAGATCCGCACCCAGGTGGCGCTGGTCTCGGTCAGCTAGTCATGGAGGTTCGCGGCTCGGCGGGCCTGGCCGCCGGAGCGACGTCGGCCCGAGCCGGAGCCGCAACGTGCGGCGCGAGGCCCGCGATCCCGGGCCCGGGGCGCCGCCCGGACACTCAGTCCATCCGGACCACGTAGGACTGGTTCTTCTGGATCGTGCCCGTCCCGCCGACGCTGCTCGTGGCGTAGACGTTGCTGACCCGGATCGTGGTCCAGGGCGCGATCACCTGGTGCTGCACCATGTTGCTGGTGACCAGGCCGAAGGCGTTCGCCTGGGTGTCCAGAGCCACCGACTGGACGAAGATCACGTTGCCGTTGTTGCCGGTGTTGACACCGGCGCCGATGTTGGCGGTGAGCTGGCCCTGGGCGTTGGTCAGCTGCGGGATCGTGATCAGCGGGTCGAGGTAGAGGAAGCACTTGCCCGAGGGGAAGCCGTTGGTCCCCGGGATCTCGAAGGGCAGCGGCGCGCCGCCGAAGGTCTTGTCCTGGGCGCCCAGGAGCAGGGTGACCAGGGCGTTCTTCGGGAAGTAGTTGCCGAAGTAGCTCAGCGTGACGCTGCCGCCGGTCCAGTTGGCCGAGCTGCTCCCGGAGATGCTCATCGGGTTGGAGTACGTGGTCGCCTTGCAGCCGGGCCCGTAGGACCAGTAGTAGGGGGCAGGATTCGTGCTCGTGCTGTAGGCGTAGTCGAAGTAGTACGTGCTCGGATTGGTCCGCGAGGTCACCCGCATCTCCCACGCCAGCGAGCCCGTGCCGTTGAAGTTGAAGGGCTGGTCGAAGGGGATCTTGTAGTCGAAGCCACGCGTGCTGCCGTGGTCAGTGCTCGGGAACTGGACCAGCTTGAACTGGGCCACCGTGGCCTTGTTGCTGCCGTGGTTGCTGTCGAAGGTCGTGCTGATCGTGTCGGCCGTCGTGGCCGCGTTCGAGAGCACGACGTCCACCAGCATCGAGTAGGCGGCGAAGTTGTTGAACGTGCTGCCG
>JADLBJ010000126.1 GCA_020847765.1 Dehalococcoidia bacterium
GGCCGCCGGCCGCGGGCGCGACCACCCGGGTCCCCTGCCAGACCATCGAGTTCAGGGCGACCGCGTTCATCAGGTCCTTGCGGTCCAGCAAGTACGGGAACATCGCCTGGCGCGCCGGGTTGCTCAGCGACTGCAGCGCGCCGACGAGAAACGCCGCGGCCAGCACGTGCCACACGGCCACCATGTCGAGCGCGATGAGTGTGGCCAGGACGAACACCGCCGCTGCCGACCCCGCCTGCACCCACGCGATGAGCTTCTTCTGGTCCATGCGATCCGCGAAGACGCCGCCCGCGATGTTGAGCACGATCGCGGGCGCTGCGCTGACAAGCCCCGCCCAGCCGAGGTAGAGCGCCGAGTCGGTCAGCTCGTAGATGATCCAGCCCTGCGCGACCCACATCATCTGGAAGCCCGTCACGGACGCCAGGTTTCCCAGCCAGAAGCGCCGGTATTGTGGATAGCGGAGCGCGCTCAGGAAGTGCACGCTCGCGCGGAACCGGTCCAGGGCCCGTCGCTCGCTCATCGGGAGGCCAGCCCGGCGGCGATCGCCTGTACCCCGCTATCACGCATAGCCTTCGCTCCCGCCGCTTGCCGCATTGAGCCGATGTTCTACCACAGCGTTGTGTCGCTGACGATCCCGGGCCGTGAGGCTCCGCTTATGGGAGCCCGAACAGCGTGAATCCCGGCCGGTGAAGCCCTTCGCGCTCGGCCTCGCGCAGGAAACCGCTTCCCCGAAGCGCCCTCTCGATCGCCCACCGCGACATCGCCGACACTTCCGGCAGCTGCTCCATCTCGACGGGGCTGAAGAACCCGGCGTCGAACGACTCCAGGCCGTCGGCGCGCGGCTCCCCGGACAGCGCCTCGAGCCGGAAGACGACGTAGATGTTCGATACGGGCCGCTCCGGCTGGATGCCGGCGGAGTGCCGGAAGCCGAGTACGTCTGTGACGCGCGCCGTCACGCCTGTCTCTTCCATGACCTCGCGGACCACGGCTTCATCGATCGGTTCGTCAACTTCGACGTAGCCGCCGGGGATCTGCCACCAGCGCCGCTCGCCTCGCCTCCGCTCGATGAGCAGCACGCGTTCGCCGCGCTGCACGATTGCGCCGGTGCCGATGGAGTGGTCGCCGTAGTAGGTGAAGCCGCAACCCTCGGCCGGACAGCTCTGTCGCTGGCGTCCGACCGCGTCCCGCGCGACCATCGGCGTCCCACAACGAGGGCAGAAGTTCACCGGCTCATCATACGTGCGATGACAAGCTTCGATCCGTCCCGGCCCCAAAGGGATCAGGCGGGCCCGCTCTCCGCCACCCTGTCCAGGTGCTCCCGCAGCAGCCGGTTGAACTCCCGGGGCGCCTGCAGATTCGACAGGTGCCCGGCGCCGTCGATCACCTCGTACCGGGCGTTCGCGACGCCGTCCGCCAGGGGCCGCGTCGCGTCGGGCGGTATGAGCGTGTCCTTCGACGACGTGATCACGAGCGTGGGCACGGTGATGCCCGCGAGGTCGCCAGTCGAGTTCGGGCGTTCCGCCATGCCGAGCGCCGCCGCCGCGATCGCCTCCGCCGGTTGCGCCGCGATGATGTTCTTGACCAGCGTGATCAGCTCCCCGTCCGCTTCGTCCGAGAGCAGTGGTGGCGGGTTCTCGACGAGGAAATCGTTGCCTTCGGACCGCAGCCGCTCCGCGAGCTGACGCCGCCGCTCCTTGCCCGCCTCGTCGTCGGCTTCCGCCCGCGTATTCGCGAGCACCAGCCCCGAGACTAGCTCCGGGTGTTGCCGCCAGAGCGCGAGCGCGACGTAGCCGCCCATCGAGAGACCGCAAACGACCGCGCGCTCGACGCCTGCCCCGCGGGCCGCGTCGAAGACATGCTCGGCCGCGGCTGACATGGTCATCACGTCGCCGCGCGCCGGCTCGCCGCCGAACCCGGGCAGGTTCGGCGCGAGGACGGTCGTCCGCTCCCCGAACTCCGCGACCTGCGGCGCCCACATGCTCGCGTCGAGCGGAAAGGCGTGGATAAAGACGATGCCGTCGGCCATGAAGGAACCTCCCGGTTACCCGCTTCGGGATCACCGTAGCACGCGGAATTCCGGGAGACGGTCCATCCTTGAGTATGAGGACAGGCTGGGGGGCATGCTGTCCTCCCGGCGACGCGGTTAGACGCCGGTCGTGGCGCCGCTCCCACAGTCGTCAGTGCCGTCGCTGCCGTCCTTCTCGGGGCAGTCTTCGCGAGTGTCGCCGTCGCCCTCGCTGCGTGCGATTCGAACTCCAGGCGACCGCTGTTGGCGCACTCGTGCCTCTGGAGTGGCTAGTTGTAGTTCCCAGCAGCGTTGTCTACAGGCGGGAAGCCGGCGGCTGGTTGCCGATGGCAGTGTGGGGCCGGGCGTAGTTGTAGTCATCCAGGAAGGGCTGGAGCGCGCCGACCCGTTCGGCGTTGCTGGTGTATGGGCGGCGGTACGCCCACTCCCGCTGGAGCGTCTTGTTGAAGGCTTCGGCTTTGCCATTGGTCTGTGGCCGATACGGCTGCGTGTGGTGGCGCTCGATCGCGAGGGAGTCGGCCGTCTCGATGAAGGCCCGTGAGCGACGGTAGCTCAGGGCGTTGTCGGTCAGGATGCTTTCGACGGTGATGCCAGCGGCGGCGAAGGACTGGACCGCCCGCAGGAGGAAGGCGGCGGTGGTTCGCCCGGTCTCGTCTGGGAGGGCCTCGGCATAGGCAAAGCGGCTGTGGTCATCGACGGCGACATGGACGTAGTCGTGCCCGCGTTTGGGACCGGGCCGATGCCGCCCCGCGCCGCTCTCGGCGAAGCCGGGATCGAAGCGCTTACCGCCACCCTCGGGGATACGCCCGAACTTCTTCACATCCAGGTGCACCAGCTCGCCCGGCCGTTCCCGCTCATAGCGAATGACGGCGCGTGTGGTGCGGTCGAGGCGGGCGAGCACGGCGAGACCCTGCCGGCGGAGCACGCCGTAGACGGTGGAGGCCGCCAGGCCGAGTTCGTAGGCGATGCGATGCGGGCCAGCGCCAAGTTCGCGACGCAGCGAGCAGATCGCCTCGACCACGGTCTCGCCAAGAGCGTGCGGTAGCCGCCGCGGTGCGCTCGAACGGTCTTTGAGTCCCGCTATCCCCTCGTCCTGGTAGCGTCTCCACCATTTCGAGACGGTGCTGCGGGAGACACCCTGGGCTTCGGCCACCTCCGCCTGGGTCCAGCCTTCTTCCAAACGGCTGACGAGCAGCAGGCGACCGTATTCGTTGAGCTTCGCGTTAGCATGGGACATTGAGGGGCCTCCGTGGTCAGGTGTGTGACAACCCAAACCAACGGCAGGTCCCTCTTTTCGTCAAGCTATCTGTATAAGCTGATGACTACTTCCTGTGTGTAACCTTCGTGGGAACTACA
>JADLBJ010000127.1 GCA_020847765.1 Dehalococcoidia bacterium
ATCGAAGGTTACTGGCACGAGCTGGAGGTGCCCTATCTCGAACACGGCAAGCCCGTGCGCTTGGAAGCGTTCCGCTTCCCCGCAACGACCAACGCGACCGTGCGGGTCGTTTCACTCGATTACCAGGACATCTACAGTCGCGGCATCCGTTCGAAGCACCTCGCCGGGCCGGAGGTTTGGCACGGCCGGTTACAATGTCACTACGAACAGGGTGTATTCTCCGCCGAGCCTGTCTACGAACCGCCACCGCGGTCGGCGTGGAACCGCATTCGTTTTCAATTGAGCGGACGGCACGGGGAAAGGGGGAATGATGGCGATACGTGAGACCGATCGCGGCGATGGCCCGTGGCTCAGCCGGCGGGACCTGGTTGAAATCGCCCGGGCTGCGTCACGGCGCCCCCGGCCCACACGCTTCGAAGGCATCCGCTCCAGTTCGGGCGTCGTCCGCCGAAAGGGGGGGCGCGTGGTCCTCGAGGAGTTCCCGCGCGAGCCCGCAGCCGAGTAGCATCATCGCTCCGCCGTTGCTCACCATCCGCGGCGAGGCGCCCGGCGACGAAGCTGCCATCCACGCTGTCATCCTCGAAGCCTTCTCCGACCACGGGACACGCGACGGCGCGCCCGAGGCCCGGCTTGTCGATGCTATCCGCGCCGCTCCCGGCTTCGACAGGGCTCTCTCTTTGGTCGCCGAGACTTCGGATGGCCTAATCGGACACCTGCTGTTCTCGCCCTGCGCGATCGAAAGCGGTGATGGCGCCGTCCCCGCACTCGCGCTCGCGCCCCTCGCCGTGCTCCCCGGGTACGAGGCGCTCCACGCCGGGACCCGCCTCATGCGTGAGGGGCTCCGCCGCTGTACTGAACGCGGCCACGGCATCGTGGTCGTCCTCGGCCACGCAACGTATTACCGCCGCTTCGGCTTCCGCCCCGCTAACGACTTCGGCATCCACCCGCCGTGGCAGGTGGCCCCCGCGAACTTCCAGGTGCTCGCCCTCCAGCCGGGCACGCTCGACGGCGTTACCGGCGCTGTCCGCTACCCGGCCGCCTTCGACGCCCTCTGACCCGTGAGCGCAGCGGGCTGCCTGCCTATCATGGCGCCGCGGCCCCGGTGAGCCGGGCATCGCCATCGAGGTGTCCATGGGCAATACGATGACCCGCGTCTACCGCGATGGCGCCCTCGCCGCCGAGGGATTCCCCGTCGCCGACGTTTCCGATTACCTCCAGCAGCCCGGCCACGTGGTCTGGGTCGACTTCTCCTCCCCGTCAAAGGAACAGCTTGATGAGCTCGCGGGGGAGCTTGGCCTGCACGAACTGGCGGTCGAGGACGCGCTCGGCCCCCACCAGCGCCCGAAGCTGGACCGTTATGCCACGCACATGTTTCTTTCGTGCCACGCCATCGGCCTGGACGTGGAAATGGGCAACCTCCAGGTCACGGAGATCGACGCGTTCATCAACGAGCGCTGGCTCATCACCGTCCGCAAGACCAACGGCTTCGAGATGGAAGCAGTGCTGGCGCGGCTTGACAGGTCGCCCGACCTCGGAGCCCACGGCGTGGGCTTCCTCCTCTACGGCTTGCTCGACATCGTCGTCGACGAGTACTTCGAAACCGTCCAGGCCTTCGACGACTACTACGAGGAGATCAGCGACGGCATCTTCGCCGACCGCCCGCTTGGCCCGGCGCAGCAGCGCCGCTGGTTCGACATGCGCCGCGCGATGGTCCGCTTCCACCGCCTCGTCGTCGCCATGCGTGAAGCCGTGAGCAGCCTCATGCGCCGTGAGGGCGCTGTCGTCTCCGAAGAGCTCTACCCGTACTTCCAGGACGTCTATGACCACGTCCTGCGCGTTAGCGAATCATCCGACTCACTGCGCGAGCTCGTCAGCTCGATCGTCGAGACGAACATCAGCCTGCGGGACTACCGCCAGAACCAGATCGTGAAGAAAGTCAGCAGCTGGGCGGCGATCCTCGCTGTCCCCGCGCTGATCACCGGCTTCTACGGCATGAACGTCCCCTATCCAGGCTCGGGCGAAAACGGCGGCGTCGTGGCCTCGCTCGCGCTGATGGCGGGCGCCTCCGGCGCGCTCTACTTCCTGTTCCGCCGCCAGGACTGGCTCTGACCGGGCCTTTCATCCGTCGATTCGCCCGTTGACCTCCTTCCTCCGCCGGTACAACAATCCCGCGTGGATAGCGCGCGCAGCACCAGCTCCCACGACAGCGACAACAGCCGCCGCCCGGCGCCGGCCCCCGCCCAGGGGGAGACGCCCGGCATGATGCCCGCGCCAGCGGCAGGCACACCGGGCGCTCTGCTCCGGCTCCAGCGCGCCATCGGGAACCGCGCCGTCAGCGCCGCCATTACCCGCGCGCGTCCCGGCGTCATCGCCCGTACCCCGGCCGAGGCCGCGGCCGCCGAGGAACTGCGCGATGCCATGGAAGGCCTCGGCACCGATGAGGACGCCATCTTCAGCGCCCTCGCCCGGCACAGCGGCTCTGCCGGGCTGCGAAACGAGTACGTGACGCTCACCGGCCGCACGCTCGAACGCGACCTCCGCGACGACCTGTCGGGCTCCGAGCTCGACCGCGCCCTCCGCCTCATGTTCGGCCACGACAGCTCCGTGTGGGACACCGCCGTCCGCCTTCGGGACGCCATGTCCGGCATGGGCACCGACGAGGACGTCGTCCTCGAAATCCTCCGCGCCCAGACCACCGAGGCCGCCCGTATGGCGCTTCGAGGCGCGTACCGCGACGCCGCCGGCAGGATCCTCATCACCGACATCTACGACGACTTCTCCGGCGACGAGCTCAAAGAAGTACTGCTCGCCTACAACGAGGGGCCGCCATCGCCCGACATGATCGACGCGATCGAGCTCCGCAACGCGATGGGCGGCCTCGGGACGGATGAGGCCGCCGTCTACCGCGTCCTCCAGCGACGGACCACGCCGGCCGAGCTCGAGACGCTCAAGACGGTGTACCAGCGCCTCACCGGCCGCAGCATCGAGGCCGACATCCGGGACGACTTCAGCGGCGAGGAGCTGACGCGCGCCCTTCAGCTCCTCGGCATCGGCGAGTTCACGAACGAACTGCCGCAGGACATGTTCGAAGGCAAGGTCACCGTCGTGCGCGGCCGATTCGACTGGCGCTTCGAAGCCGGCGAGCTGAAGGTCAACGTCAACGCG
>JADLBJ010000266.1 GCA_020847765.1 Dehalococcoidia bacterium
CCAAGAAGGGAACCGTTTCCGAAAGAACCCGCGAACAAGCTGCCCGCGACACTGCGAAAGGCCGCCGTTCCACAACATCGAAGCCGTCGGGAACCCGATCACGAGCGGTCAGGGGAGCGCTGAAGCGTGAAGGATCGTCGGCGGCGTCGCGTCAGGCCCTGGGAACTCAGGCCAAGCGGGCAGCGCGCAAAAGAACGGCAGCGGAGCGCAGTGCATCGGCGCGGAAAGGGGCGCAGTCACGGACGCACGCCGAACGAAGCGCTTCTGCCCGAAAGGCAGCCCGAACGAGAGCACGCCGCGCGCATTGACCCGTTCACGATGCGCCACACGAATCGCGGCGGCCGCTCGATTATTTTTTGAGCAGATCGCGCGCGGTCTGTAGATTGCGGTGCGCATTGGCATTGCCGGGTTCGAGATGCAGTACCTGCTCAAACTCGCAAATGGCCTCCGGGATTCGATCGAGGTCGCCATGCGCCACTCCCAGAGCCATGTGGGCCGCAGGCAACCGGGGATTCAGCGCAACGGCCCGCTCAAGATGAGGTAACGCCCGCTCTGTTTCGCCGGCATCCTGCAAAAGGCGCCCCAGATTGTAGTGTGCCTCGCCATAATCGGGATCCAGTTTCACGGCCTTTTCGAAATACGGAATCGCGGTGGAAAACTTTCTCTCCTGCGCTTCCAGCCGGCCCATATTGTTGTGGGCGGGCGCGAAGTCCGGATCGGCGGCAAGGGCCTGGTCGAAGCAGGAACGGGCTCCAGCCAGATCGTTTGTGGATTGCGCCAGCAGTCCCAGATTGTTCAACGGCTCCGGAAGATACGGCTGAGCGCGGTGAGCGCGCACAAAGAACGGCCGGGCAGCCGGACTCGGCAGCAGCAGCGCTCCGTAGCTGTTCAACGCTTCGGCGAACTCCGGTTCCGCGGCGATGACCTTCTCGAGTTCTTCTTTGCTGTTGGCCGCAAGACCATAGTTGTAACGGACCTGCGGCATGGAGGGTCTCACGGCGAGCGCGCGCCGGAACCAGGAAAGCGCCAGGTGCGGCTGCTTCTCAGCGACGTAAGCGGAAGCAAGCTCGACCATGACCTCGAGCACCAGCATTTTCGGAAGGATTTCCGCGAGCAGTTGGATACCGCGCGGGCGGGCGGCCTGACCGATGATCAGAGCCTGGCCCATATACAGGTCGCGCTCGGACGGGTTGAGGTTTGGCGACCGGAACAACTGAAGACTTCCGCGATAAACCTCCGGGCGTTCTTTTCGCGGGGCCAGAAGGTCCGC
>JADLBJ010000128.1 GCA_020847765.1 Dehalococcoidia bacterium
GACCTGGTTCACATAGACGTTGATGTGGCGAGCGAGCTGGCCGCTGGCGTCGACGACCTGCGCGTTGAAGCCCGGAAACTGGGTGTCGAGGTCGTGCAGGACGTCGCGGACGGTCGAGCCGCTCGCCTTGACGCTCGCCCGGTTGCCGACGAGGTGGCGGAAAGGCGTCGGGATGTAGACGGTGACGGTCATTGCGTTCTCCTTGGGGCGGGCTCGGGCGGCTTGAGGCCGCCTCTTGCTTGGGCTCTGAGCGGCAGGCTTCACATGTTCACGCTCAGGTAGCGTTCTCCAGTGTCGTTGAGCATCGTCACGACGGTCTTCTCGGGCCCTAGGCGGGAGGCGACCTTGCTGGCGGCGAGGACGTTCGCCGCCGACGAGAGGCCGAGCAATAGCCCCTCTTCGCGGGCGAGGCGACGGGCCATGGCGAAGGTGTCTTTGTCTTCGACGCGCAGCACCTCATTGTAGACAGCGCGGTCCAGGACGCCGGGGACGAAGCTGGCGCCGATGCCCTGAATGGCATGCATGCCAGCCCGGCCGCCGCTGAGGACGGGCGAGCGGGCGGGCTCGACGGCGACGACGAGGACGCGGGTGCCGAGCTCGGCCCGCAGGACGTGGCCCACGCCGGTGATCGTGCCGCCGGTGCCCACACCGGCCACGAAGGCGTCGAGCCGGCCTGCCGTCGCGTCGAGGATCTCACGGGCGGTCGTGCGCTCGTGGACGCTGGGATTCGCTGGGTTCTCGAACTGCTGGGGCATGAAGTAGCCCGGGTGCTTTGCGAGCAGCTGCCGGGCGGCGAAGACGGCGCCGGTCATCCCTTCGACGGCGGGGGTGAGGATCAGCTCGGCGCCGTAGCGTTCGAGCAGGCGCCGGCGCTCGAGCGACATATCCTCGGGCATGGTGAGAATCAGGCGGTAGCCTTTGACAGCGGCGACGAGGGCGAGGCCCACGCCGGTGTTGCCCGAAGTGGGCTCGACGATCGTCGCGCCCGGCCGGAGCAGGCCGGCGCGCTCGGCCTCTTCAATCATGGCGAGCGCGATGCGGTCTTTCACGCTGCCGCCGGGGTTGAGGTTCTCGAGCTTGCCGAGGACGGTCGCGGCGCCCTCGGGCACGACGCGGTGCAGGCGCACGAGCGGGGTCCGGCCGATCAGGTCCAGTACGGTGTCGGCGACAAGGGGCCGGGTAGTTGCAGCCGTCATATGCTGTATCGTCCCGCCGTCGCCTGGGGCTCGCGTTCCAGCAGGTCGGCGACGCTGTAGGACGCGAGGATTTCGCTGGTCGCGGCGCGGATGCGCTCCCAGATCTGGCGCTGGCCACACTGGTGGGGGTGGTCGGTCGTCTCCGGCGGGTCGTCAAGCCAGGAGACTGGCGAGAGGCTGCCTTCGAGTGCCTCGATGACGTCGAGGACGGAGATATCTGCCGGTGCCCTCGCCAGTTCGTGGCCCCCCGCCGGGCCGCGCAGCGAACGGATAAAGCCGGCCTTGCGCAGCGTCGTGAGCAGCTGGTCAAGGTACTGTTCGGGAATGTGCCGGCGGAGGGCGATCTCGGACGACTGCAGCGGCCCGCTGCCGTGATGGCCGGCCAGCTCGATCAAAGCACGAAGGCCGTAGTCGCTTCGGCTCGATACGCGCATCGCTGTCCTCCCGGCAGAAAGCCGGACCCCCAAAAGTCGAGTGAATCTGTCAACAATAGTACCGATCACTCGTCGAGGGCGCAACCGGCGGCGATCTTGGCGGCAGATCGGACCGTCGATATGCTTGGCTCGGCATAACGCCCGGAGGACAGCGGATGCGCCTTGCCCGCCTCGCGCCCGTGTTGACGCTCTTGTTGCTGCCGTGGGCGGCTATTGCCTGCGGCGACGACGACGCACCACCAAAGACCGCACAACCTCAGGTGAGCGCCTCGTCCCTTGCGACTGCGACACTTTCGCCGACGCCAGCCGCCGGCAGGGTGGGCGGCACGATGATCCTGGCGACGACGACGAGCACGCAGGACAGCGGCCTGCTCGACGCCCTTGTGCCGCGCTTCAAAGACGCCACAGGCGTCGACGTCAAGGTGATCGCGGTCGGCACAGGCGCGGCCCTCGAGATGGGCGCAAAGGGGGACGCGGATGCCGTCCTCGTCCACGCTCCGACCAGCGAGAAGAAGTACGTGGACAGCGGCGACCTGATCGACGGGAAGCTGGTCATGCACAACGACTTCGTGGTCGTGGGGCCGCCCTCTGATCCGGCGAAGGTGCGCGGTGCGAAGGACATCACGGCTGTGATGGCCGCGATCGCGACGACAGGCCCGTTCATTTCGCGCGGCGACGCGTCGGGCACCAACACGAAGGAGCTCGAACTGTGGAAAGTCGCAAACGTCGATCTGAAGACCGTGGCCGGTCGTGAGGAGACTGGCCAGGGGATGGGTGCGACGCTGAACATCGCCGACCAGAAGGCGGCGTACACCCTCACGGACCGGGCGACTTACCTGGCGCTCAAGAAGAACCTGAGGCTGGAGATCCTGTTCGAGGGAGCCCCGAACCTCCTCAACGTCTATCACGTGTATGTCGTCAACCCGGCGAAGCACGGTGGGGTGAAGGAGACGCAGGCGCGCGCCTGGGTCGCCTTCCTAGTCGATCCAGCGACACAACAGTTGATCGGCGACTTCAAGAAGGCCGAGTTCGGACAGTCGCTCTTCTTCGCGGATGCCGGGAAGCCGGAAACTTCGCTGGGACTGCGCTGAGCCCGGGCCTGCGCCCCGTTCAACTGAGGGGTTTACCGTGGACGCGCTCTGGGAAGGGTTTCAGGAGGCCGTTCGGCTCATTGTTCGAGGCGACGCGGGGCTTCGAGAGGTCGCCTGGCGCACGATCGTCGTCTCGGGCAGCGCGACGCTCCTGGCGATGGCAGCCGGCGTGCCGACAGGATATGGGTTGGCGCGCGGGCGGTTTCCCGGGCGGACGCTGGTGCTGAGCGCCGTCAACACGGGCATGGGGATGCCGCCGGTGGTGGTTGGCCTGATCGTCTGGCTCTTCCTGGTCCGCAGCGGCCCGCTCGGGGACCTGGAGCTTATCTACACGAAGCGGGCGATGGTGGTGGCGCAGTTTCTGATCGCCGTGCCGCTGGTGATCGGCTTCACGGCGGCGGCAGTGCAGGCGCTCCCAGCGGAGCTGCCAGACCTGCTCGCGGCACTCGGTGCCGGGCGACTGCGAACCCTGTGGCTGCTGGCGCGGGAGGCGCAACTTGGCATCCTCGCGGCCGTGATGGCAGGCTTCGGCGGCGTGATCTCCGAGGTGGGCGCCTCCATGACCGTGGGGGGCAACATTCAGGGCGACACGCGCGTGCTGACCACGGCGATCGTAACGGAGACGAGCCGTGGCGAGAACGCGAACGCTATGGCGCTCGGCATCGTCCTGCTGGTGATGGCATTCGCCGTCAATCTGCTGCTCACGGCTGTGCAGCAGCGGCGGCGACGCTGATGGAGGTGCGGATCGATGGCCTCCGGTTTCTTCGGCGGGGCGACTGCGTCCTCGATGTGCCGAAGCTTGTCTTTGCGAGCGGGCGGACCACGGCTCTCGTGGGTCCGAACGGAGCGGGGAAGTCGACGCTGCTGCGCCTGATCGTCGCCCTGGAACGACTGGACGCGGGCACGATCCGGATCGGCGGCGAACAGGTGCGGCCGGACCGCCGCACACGCGGTCATGTGGCATTCGCCTTCCAGCGGGCGGTCTTCGTGGGTGGTTCCGTGTGGCACAACCTCGACCTCGCGTTGCGCCTGCGCGGAGTGCCCGGCGACGAGCGGCGGAAGCGCGCGGCGGGGGCGGCGGCAGCCTGCGGTGTTGACCACCTGCTCGACCGCCCAGCGCACCAGCTTTCGGGAGGAGAGGCGCAGCGCGTGAACCTGGCGCGGGCGCTCAGCCTCCGGGCGCCGGTCACTCTCCTGGACGAGCCGCTTTCGGGACTGGACGCGCCCGCACGCCGTCAGCTGCTGCACGACTTGCCAGGGATCCTCCGTGCTTTCGCGACGACGACAATCATCGTTACGCACGACCGAGACGAGGCGCTGCGCCTGGCCGGCGATCTCGTAGTGCTGATCGGCGGGCGCGTGCACGCGGCCGGTGCGCGGGCAGACGTGTTCGGCAACCCACCAGACGCGGAGTGCGCGGCCTTTCTCGGCTACACGCTGATTCCGGACGGTGGTGGCGTTCTTGCCGTCGCTCCGCGGGCCCTGCGGATCGGGCCGGGGGAGGTGACGTTCAACCTCACGGTTGAAGAGCTGCTGGACTTCGGCATGCGGCGGGAGGTCTGGGGGCGGATCGCGGGTGTGCCGGCTACGGTCTCGTTGCCGATGGGCGAGAATGACAATGCGGGCCGGCTGACCGTCTCGGCCCCTGAGCGGGCAGTGCGGCGCTATTGCGGTTGAGGAGGAGCCGGCCATCCGGCCGTGTTTCCGGGTGCGGCTGGGCCTGTGCCGGCGCGGCGGGAGGCGGGAGACTGGAGGCAGGAGGTGAGCGCATGAGTGCGACGGTTGAACAACTCGCCTACGGATTGCGTCGTGAAGTGACGATCCCGTACGAAGCGGCCGTGAGTGCCGTTAAGGAGAGTCTGAAGAGCCAGGGTTTTGGCGTGCTCACGGAGATTGACGTGCGTGCGACGATGAAGGCAAAGCTGGATGTCGACATGGACGACTACGTGATCCTCGGCGCCTGCAACCCACCGCTGGCGCACCGTGCGCTCAGCGCCGACCCGGAGATCGGCATGCTGCTCCCCTGCAACGTGGTTGTACGGGCGGCAAGCGCGGGCAGCGTCGTCGAGGCGATGGACCCTGTCGCGGCGATGGCGCTCGTGCAGAACGAAGAGATCGCAGAGGTGGCGCGCGAGGCGCGGGAACGGCTCTTCCGCGCGCTTGACATGCTCCCATCCAGTCACTGATCACGGTCCGAGGAGGCAGACATGGAGCTTTCGCTCGAGCCCGCCGAGGTGACCCTGCTGCGGCAGCTGCTGGAGCGCAGCCTTGGCGACCTGCGCATGGAGATCGGTAAGACCGAGAACTACGAGCTACGCCAGGACCTGAAGCAGCGGGAAGGGATGCTGCGCACCCTGATCGAGCGGCTGGGGACGGAGCCGGCTGTGCGTTAAGGGCGATCGCGCTCCGCGTCGTGCAGTTCGCGCTCGAGCCACCGCTGGACCTCGAGAGCGCTGAGCCCACGCTCATGGGCGAGGCGCCTGACGTCTTCGAACTCGACGGTGGTCCGGTGGCTGCCACCGACGCTGGCCGTCTTGGTGCGCACCTCGCCGAGGCTCGACCGGAAGACGCCGGCGACACGGGCGGCTTCGTGGCGCCGGTAGTCGGTGACGCGAACGCCGAGCGTCGTCGTCTCGGCAAGGAACAAGCCCGCCAGCCGGTTCTCGTCTTCGGGGAGGGCTAGCGCGGCGAGTTTCGTGGCGGCTCGGCCCTTCTTCATGCCGATTGGTTCGAGCCAGGCGTCAAGGGCCCCTTCTTCAAGCAGGCGGTCGCGGGCGTGGGCGAGGAGCGCGGGCGACATGTCGTCGACGTTCGCTTCGAGCTGGACCAGGGGCCGGAGGGTGGAGTGACGCGCGGCGAGGGTGCCGATGAAGACGCGGAGGGCGTTCGGCCGGTCCGACGGGTCCGCCGTGCCCGCGCCGGCGCCGTGGGCGAGGGGCGTGACGGTGGCCGGCCCCGGGTGAGCGACCGCGGCAAGGATGGCCGCCCCCGTCGGAGTGACCAGCTCGTGGCTGGCGGCGACGAAGCGCATGGGAAAGCCGGCCGCTTGGAGGATAGCCGCCGCGGCGGGGCCCGGGGCAGCAGGGATGGGCCCGTGAGCTGTGCGCGCGATCGTGCCCGCGCCGACCGTCACGACTGGACAGAAGGCGGTTACGACCTTGAGGTCTTCGAGGGCGACCATGCTGCCCACGATGTCGATCAGGGCGTCAACGCCGCCGGCCTCGTGCAGGCGGGCGGAAGGCTCGGCGTGGGCCTCCGCTTCGCCCCGGGCGAGCCAATTGACGGCGGCGAACGCGCGCTCCCTGACGCGCTCGGGAAGGGTCGCCGCGCGGATGCGGGCGGTCATCTCGTCGGGCTGGAACGTCCGCTCTTCGCCAACGTCGAGGGTGAGGAGCGTGGCGCGCAGGCCGCCACGCGTGACCTGCCGATGATCGATCTGGAACGGCGGCAGCCCGAGGCCGGCCAGCCCGGTGCTCACTGCCTCCAGGCTGGCGCCAGCGTCGAGGAGGGTGGCAAGCGTCATGTCGCCCGCGATGCCGGAGAAGCAATCGAAGACGGCGACACGTGCGCCTGCCGAGCGGGTCATGTCTCGGCGCGGCCGCTGCCGCCGACGACGGCGAGGCGGTTGATGGTGGCAGCAAGGTAGCCGGCGCCGAAGCCGTTGTCGATGTTGACGACGCTCACGCCGGTGGCGCAGCTGTTGAGCATGCCGAGGAGGGCGGCCAGCCCGCCGAAGGAGGCTCCGTAGCCGACGGAGGTGGGCACGGCGATGACGGGCGTGGAGACAAGACCACCGACGACACTCGGAAGGGCGCCCTCCATGCCCGCCGCGACGACCAGGGCGTTCGCCTGGCGAAGGCTCTCGACGCGGGACAGGATGCGATGGACGCCGGCAACGCCGAGGTCGTAGTAGCGGCCCACGCGCGCGCCCATGAGCTCAGCCGTGATTGCCGCTTCTTCGGCGACGGGGATGTCGGCTGTGCCGGCGGTGACGACGGCGACGGCCCCGACGGCGGTCTGGGGCTGCGCGTCGTACCAGGCGAGGCGAGCGCGGGTGTCCTGGCAGATGAGGGGGATGGCCGCGCGGAGGGCGTCGACGTGGGGTGGTTCGACCCGTGTGACCAGGACGCGTCCAGATTCGGCGGTGATGGCCCGGGCGATCTCGGCGACCTGTTCGGGGGTCTTGCCGAGGGCGAGGACCACCTCGGGAAGACCGTCGCGGAGGCCGCGGTGATGGTCGATGGCGGCGTAGCCGATGTCCGCGAAGGGGAGAGTCTCGACGCGGCGGAGGGCCTCGTCGATGGGCGTGCGGCCGTCGGCGACCTCGGCGAGCAGCGCGCGCAGGCGCTCGGTCTGCATCCCTGCAGTGTAGCGCAGGGACGAGCGGCGGCCCGGACGGCAGGTTTGCGGGCATGTTTGGTGGTGGCCGGCGCGGGCTGACCTGGAGAAGTGTCCCGGTCGACCACCACCACCGTGGTTGGCCCACACGGCGATCATCGGCCGGGATGGGTGGCCATTGAGGGCGGGAAGCGTAACAGTGTCGTGGTGTCGCCTCAGGAGCTCTCGCCGGTCTCGAACCGTTGCAGGAGGCGCACGCCGACCCAGCCGGCCACCAGGCAGACGATGGCGAGGAGAACGAGCGACTGGCCGCCAGCCAATTCGGGCTCGAAGGTCTTCGGGCTGAGGGACGCGATCCAGCCGGCCAGGCCGAGGGTGTATTCACGGATGCTGAGGACACGGGTCCCTTCGAATAGGCCAGTGACCAGGCCCTCCCAGATGAAGACGTAGACGAGCCCGGCGAGGAAGGCCCGGCTGGTTGCCACGCTGAGTGCGAGGAAGACGGTGCAGTAGGCCAGGGCGCCGGCAATGACAGCAACGGCGAACCCCACGACGACAAGGGCGTGGCCTTCGCCGGCGAGGGCGAGGACGCCGGCAACCACCGTGGCCATGAGGACGAAGGCAACGGTGACCAGCCAGGCGACCACCAGCTTCGACACGACGACGCGCCAGCGGGGGATGGGCTTCGCCAGCAGGTAGACGGCGGTGCCGTCGTCGATTTCGGAGCCGAGGGCGGCCGTCCCGAAGATGAGCGCGGCCAGCGGGAGCAGCGCGGCGACGATGATCTGGGCCATCAGCCGGTTCGACGCCCAGTCGGCCGGGTGCTCTTCGAAGCTCCCCCAGCGGAAGACGGCGGCCAGCAGGACAGGCACCAGAGCGAGGACGGCAAGCAGGACGGTGCGCTTCTGGTTGAGCAGCAGGCGCAGGGTGAGTTGGGCCACGGGCCAGTTCATCGCCGCACCAGGTAGGAGAAGACGCTCTCGAGCGACTCGTCGGTCGGGCGAACTTCGAAGAGGCGGATTCCTTGGGTCTGCGCGACCCGCGGGGCGGCGAAGGCGAAGGCGGCGAGGTCGGCGGCGCGGACGGTGAGCAGGCCGTCGGTGAGATCAACGCCGAAGACCGAGGGCTGGGCGATCAGGGCCGCGCCGAGGCGGCGATTGTCGCTGGAGCGCACGGTGAAGGTGTGCGGGCGGTCGGTCATGAGGCGGCGAATGGTATGGAAGTCACCAGCTGCGGCGAGGCGGCCGGCGATGATGACCAGGACGTTTTCGGCGAGGCGCTCGACCTCTTCGAGGATGTGCGACGAGAAGACGATGGTGCGGCCTTCGCCGGCCATGGTGCGGAGCATGTCCATGAGGTGCAGGCGCTGCCGCGGGTCGGCGCCGTTGAAGGGCTCGTCGAGGAGGAGGATGCGCGGGTCGTGGACGATGGCAGCGGCGACTTTGACGCGCTGCTTCATGCCCTTGGAATAGCCACCGATGGCGCGGTGCTGCGCGTCCCGGAGATCGACCATGTCGATCGCCCGGGCTGCGGCGGCTTCCGGGTCGGGCAGGCGGTGGAGCCGGGCGCCGAGGAGGACGAACTCGAAGGCGGTGAGGAAGGGATAGAGCGCCTCGCGTTCGGGCACGAGGCCGATTTCGCGGTAGACGGAGGGGTTCTTCCAGACAGGTTGGCCGAGGACGCGAATGGTGCCGGCGGAGGGTCGGAGGAAGCCGCTGAGCATGTGGAGGATGGTGGACTTGCCGGCGCCATTGGGTCCGAGGAGGCCCGCGATACCGGGACCCAGGGCGAAGCTTATCTCGTTGACGGCGACGACATTCCCGTACCAGCGGGAGACGTCGACGAGCTCGATCGCGGCGCGCGCGGCTGGGCCGCCTGCGGGTGCGGGTGCGGTGCTCATGGCCGGAAGCGCATATAGCGCCGTAGGAGGAGCACCAGCGCCAGGCTGGCAAGAGCGGCGAGCAGGGCCGCATAGAGGGGTCCCGGGAGGTCGGCGCGGCCGAGCTGGCTCTCTGGCTCCGGGTCGGTGGCGAAGATCCAGAAGGTTGCGCCGCGCATGACGTCGTAGAGACTGATGAGGATGCCGAGGCGGTTCCAGAGCGCTGAGCCGGCTTCGACGAGGACGCCGCCGACTGTGCCGGAAAAGACGAAGAGGGCGATGATGCCGCCTGCTGCAAAAGCACGGCGAGAGGTCTGCGCGGCGACGGCGAGTGAGACGGCCGCCATGAAGAGTGAGAGGGCGACGGCGCTGACGGCGATGCGGGGCAGGTCGGGCGCGCTGTCGCGCATCTCCGGCCAGACATGGGAGCCGGCAAAGGCGTTGCCGACGTACAGGACGACCTGGGGGAGGGCGGTCATGAAGAGCATCGCGCTGGCCAGGGCTACGAGCTTGGCGAGGGCGTAGTCGGAGCGACGGATGGCCCGTGAGAAGTACAGGGGTCGGGTGTTGTTGCGGAGGTCTCGACCGACGAGCTCGGGTGCCTGGGCGGCAACGAAGAGCGCGAGCAGGATCTGGATGTACGAGTAGTAGTTCGCCGGCTCGACGATACGGATGTTCTGGTCGGTGGCGGCCGCGATGCCAAGGCGGAGGGCGGCGGGAAAAAGGGCGAGGACCACCAGGGCGACCGGCACGATCTTCGCGGCCGGTCGCCGCCCGAGGCCGAAGGCTGCCCGCAGGCTCTGGAGGTAGATGGTGAGGACCGCCTGGCGCCGGCCCAGGCGGGCGCCCTGGTAGCGACGGTAGCCGAGGTCGTAGATGTTCCCTGCGGCGAGGTCAGGCGAGGACTGCATCGCGGTCCTCCACGGCGCCTGGTTCGCGGAACAGCTCTTCGAGCGTCTGCCGCCGCTGCTCGATGCGCACGAGGCCCAGGCCGAGGTCGACGACGGCGTCGCGCACGAGGTCATAGGTGCGCTCGCCGGCGAGGCCGACGAGGAGGAAGCGGCCCTCGGGGCGGACGCGCAGCCCCTCGGCGGCGAGCCGCTCGGCGAGGGGCTCCTGTCGGCCTTCAACTTCGACGGCGAGGAGGCCGGTGGCAGCGGTGAAGGTGGCCATCGGCGCGGACTGCACGAGGCGGCCTGCGTCGATCACGATTAGATGGTCGCAGACGCGCTCGATCTCGCCGAGCAGGTGCGACGACATGATGACGGAGATGCCGAACTCGCTGCCGGTGCGGCGGACCAGGTCGAGCATCTCGTCCCGTCCGGCGGGGTCGAGGCCGTTGGTGGGCTCGTCGAGGAGCATGACGCGGGGATCGTGGACCAGGGCCTGGGCGAGCTTGACGCGCTGTTTCATGCCCGTCGAGTAGCCGCGCATCTCGCGGTAGCGCTCTTCAAAGAGCCCGACGTGGCGGAGGGTTTCCGCGGTTCGCTCGCGGGCGGCGCCGCGCGGAAGTCCGCTCACCTGGGCCATGTGGGAGACGAAGTCGGTCGCGCTCATGTCCGTGGGAAGGCAGTCGTGCTCGGGCATGTACCCGACGTACTGGCGGAGGCTGACGCCCTGCCGCCCAGTGTCGAAACCGAGCAGCGTGGCAGAACCGGCCGTGGGCTCGACGAGGCCGAGCAGGATCTTGAGGAGCGTGCTCTTGCCCGCGCCGTTAGCACCGACGAGGCCGAGGATCCCGGGCTCGAGCGTCACCGTGAGAGCGTCGAGAGCGGTCACATGGCCGTAGCGCTTGGTCAGGGACTCGGTGGAGAGCAGGGCCATAGATTCATGCTACCGTGCCGGGCGTAAAGGCGGCGGCGGCCGTCCGTGCTGCCCGCTCAGGGCAGGCCGGTGATCCAGTCTTGGAGGATCGCGTTGAACTCGAGTGGCCGCTCCTGATGGAGGAAATGGCCGGAGCCTTCCCAGCCGATCGCTTTCGAGTATGGGTGTCTGAAGACGCCGGCTTCCCAGGCGGCGTGGGCGGGATCCGCGTGGAAGCTGAGGACGGGGCAGGCCCGGCGCGCCAGATAGGCGTCGCTTTGCGGCCGGACGCCGAACTGGTCGTCGCTTGCGAACAGACCGTCGAGGACCTGCCAGAGGACGTGATGCGGGCAGCCGAGCACGCGACGTTCGTGCCAGGTCCGCAGTCCCGCCGGCGAGGCCGGCGTGTACATCTGGGCGAAGAGGCTGAGGGCAGCCTGATGGCCGTTGTCGTCTTCTTTGATCGCCTCGAGCAGTGGCAGGAGGAGGGCTTCGGCCGTTTCGCGGGCCACGCCATAGGCGGGATCGACCGGGACAATCGCCCGGACGGCGTCCGGGTGCTCGACGGCGAGGGCGCTGACCACGGCGCCGCCGAGCGAATGGCCGACGGCGACGACGGGCGGAAGGTCGATTCGCTTCAAGAGGGCGGCGAGGTCGTTGGCGAGGGTGCGAGGTCGATAGCCGGACGACGGGGCGCTCGAGCGGCCGTGTCCCCGCTGGTCGTACGCGACGACGCGGTGGCCGGCGGCGAGGGCAGGGATCTGCCAGCTCCAGTCGTGCGAGTCGCAGGTCCAGCCGTGGACGAGGACAATCGGCGGGTCGTTCTCGCCGTCGTCGGTGTAGAAGAGTCGGACTTCGCCGAGGTCCGCGAACGCCATGGCAGCCGCCCTCGCTGGCGCCGTCGCGGCGGGCAACAAGCATTGGAGGAGGCTCCGTCGGCTCCTATGCGCGTCCAATGTTGGCCGGGTGGCTGACGCGGCACGCCTTCTTGCTGTGGCCCTCGTTCGCTTCACCGGGTACGGCGTGTACGAGCATGTCTGGGCGGACGGCGACGCGGGGCCGCTCGACTTCGGCTGTTCGGCCAGCGGGGCCACGATGTCCGAGCCGGGCCGTTGGCTGCGGGCGGCGGGGAAGACGGTCGGCCGGTCCCGTTCCCGGTGCTGGCGCCGGTGGTTCTCGCCCAGAGTGGACTTGCTGCTCCTCGCGGCGAGGGTGCGACATCCGGCCGCCGGTGTGCCGGCCCCGGCGCAGCTATCGGAACCGAGCGCGGAAGCGGTACGACGGTAGAAGTAGAGTCGCTCCGCGGCGGGCGCTCGGCTAGGATCCGGCGATGGCGCGAGATCCCTCTGCGATGTTCACGGCGTGGCAGGGCCTTATCGAGGCGCACCTCGCGGCCTGGCAGGCGGCGTTCGATCTAGCGCTGCGGGAGCCGCAGGCAGCGGTGGCGGCTTTCGAACAGGCCGCGGCGACAACGGCCGGCCTTCTGCAGGACGCGGCCGCCGCATGGGGACCGGCGGGCGGGGCAGCGGCGAGCGCGCAGATGGCCGACGTCCACGAGCTGGCGGTGCAGATTGACGCCATCCGGACGCGGATCGTCCTGTTGGAGGGCGCACTGACTGCCGTGGTGGGAAGTGCTCCCGAGCCGGCGGTGTCCGGAGGCGTGAAAGCTCCGGCCAAGAAGGCGGAAGAAGGGCGTCCCGCGGGTCCCAAGAAGGGAGCGAAGAAGGCGTCGCGGGGGAAGAAGGCGGGGCGGCGCGCCGGCGGGTGAGGTTGCCGGCACGCCGCCCCGGAAGGTTAGACGGCAGTCCCAACGCCGTGCAGGCGAGGACGGGCGAGTGCCTAGTCGCCGGAGAACACCACCGAGGCGCACTCTTCGTCGGCGTCGAAGCCGTCGATCACGTCCTGGACGGCAGGCTGTTTGGCGGTGATCTTCTCGAGGTCCGAGCGGAAGTGGTCGGACTCGGCCTCGGTGAACGCCTGATCGACCTTGTCGGCGAAGTCGGCCGACTTCGGGTCGGCGGCCTTAATCTTGGCGATCACGCCGTCGAGGGCTTGCTGGTTCGTCTTGAGCGCTGTGTCCAGGGCCTTCTTGACGTCAGCGCCACCTTTGATGTCGGGCGTGCCGGCTTTGTTGACGGCTTTGACGGCGTCGTCCTGCGCCTTTCGTCCGCGACCATAGACGTCGAGCAGGGTCGTCTTGCCGCCCTTCGGGTCCTTCTCGAGATCGACCTTGTCGAGCTCCAGGGAGAGCTTGTCCGTCGTGGCGTTGTAGTCCTTGGCGGCGTCGCAGACCTTCGTGAGCCAGGTGTCGAGCGACTTGTTGCCGCTGCTGCTGGAGCTGTTGCTGTTGTTGCTGCTGCTGCTACTGGTGCTGCCGAACTCGCTCGGTCCGCTGTCGTCGTCGTCACCGCAGGCGGCGCCGAAGGCGAGGACGCCGGTGGCAAGGCAGAGGGAAACGAGCAGCGAGGCTCGCCTCAGGGGGAAGTCCATCAGGCAGGGCTCCTGGGAAAAGTTCCCTTCATTGTGAGGGGCAAAATCAGACGGGCAATCTGGGGAAACCCCCGGATTCAGCGTGCCGAGGTCGCGGAGGGATCTGGCGCGGCCGCCTGACCGGTCGGCGTGTCATTGTGGCGGAAGGCGTCGACGGCACGATCGAAGCGCGCGGGGAGGACCGTCAGCGCTGGCGGCGCAGTGTCGAGAAGGAGGCGGGCGACGGCAGAATCGTGGATGGCGTCGCGCGCGTCCGGGCGCGGGAACGCGACCAGGGCGAGGAGGACCACCTGGCAGGCGAGCGCTGTCTTGGCGAGGCCGAAGGCAGCGCCCGCCAGCCGGTCGGCAGCGCCGAGGTTCAGGAGGGCAACCGTCTTCTTGAGAGTGTGGGCGGCCACCTGTCCGCCCACGACGACCCCTGCGAGGATGGCGAGGAAGGAGATGAGGTATGCCAGCGCTTCGCTGTCGACGATGGGGTGGACCTTGCGGTAGAGGTCGTCGTAGAGAACGCCGGCCAGGGGGACGGCGAGGATGACGGCGGAGAGCGAGACGAGCTCGCGGACGAAGCCGTTGCGGTAGGCACGGTACGTGAGCGACCCGAGCACCAGCAGCAAGAGGAGGGTCAGCCAGTTCAGAGCGCGGTCCTCCGGTCAGGCGCGCGCGCGCGCATGTCCGCACCTTCGGCCAGCCCGTGCCAAGACTCAAGATTGAGTCGCCTCGGGGGCGTGGTCGTTATTGCCCGGTCGACGCGGCTTGCTGGGAAACGGAGCGGTCGATAGCGTGAGGTGGTGCGAGAGTTCCTTCGCTTTCCCGACCCGGTCAACGAGGTGGCCGCACGGCTGGTGGCGTCGGGCGTGGTCCTGATGACGGCCGCAATCCTTGCCTTCCAGGCGATCTGGCTGGTGCCGGTGCTCTGCTTCGGGTTCGTTGCTCGGGTTTTCTGCGGGCCGCGTGTGAGCCCGCTGGCGCTTCTCGTGACGCGGGTGGTCGTGCCGGCGCTGCCGCTGGCGGAACGGCCAACGCCGGGTCCGCCGAAGCGTTTCGCACAGGGGATCGGCGCGACGCTCTCTCTGGCGGCGACGCTGTTGGCGTTCGCGTTCGGGCTGAATGCACTGGCGTACGCCCTGGTCGCCGCCATCATGGTCGCCGCCTCGCTCGAAGCGTTTCTGGGCTTTTGTCTTGGCTGCAGGCTCTTCGCCCTCCTGATGGCCGCCGGGCTCATCCCCCCCAGCTTATGCGAGGCCTGTGCTGACATAACAAAGCGGCGGGCGGCCGTCTGAGCGTGCGCTGACCGCGGCGCCGGCGGCGAGCGGCGGCGGCGCGTTGCAATCTACTGGCCAGTCGTCCAGAATGCCCCGGCGCGGACGTGTCAAGCTCTCCGCCAGTCGGGGAAGGTACGTTCGTGGACAGTCCGTGACAGTGGCTCTGGGGGCGTTGCCACTCCTGTCGACCGGGGCGCGCTTGGCGGGGCCAAGGCGGGGCTCGGGGGAGGTGCGGGCGACGGCCGCTATGCGCCTGGCCGGGGTTGGGGGAGAGTCATGCGCGCCTATGTGATTCGCCGGCTGATCGGTCTGCCCGTGATGTTGTTCCTGATGTCCCTCCTCCTGTTCCTGTTGCTGTTCATCCGACCGGGGAACGCGGCGTTGGCAGTCGTTGGGGGTTTTAACGAATCCGCGCGGGAGAAGGATTTCGAGCATCAGCTGGGGCTCGACCGGCCCTGGTACGTGCAGTATTTCGACTGGGCAGGCCACGCGATCACCGGTGATCTGGGAAAGTCGCTGAAGCCGCCGCGCAAGTCGGTGGCAGGCCAGATCAGAGAGCGGATTGGCAACACGGTGGAGATCGGGCTACTGACGATCAGCATCTCTTCGTTGGTGGGCATTGCTGTTGGCATCATTTCGGCTGTCAAGCGGAACAGCTGGCTCGACTATCTCTTGCGGGTGAGCACGATTGCAGGGATATCCATCCCGAACTTCTGGACGGCGACGCTTCTGTTGACGCTTCCGGCGATCTGGTGGAGCTGGACGCCACTGGCTCCGGAGTTTGTATCGTTCACGGAGAACCCTATAAAGAACCTGGGCATCATGATTTGGCCGGCACTCGTGTTGTCGATATCGAGCTCGGCATACGTCGCGCGGATAGTACGTTCGTCAATGCTTGAGACGCTCTACTCCGATCATGT
This sequence comes from Dehalococcoidia bacterium, assembly GCA_020847765.1. Taxonomy (GTDB): domain Bacteria; phylum Chloroflexota; class Dehalococcoidia; order Tepidiformales; family Tepidiformaceae; genus JADLBJ01. The sequence goes on from JADLBJ010000128.1 coordinate 15,414, forward strand.
GCGAACAGCACGAGCGAAAGGGCTGCAGGAGCGCGTTGTCGTCATCCAGCACGTTTTCCGGAACTCACTGATCACGCTTATCACCGTGATTGGCCTCCAGCTCGGGACAATTCTTGGCGGTTCCGTGATCGCGGAGCAGATCTTTGCCATTCCGGGGCTTGGGCTTCTGACATACGACGCTGTGCTGACTCTGGATTACATTTTGGTGCTCGGCACAGTGATGGTCTTCGCTCTTATGTTCCTGCTTATCAATATAGGAGTGGACATTCTCTATACCGTCGTCGATCCGAGAATCAGGTACTAGCACCTATGACTGCTCAGGCGGCCTCCCCGACACTTGACTTCGAATACGTCATGAGTCCCCGGCGACGATTCGCCTGGCTGACGCGGTTCATCCGTCAGCAGCCTCTCGGGGTCATCGGCGTCGTTTTCATCGCCATCGTGGTGTTTTGTGCCATCGCTGCACCGCTCATCACGAACAAAGATCCGCAAGGGTTTAGCAGCGACGTGCTGCAGAGCCCGAGCGGCGACCACTGGTTCGGCACGACGCGGGAGGGGAAGGACGTGTTCGCGCGAGTCGTCTACGGGGCGCGCGTGTCGCTCCGCGTGGGCCTGGCCACCGTGGTCGTCAGCATCATCGGTGGGACGGCATTGGCACTGCTGGCCGGGTTCTTGCGAGGCGTCGTCGACATTCTGCTGAGCCGGGCTGCGGAGATCTTGATCGCCTTCCCGGCGATCCTGTTCGCGCTGACGTTACGGACGTCGATAGGGAAGGACGTGCCAGAGCTGGGATGGCTGGGACTGTCGAAAGGCGAGGTGCTGGTCATCCTGGCCATCTGCGTGCTGTACACGCCCTTGATTTTTCGCATCATGCGCGGTTCGGTGCTGGAGCAGCGGGGGGCGCAGTACGTGGAAGCGGCGCGAGTCGTTGGCGCGAGCGAGTTCCGGATCATGCTGCGGCATATCCTGCCCAACCTTGCCGGGCTGATGATCATCGTCACCAGTACCTCGCTCCCGGCGGCGATCCTGACTGAGTCGAGCCTGAGCTTCCTCGGCGTCGGCGTGGAGCCGGGGACGCCGTCGTGGGGGGCCGACCTGAGCGGGAAGGCGCGCGAGTTCTTCGTGCGAGCACCGTGGATCGCGATCTTCCCGGGACTGGCGCTCTCCGTCTCGGTGCTGGCCTTCAACCTGGTGGGCGATTCCCTCCGAGACACGCTCGACCCCCGGCTTCGCGGCCGGCTCTAGGCTGCGATCTCGCCCGGCAGCCAGTTACCGCAGGAGGGACCGCCGCCACGCGCGGAAAAAAGCCACCCCGCCGGGGATCCCGGCGGGGTGGCGAGAGGATTGGCCGGGCTGACGCTCAGGCCTTTATCCAGGTCGTCTGCCGGCGGTAGGCGTAGTAATACGCCGACCAGTCTTCGGGGGTGACGTCCTGGAGACGAGCGTTGTAGGCGAAGACCTGGTTGGAGCGGATGGGCATGAGCGCGCCGAGGATGGCGTTCTCGAAGATGTACTGCTGCAGGTCAGAGAGGATCTGCTTCCGCTTGTTCACGTCCAACTCTGTCTCTTGCTGCTGCATCAGCGCGAGCACCTTCTCGGCCTGTGCCTTGACTTCTGGCTTGTCGGAGTCGGTCGCGAACTGGAAGGAGAGCGGGCCATAGCCACGCGGGTCGAACCAGATCAGCGAGGAGTCCTCGGGCACGCCGGAGACTGCCCCGACCCCATCGTGGCCGGACTGCAGCATCTCCCAATCCTTGTCGGGGACGCGGTTGGCGCGCTGGGCCCATGTCTGGGGATCGACCTGCTCGACCACGACGTCCACACCGATCGCCTTCTTGATGCTGGAGGCCGCGAAGGACGCCACGTCAACACCTGCCTGACCGTCGTTCCCAGTGAGGATGCGGAGCTTATCGACCGGCTTCCCAGCCTGCTCCCAGAGGGCCTTGGCCTTCGCCGGGTCGTAGACGTAGTTGGACTTGATCTTCGCCTGGTCCCAGGGCTGGAAGGCGGGAACGGCCTGGTTGACGGGCGCCTGGTAGACCGCCTTCTGAGCGACGATGCTGCCGATGTAGGCGTCGTAGTCGATGGCGAGGCGAATGGCCTGGCGGGCACGCGTGTCGAAAAGCTTCTTGTGGTCGAAGCCGAAGATGACCCAGGCAGGGTTGGGCACTTCCTTCAGGGTGACGTTCTTGTTCTTCTTGAAGGTGTCGAGGTCCAGCGGGTCGACGCCGCCGGGGAGAATGTCGAGGTCACCAGCCAGGAACGACGCCTTCTGGGCTGCGAAGTCCGGCAGGACGCGGGTGTCGATACCCGCGATGTAGGGGCCGTCGACGTTGAAGCCGTCGTTGGCCGGCTCGTGCTTGAAGTAGTTGGGGTTCTTGACGAGCTTCGAGCCAGTGGCGTCGCGCGACTGGATCATCATCTGGCCGCTGCCGGCGCCGACGGGCCCTTCCTGGACGTCCTTGGTCGCGCCGCCGCTGCTCACGGGCTGGGCCTCGGTCACCTTCTTGTTGATGAAGGCGAAGTATTGCCGCGCCATGTGGATGGTCGTCGACGGGTTGGGCCGCTTGAGCTTCATGGTGGCGACCAGTGGCTCGGTGGCTGTGACGCTGTCGATGTAGTTGAAGAGCGGCGTGCCGGTGTGACCGCGGCGCTCCTTTGTGATGATGGGAACGCGAGTCATGGAGTAGGCCCAGTCCTCGGCAGTGACCGGATCTCCGTTGTGGAACTTCATGTTCGGCCGGACCTTCCAGACGATGGTCAGGGGGTCCACTTGCTCGAAGCTGACCATGCCGTCCATGGCGAACTTGTTGGTGCTCACCCGGTAGCACATCGTCTGGGTGAAGACCGTGTTGACGATCTCGCCGTTGTTGAGATGGTAGACAGCGGGATCGACGCCAGGGTCGGCTGCCAGCTTGGCCAGACGCAGCGTTCCGCCCGGCACGGGCTTGGCAGCAGCGGACGCCGAGGCACTTGCGGCGCCGCTGGCCGAGGCGCTCGGCGAGGCGCCACCACTGCTCGTGCTCGTGGCCGTCCCGTTGCCTTTGTCATCGTCGTCGCCGCAGCCGGCGAGGATGGCGGCCGATCCGGCAGCGAGGCTGCCGGCGCCGGCGACGAATCGTCTGCGGCTAAAGCTGCGCCTGCGCGCGCGCGTCCAGTAGTTGTCAGCCTCTGACATTCCAATTTCCCTCCATCCCGAACGCGGGCTGATGCCCGTGATAGCCGGCAACTATAACAACGGCTGCAGTTCACGACAATTGGCTGGCTGGCCGTTCAGTTCAACAGGGAAAGAACGCGGAAGTACGGGGATGAAGCGAAGCGCCCGACAGCACCGGAATGGGTCCGAGGGCCCGAATCGCGGGGAGGGTTTCCGCTGCAGAGGTCGGGCCGCTGGCCGCTCGGTGTCGCAGGTTTACGCCTGAAGTGCCATCAGTCGGCGGCAGGCTGGTGAAGGCGGCATGCTCAGGTGCGCGCCCACCTCCCGAGGTGGAGGCGCCGGAGGGTCGGCGCCGGCGCGCCCTGAGCAGCCACGGTGGGCGCAGCGCGAGCTGCTTACTTGTCTTTGTCGGCCTTGTCCTGGCTCGCCACGGGGCGGCGGCTGGCAGGACGGGCTACCTTCTTGGCGGGGGCCTTTTCGGTCTTCTCGTCGGTCTCCGCGAGCTTGTCCAGATCGACGTTGATGGAAGGTGCGAACATACACTCTCTCCTTTGCGTGTGGCGTGGGTGAGCACCGCCCCTGCGCGGGTCACGATAGGGGGCGGCCGATGCAGGTGCCCATGATCGGCGTCATACGGGCGCGGGCGCAGGCTCCGCGGCTACTGCTCGCCAAGCAGGTAGATCATCCCGTTCGCGTCCGACGAGGCGATCATGCCAGTGCGGAACCGATGGTCGACGAAGCGGGCGTCCTCACCCGCGCTTCCAGTATACATGAGACCCGGGGTGCGAACGGTCACCTCGGCGGATTCGACGAGCTCCCAGAGAGCCTGGAGGGGCGCGCCTGTCCGCGGGTCTGCCGGCACGACGTGGACGTTGGTCAGCGGGATGCCGATCGACTCGTCGATGTACCAGGACGGATGCGAGGCGAAGATCGGGCCCGTCTCCGGCATACCCCAGAAGGTGAGTGCGGGGCTTTCGAACGACTTAGCGACGCGGCGGCGCTCGTCGGCGTCGAACATGCCCGGCGTCGCCAGGAGGACGGCGTCCAGCATGCGGCGGGCGTCTTTGACGGACTTTTTGGCTTCGCGGGTGAGCAGGGCGGCGGCGTCGAGATCGGCGAGCATGTACCCGGCCTGGTGCTGGACGGCGGTGCGAACGATCTCCTCCGGGTCGCCGGTGGCGGGCGTGAGCAGGAGCGGCGATCCGAGGTAGAGCGGGATAAGGACGGAGATCAGGCCTTCCCAGCGGGAAAGGGGAAGGGTTGCGGCCCAGGGCCGGCCGGGACGGGCGTCGAGGAAGGTGATGATGTTGAGGGCGCTCGCCAGCAGGGAGCGATGGGTGTGGCTGACCGGGCCTCGCGGGCCGTCGATGGTGACGGCGGCGGTGGCGAGGTCAGGGTGGTGACCATTGGAGGCGGGCACGCGAGTCGGGTCGATCGCGCCCGGGTTCTCGACGACGACGGCGCCCGGCGCTTCCGCCGTGGCCGAAGCGAGCCGGTTGCGCGGTACCAGGCGGACATGGAGCCCGGCCGCGAGCGCGCCGAGAAGGTGTACAACCGTCTCCGCGCTGAGGTCGTCGGTGAGGACGACGCGGCCTCCTGGCCCGGCCTGTGCGACGAGGGTGGCTGCCGCGGCGCGGACGGCGCTCTGGAGGTCAGCAGCAGTGAAGCTGGTCCGGCCGCTGGCGAGCGCGACGTCGCCGGCGTGGTCGCGCGCGTTTCGGCCGACGCAGATCTCGGCGAGGGAGAAGGGAGGAATGCCGAAGACGCGAGGGATGCCGGCGGGCCAGTACCAGGACGGGGTGATGGCGATCGTCTTTGGCACGAATGGGGCCTCCGCTTTAGAACAGCCCGCCGGCGTGCAGTGAGGCGCCGAGGGCGAGGGCGACGAGGGACACCGCACGCTCGAGCTTCAGCACACGGTCCATCTGCCGGATCGCGCGCCCGACTCGCTCGCGCTCTCTCTGAACCGCTTCGGGCGTGGCCTCGGCCGGTGACCGCCTGGCCTGGGCAGGATGAAGCCAGAAGGCCATGGCGGCGACAGCAGCCGCGAGCACGAACCACGCGATCGCGAGCAAGAGAAGCGTACGCCCATACGGGTCTGCAAGCGAGAGTCGGGGGTCACCGAGGCGCCCGGCGAGGTCGGCGTCGTCGGTGCGCAGAACCATGATCAGGC
>JADLBJ010000129.1 GCA_020847765.1 Dehalococcoidia bacterium
ATCGAGTACGGCGAGAACCTGATCGTCCACCGCGAAGCTGTGGAGGCGACGCGCTACCTGCCGAACGTCATCGTCTCCACGAGCCCCTACATCCGGCCGAAGGACTACGGCATTCCGGCAAAAAGCGCCGACCCTGACCATCGCGCTGTCCGCAATCTGAAGATGGCGTGGGGCGACGTGAAGAAGACGACGAATCCGCTCTGGGAGCAGGGCTTCCGCTTCCACTTCCTCACCCCAAAGTCCCGCCACAGCACCCACTCCTCCTGGTCGATCACCGACTGGAACTGGATCTGGAACAGCAACTTCGGCGACCCCTACCGCGCGGAGAAGCGGCTGCCGGGTGTCGGTGACGCGCAGCTGCACATCAACCCCGAGGACGCGCACGAGCTGGGCATCGCCGACGGCGACTACATCTGGATCGACGCCAACCCCGCCGACCGCCCCTACGTCGGTGCGGACAAGGATCCGTCCTTCCTGTCGGTCGCCCGGCTGATGGCGCGCGCCAACTACAATCCGGCCTTCCCCCGGGGCGTGACGATGATGAAGCACGCCTACTACATGTCGACGCCGGGCACCGTGCGCGGGGCGAAGCAGCGGGCCGACGGGCGGGCGCTCGCTCCGGAGACGGGCTACCAGTCGAGCTTCCGGAGCGGCAGCCAGCAGAGCGTGACGCGCGGCTGGGCGCCGCCGATGCACCAGACGGACTCCCTCTTCCACAAGAAAGGTGGCGGCATTGGCTTTGTCTTCGGCTTCGACGAGGACAACCACGCCGTCAATACAACGCCGAAGGAAACCCTTATCCGGATCACGAAGGCGGAGGATGGCGGCCTGGGCGGCAAGGGCGCCTGGGCGCCGGGTGCCTCGGGCATGTCACCGGCCGGGGAAGACGACTTCATGAAGACCTATCTCGCCGGCGGCCTCATCCGGCTGAAGCAGGCGTAGCGACGGCAGCGACGGACGGGCCGCGCCTGCCGCCCGCCCGCCCCCGCCAGACCAGGAGGAGCACTGATGCCAAAGGTCTACAACTGGCACCTCGGCCGGCAGATGGACTACCGCTTCGAGAACGGCAAGGCGAAGCGTCAGTTCGCCGCCGTCTTCAATATCAACCGCTGCATCGCCTGCCAGACCTGCACTATGGCCTGCAAGTCCACCTGGACCTTCTCTCCCGGCCAGGAGCTGATGTGGTGGAACAACGTCGAGACAAAGCCCTACGGCGGCTACCCGCAGCACTGGGACGTGAAGATCCTCGCCCTCCAGGAGAAGGCGAACCCGGGCGGGCAGGTGTGGAACACCGGCCAGAAAGACCCGAAGAGCGCCCCCTACGGCACCTTCGAAGGCAAGACCATCTTCGAAACCGCCGACGGCGTGAACCAGATGGTCACCGGCTACATCCCCGACGAAGAGGAGTGGAAGGCGCCGAACATCTACGAGGACACGGCCACGCGGGCACCGAAAGAGGGGACCTCCCTGCCCGAGCACAGCGGCTGGTTCTTCTACCTCCAGCGTATCTGCAACCACTGCACCTACCCCGCCTGCCTCGCCGCCTGCCCCCGTAACGCCATCTACAAGCGCGAAGAGGACGGCATCGTCCTCATCGACGAGAGCCGCTGCCGCGGCTACCGCAAATGCGTGGAGGCCTGCCCGTACAAGAAGTCCATGTACCGACCGAGCACCCGCACCTCGGAGAAGTGCATTGGCTGCTTCCCCCGCGTCGAGGGCACCGACCCCCTGACCGAAGGGCTCCCCATGGAGACGCGCTGCATGGCCGCCTGCGTGGGCAAGATACGCCTCCAGGGCCTCGTGCAGGTCGGCGACGACGGCCAGTGGCTCGAAGACCGCCAGAACCCGCTCTACTACCTCGTGCATGTGGCGAAGGTCGCCTTGCCGCTCTACCCCCAGTTCGGCACCCAGCCGAACGTCTACTACATCCCGCCCCGCTGGGTCCCGCGCGACTACCTCCACCAGATGTTCGGGCCCGGCGTGGAAGACGCGATCGCCGCGTACACCAACCCCAGTCGGGAGACGCTCGCTGTCCTCCAGCTCTTCCGCGCCAGCCAGCAGATCGTCTTCAGCTACAAATGGGAGCAGGGGCCGAAGGTCGGTGAGGTCACCGTCGGCGGCCAAAAGCGCGAGCTCTTCAACGACGCCGTCATCGGCTTCGACCGCGACGGCCGGGAGATCGTGCGTGTCACCGTCCAGGAGCCGCTCATCGAGCGCCCAGGCCAGCTCAACTCGATCTAGGAGGCGACGAGATGTTGACGGCACCGAACGAAACGGGGACGCGCACCGCATGGAGCGCAGCCATCGACCGCGCAATCGTCTACGGCTTCTTCAGCCGCGCCCTCGCCTACCCCTGGCCGGCGCGCCTCGAGGAGCTGCGCGAGCAGCTCGCCCCGGCCGTCGCCGGCCTGCTCCAGGCAAGCGTCGTCGCTCCCCCCTCCCTCGCCCCCATCCTCGAAGACCTCGACGAGCCCGTCGAGGCCCTCCAGGCGGCGCACCGCGTTACCTTTAGCCTCACCGCCTCCAACGACTGCCCGGACTACGAGACCGCCTACAGCGGCGGCGAGATCTTCCAGCAGACGGCGATCATGGCCGACATCGCCGGCTTCTACCGCGCCCACGGCCTCGAAACGGGCGGCGACGACCGGGAGCGTCCCGACCACGCCTCACCAGAGCTCGAGTTCATGTCGATCGTCTGCCTGAAGGAGGCGAACGCGCTCGCGGCCGGCGAGAGCGACCGGGCCGAGATCTGCCGCGAAAGCGCCGAGCTCTTCCTGCGCGACCACCTCGCCTGCTGGGCGCCCGCACTCGGGCGGCGCCTGGCCCTCTGCGCTGAGGGGCTTCCGCTGTACGGCAAGCTCGGCGTCGCCCTCGCCGCTTTCCTGGACGGCGAGTGCGAACGGCTCGGCGTCATCCCCGCCCGTTCGTTCGACGCGCCAGCCATCCAGGAACAAGAGCCCGATGACGGCTGCTGCGGGACTGACGCCGACGAGGCCTGAGAGGGGATCCCAGGCGGCGGCGGCCTCAGTCGCGCGTCATGATCGTCTCGCCGCCCTGGCGCACCTCGTCGACGGCGATGAGGACGGCAATGCCGCGGCGCTCGGGGTCCTGGCGCAGTTCCGCCTCGGGCGTTTGCGCCATGATCTGCTCCCGAAGGTCGCCTGTGCGGATGAGTCGGGCGCGGCCGAAGAGCTTCCAGGAGAGCCGCCGTCCCGCGTTCCGGAAGTGCACACAGACGTGCGGGTTCTCGGCGATGTTCCGCAGTGTGCGGCCATGGCTACGTTCCCAGAAGGCGAGGTGCTCGTCGTCCCAGACTATCAGGCTGCCCTTGAAGGCGACGTCGGGCACGCAGGCGGCGGAGGCCGTCGCCAATAGCGCAGGCGCGCCTTCTGCAAGGGCATTGGCGAAGGCCTCACGCATCTCCCCCGTTAACCGGATCACGGCGGCGCAGGGCTCCTCCTCGAATTTCGTCGGCCGGGCGCCCTGCGGTCGGCGCACTGGCGGGCGAGGCGCGGCTCGCACGCTGAGTGTAGGCGACTCTCGCCCCCCTGACACCAGCCGGGAGCGCTTTACGATCGTGGCCCGTAGCACGCGGCACGCGATACTTCGCCTGACAACAACGCTGAATATGGAGGTCGTGGGTGGCCATGGGTGAGCGCGTGGTGCCGCTGCTGGACGACCTAACGAGCTGGGACACAGGGGGGCACCCGGCCTACAACCTTTGGGGCACCGGCAACGTCGAAGAGGTGCTGCCCGGGATCACGCGCCCCCTCTCCGCCGACGTCATCTCCACCTACATGGAGATCTACGCCCGCCGGCTCGTGAGCGAGGCGGGCCTCGGCGACCAGGTCGTCGTCGCCACCCTCCCCGAGGCGAACATCTTCGGCTTCTTCGGCGGCCGCTGGGCAGTCAACATCGCCTGGCTCGGCGCCTACGTCGGCTCCTACCAGCCCGAGGAGAGCTCCGACATGCTCGGCCAGTTCATGCGCGGGGGACGGACCGCCTCCGGCATCTCGGAGAACACCCGCCGCGCTCTGCGCACGCGGGGGAAGATCGAGCGACTCTGGGCGACGGCCCTCGCCCGTACGCCCCAGCGCGCCGCTGTCGCCCACCGCGCCCGCCTCGCTGCCCTGCGTGCCGCCCTCCGCCGCGAAAGCGACGCCCGCCTCCTCGAACGAGTTGACCGCACGATCGCGCTCACCGGCGGCCTCTTCGTGGACCACGCCTATGTCTCTATTGGCGGCGCCGAACAGCTGGCGCCCCTGTCGTCGCTCCTCGACCGCACCTTCCCGGGCCACCCGCCCGAGTGGGGAACGGTCCTTACCAGCGCTTTGCGCGACCTGACGAGCGCCGCGCCGGTGGCCGCCATCTGGAAGCTCTCGCGCGCCGCCCGCAAGTCCGCCGCGGTCGCGAAGGCTATCGAGCACGAACCCGTCGACGTCCTGAGGGAACGGCTGGAGAGCCCGCCCGACGCCGCCTGGCACCGCTTCGCCGCCGCCTTCGCCGAATTCGACGAGTCGCTCGGTTTTCGCGGCCAGCGCGAAGTCGACCCCTCCGTGCCCGACTGGGGCGAAGACCCCTCCTTCGTCCTCTCCGCCCTGCGCGCGACGATCTCGCTGCCGGCGACAAAGGACCCGGTTCGCCAGGAAGAGCGCGCGGCACGCGAGCGCGAACGGCTCGAAGCGCGCATCGAGCGTCGCCTCTCCGAGGAGGATGCAAAGCGCTTCCGCGTCCTGCTCGACGACGCCCAGCGCTACGTCCGCGGCCGTGAGCGCACGAAGGCGACCTGGGCCGAGGCCTCGCGCGCCTTTCGTCCGCCGTTGCGAGAGCTTGGCCGCCGCCTGGCCGAGCGGGACCTCATCGCCGCGGAAGAAGACGTCTTCTTCCTCCGCCTGGCCGAGCTGCGCCAAGCCGTGGCCGGCGCCCTGGACGGTGCCACCGCGAAGGAGCGGGTGCGCATCCGCCGCGAGGAGTACGAGCGCCTCCATGCGCTCGAGCTGCCAGTCACCTTCGAGCTGCCGCTTACCCTGGAGCACACCGCCGCCGTGACCCCCGCCGGTGCTACCCTGACCGGAATGGGCGTGAGTGCGGGCGTCGCCACCGGCCGCGCCCGTATCGTCATGAACGCGGAGGCGGGTGACGAGGCGCTGATAGAACCCGGCGAGATCCTCGTCGCCCCGTACACCGACGCCCCCTGGACCCCGCTCTTCTGGCCGGCGGCGGGCGTCGTCGTCGAAAGGGGCGGCATGCTCTCTCACGCGTCGACGGTCGCACGGGAGTTCGGCATCCCTGCCGTTGTCGCCGTCCAGGGTGCCACCACGCTCATCCCTCCGGGCGCTCTCGTCACCGTCGACGGCAACACCGGTACGGTCACCATCCAGGCTTGACCTGCGCGTCCGGCAAACGACCGTGGCCTGCGAGCAGGCGGTCTTTTCGACGGTAAGCGCTCGCCAAAGACGGGCCACTTGTGGCAGCATCGCTCGTCGGCGAGGGACGCTGGTCAGGAGGCCGCTATGGTATTCGCACTTTCGACGATGCAGCTCACGAGCGACGCCTTCCAGGAAGGGGGTCGCATTCCGACCAGGCACACCGGCGAGGGTGACGACGTCTCGCCGGCGCTGCGCTGGACCGGCGCCCCGGAGGGCACGCGCGCCTTCGCCGTGGTCTGTCACGACCCCGATGCGCCGGTCGTCGCCAACGGCTCCTACGGGTTCGTCCACTGGGTCCTCTACAACGTCCCCGCTTCGGTGACGAGCCTGCCCGAGGCCGTCAAGGAGCACACCAACGGCATGACCGGCTTCGGCAAGGCCGGCTACGGCGGGCCGATGCCACCGCCCGGCCACGGCACCCACCGCTACTACTTCTGGGTGCTCGCCCTCGGCCAGGACGTGCGGCTGGAGGCAGGCCTGACGCTCGCTCAGCTCCTCACCCGAATCGAGCCCCACGTGCTCGGAATGAACCGGCTGGTAGGCACCTACTCGCGCGGTTGAACGCGCCGCGTCAGCCAGCCGCCGGCTAGCGGGCACGCGAGCTTCGACGGTGCGCGCGGCCGGAGAGCGGGCGACTCCCGCGAGTCCCAGGAGGAACGCATGCCCATCCGTCACGTTGTCTTCGTGAAGTTCCTTGCCAACGCCGACCCGGCGGCAATCGAGCGGTTCATCGCCGAGGTCGACCGCCTGCCGTCGCTCAACACCGAGGTCCGCAACTGGGTGTCGGGCAGGTCGCCAGAGCCACGGTTCCACAACGGCGACTTCGACTGGGGCCTCTCCTGCGATCTGGACGACTGGGACGCCATGGACCGCTATATGTGGCACGAAGCCCACCTGCGGACGTCGCCCTTCGTGCCGGACGCAGTGGACTACCTGCTCTCGTTCGACTTCGAGCACCAGTTTGCCGGCCTCGCCTCACAGCAGGAGCGAACGGCCAGCCCCGAGCCTGTCGCGGCCCCCCCGGACGCAGCGCCACGGGTCCCTTCGTTGAGGGGAAGGCGACCCACGGAGGCAAGGCAGATCCTGGCTCGCTGCGGACTCACGATGGATGAGGACGTCCGTCCCATTCCGGGGTCCGTATGGGCGCCCGGCAGAGTCGTGGCCGTCGAACCGGCGGTCGGGACGCCGTTGCCCCGCGGGACTTCCGTTCGCGTGACCGTGACCGGTGACTGGTGGATGCGCCCGGACCTCGGCCGACCCTAGCACGCCGCGCCCGCCGCGCCGGGATTGGACCGGCGACGCAGAAGCGGCGCGAGGGACGCGCGTACCGGCCGCTGCTACGGACGGATCCGCACGGTCGGACGCATTCCGCCCCCGGGAGGGGGAGTTCCACTGCCGGGGCGATTGCAACCGCGCGTCGGTTTCACCACAATACCGGGCGATCGGAGGGTCCCATGTGCCGAATGTGCGACAGCCTGGGGGGTACGGCGGAACAGCCGTGGTACAAAAACCCGAAGAACTTCAGCAACCGCATGTACAAGCTGCGGGAGCCGGGGAAGGGGCCGCAGATGGCGGCCGGTGGCAATGCCGAGCCCGACGCCGGCGACCAGCGCGCGTCGCCCTTCGCGCAGGCGGTGGAGGCGAAAGCCAACGGCGACGCGGACACGTTCAACAAGATCATCAGCGACATGAACGCGCGCGCCAGCCTGCGCCCCGGCTGCCAGGTGGTGCCGCTCCACGAAGTCCTGGACGTGCTGGACCTGGGCATGCCCGTCGCGGCGATGCAGTGCATCTGCCGCAAGGAGACGCGCGCCTGCGAGGAATGCTCCCTCAAAGAGTACACGGGCCTTGGCCTCGGCACGGGCATGCTGAAGTGGGAGCGCTGGCCCGAGCGCTACCGGGGCAAGGTCGAATTCCTCAGCTCCAAGCAGGCGAAGGAGTTCGTCGAGTACTGGGACAAGAAGGGCTTCATGCACATGCTGATGCAAGAGGGCGGCGACTTCATCGGTGGCATGTGCAACTGCGACTATCCTGATTGCCTGCCGATCCGCCAGCGCATCGACTACGGCCTGACAGCGCAACTCCTCAAGAGTGAATACGTCTGCTTCGTCGATTGGGAGAAATGCAACGGCTGCGGGGACTGCCTCGGCCGCTGCGACTTCAACGCGCTCAAATACGAAGCGACGATGGAGAAGGCACACATCGACCAGTTCCAGTGCTTCGGGTGCGGCCTGTGCGAAACAGCCTGTCCGCGGAACGCCATCGAATACCGAGACCGAAAGAAGATCTCTGGCCTGGCCAGGGTCTGGTAGCAGAAGAAGGTGGGGTAGCGGGTAATGACGCAATGCTATGTCGCGCCGATCATCGAGATCGACCGCGAACGGTGCACAACGCCGTTCGCCTGCAAGAAGTGCCTGCAAATCTGTCCGACAGCAGTTTTTGGAGTGCGCGAGACACGCCAGGTGCGTCTCGAGGAGACGGATAAGTTTGCGCCCGGGTCCTTCCGCCTGCGGGTGGCCTACCGGGACAAGTGCAGCGGCTGCAACCGCTGCGTCGACGTCTGTCCCGAGAGCGCCCTCACGGTTCGCATGCCAGAGGAGGTGCTCGAGTGACCGGCTCGCTGCATTCGGTCGTGAAGGAGCGCGAACGCGTCGTCTTCCCCAAGGACTGGACCTTCGACCTGGCCGAGGAGATGGTCGAGGCCATCGGCGAGGAGTTCTCTCCTTCGGCTGCGGTCGAGGAGCTGGCGCGCCGTGTCGCCGGGAAGCCCCACGCCGAGGGGGTCGCGACGGCCGAGGCATACTTCGAAGACTACGGCCGTCGCTGGATGGGACGGACACTGGAGCTCGGCGAGCAATACCGCGACCGCACCTACGAGGTGCTGCTGCAGGCTGCCGAGACAACGGGCGGCGACCTTGCCTTCCCCCACGTTCCCGAGCGCTTCGTCGAGATCGCCTATCTGAGCACGCAGCCGCTCTATTCACTCCCGATCGTCGAGAACACGCGGCACCGCTTCACCTTCAAGATGGTGTTCTGCGACACCTTCAAGGCGCTCGAGGACCAGTGCGGGCCGGAGATGGCGGCGACGCTGCCCTGCCGAAAGGCCTGCCTGGCTGCCGTCGGCCGCGCCTTCCGGGACAAGGGGTTCGATGTCGAAGTCGTCCAGGACTCCTCGCTGGCAACCGATGAGTTCTGCCAGTTCAGAACGGAGCGACGAGCGGCGGCGAACGGTGCATGACGGCCACCGCCACGGCAGCTGCGGCGACTGCGTGAGCTTCGTCATGCCGTTCGCGACGGCAACGCGCATCGCGGCCTGGGGCTACTGCGGCCGGCAGTCGTCGGCACCCGCGCCGCACCTGCTGGCGACCCTGGAGCAGGCCGCCCTCGCCGGCGACCGTTCGGCGGTGCGCAAGAACACCGCGGGCCTCTTCAAGCCCGAGGAAGACGACTGTTGCGACCTCTACCAGGAGCGGCGCTAGTGGAAGCACCGTCGCCGCCTCTCGCCTTTCGCGTCGATCTCCACTGCCACACCGGCTGGGGTTCCGGCGACAGCCATACGGACCCGAACGTACTCGTCGCTCAGGCGAAGGCATTTGGGCTGGACGGTATCTGTATCACCGAACATAACCAGCTATGGGACCAGCGGAAGGTCGAACAGCTCTCGGACAAGCACGGTTTCCTCGTGATCGGCGGGATCGAAGTCGACACGGACGTCGGACATGTGCTCGTCTATGGGCTGCGCGCGCCGCGGCGATTCATCCGCCTGCCGACGATCGAAGAGCTGAGGCGGATGGTGGACGAAGTCGGTGGCGCTATGGTCGTTGCACACCCATTTCGCAAGCGGCAAAAGCCCCCGACCGCTGAGTTCTGCTCCGGTGTCGGCCTCGAGTTCGTGGAGCGCGCGCTGGAGCTCCCTTTCTTCGACCTCGTCGATGGCGTCGAGGTGCAGAACGGCATCGCCGGGCCTCTCGAACGGGCGTTCGCGGGCGTCGTCGCCGGCGAGCGCTGCCTGCCGACCACAGGCGGAAGCGACACCCACCGTCACCCCGAAGTGGGCACGACATTCACCGTCTTCCCGGGAGGGATCCGGAACGAACAGGACCTGATCGACGCGCTGAAGGCGGGCGAGGTGCGGGGTGCTGACTGGGATGCGGAAGGCATCCCCGACCGGCGCCACGCGTCCATCCTGCCCAGGGATTACACCGGAATAGCGCCAGGGTGAAGCACTCTGGGAAGGATGCGGCGATGACTGGAACCCACGACAATTCCCTTTCGAAACCATCCGCAGAACTGACGGCCGCCGCCCTCGAGGCGCTCGTCGGAACCGTGCCGGAACCGCAGCGTTATGCCCTGCTCGCGGCCTGGTCGCGGGAACGGGCGGCTGCCGAGGCTGCGGCCCTCGCCAACACGGCGGGCGGCCTGCTCCTTGTCGGCGTGGAGGTTGACACCGGCGGCGCCGTCAAAGGGTTCACCGACGGCGGCACACAGATGGCGAACGAGATCGGACTGCTCGCGGGAGACCTGGGGCCGGTGGGCAGGCACCTGCTCGCCGCTGCCATCCTCGAAGTGGGCGGGAAGTCCGTGGGCGTGATCCGGGTCGCCGAAGCACCGGCGCCCCCCGTCATGGTCGAGACGGACGGAGGTGTCTACCGGCGAACCGCGGCGGGTTGTGTCCGCGTGACCACCCGCGCCGAGCTCGACGCACTCACCGGCAAGGACCGGGCGTCGCGGGAGCGGGCCGAGAAGAACCTGACCGCGATGGTCAGCCGGAACGAGCTCGGCAACTACGCCTATGTGACGCTCGCGGTGACGCTAGCGCCGCGAGTGCCGGACGCGGGCCCGTACGCCTGGGCGGCAGCGAACCGGCCTGCGCTGGTGGCCCACGAGCATGGCCTGGCAGGGCGCTGGCAGTTCGCCTCCGAGAACGTAAGCGCAAGCGCGGGCGAAATCCTCGTGGCGGGATCCGACGAGGTCACCGGCTTCCTCCGCATCTCGCGCAATGGCACGGTTGCCGCGGGCGAGCATCTGCGCCGGCCACCGGGCGCAGCCTTCCTCCCGGCGGCGGACATGGCTTCGCGTCTGCGCGACATGGTCGAGCTGGCGACGCTCCCCCTCCGGGCAGTCGGCGGCGGGCAGGTGGTTGCGGCCGTGTCGCTCGAGGGAATGCGCGACTTGCGGCTCACCCTCGCCGACGGCCTCAGCCGCCCGGCCAGCAGGGACACGCTCACTTCAATCGTGACGGAACGTCATCTTGCCGACGATGCCGAGCTCGCCCGCCTCAGCGACGACCTCGTGGCCGCCGCCGGTGTCGTCTTCGCCGCGAACCTCGGCGCGGGAACGGGCGCGCACGCAGGCGACCCCGTGGACCACACCGGCGACCCGCGCAGCTGGCACGGCCTGACGAGGCGCACAGAACGGCGCCTCTCCGGTGCCCGCGGGCACGGGAGCGCAGGCTAAACGGCGCCCTTCCCGAGGTGACCTTCGACGCCGCCGGCGGGCCCGAGAATCTCAGCGCCCGGAGTCCGGCCAGCAGTCCGCGTGCTACAGCGTTCTGGCTTCCCCCGTAACGAAACAACCGCCGCGGTAACCCGGGGCGACTTCCACCAGTTGCGCGACAGCGACTGTTCGACCGGTGCCATGTCTGCCGCTCAGAGACGAAAGAGGGTGGAGACCGTGGCCCCCACCCTCGTGTTTCCGCCCGAGCAGAGCGTCATTCGATGTCGACGGTCGCCCCCGCCTCGGTCAGCTTCGCCTTGATCGACTCCGCCTCGTCCTTGGCGACGCCTTCCTTCACCTTCGTCGGCGCCGCCTCTACGAGGTCCTTCGCCTCCTTCAGGCCGAGGCCGCTGACGACCTCGCGGATCGCCTTGATGACGTTGATCTTGTTGTCGCCGAACGACTTGAGGACGACGTTGAACTCGGTCTTCTCTTCCTCCGGCTCCGGCGCAGCCGCCGCCGCGGCACCCGGGGCAGCGGCCATCATCATCGGCGCCGCCGCCGTAATGCCGAACTCCTCCTCGATCGCCTTGTTCAGGTCGCGCAGCTCGAGGAGCGTCATCCCCTTGATGATTTCCAGCGCTTCTTCAATCTTGGTTGCCATCTGTTTCTTCTCCCTGCTTGGCGTGTGGGGCGAGCGTCTGCCGGTGTCGGACGAAGCTGCCGGCGTTTGCCTGCCGCCTTCAGGCGCCCTGGCCTTCGAGCTGGTTCGCCCGCGCCTCCACGAGGCCGGCGAAGTTGCGGATGCTCGCCTGCAAGAGACCGGCGAGGTTGTAGAGCGGGCTCTGCAACTTGCCCACCACGTCGGCGATGAGCTGCTCGCGCGACGGCAGCGTGGCGATGCTCTCCACCTCCGCCCGGTTGAGCACGCGCCCTTCGAGCCAGCCGCCGTGGATCGTCACCTGCATGCGGCGAGCGCGGAGGTGCTCGGTCAGCGCCTTCACGGGCGCCACCGGGTCGCCGAAGCCGAAGGCGATCGCCGTCGGCCCTTCCAGGATCTGTTGCATCTCCGGGCGGCCAGCCTGTTCGGCCGCCATCGCGGCGAGCGTGTTCTTGACGACCTTCACCTCGACGTTGGCCGGGCGCAGGATCCGCCGCAGCTCCGTGAGCTGGGCGACGCTCAGGCCCCGGTAGTCGGCGCTGATCGCGATCGAGGCCCGCTGCATGCGGTCCCTGATCTCGGCCAGCATCGCCACCTTCCGTGCCGTCGGCATAGGCTTCCTCCGTTCGACTCACGGCCGACATGGCCGCGCCGCTGCCGTTCGCGGTACGACAGTCCCGCCAGGCCGACATAAACGAAAATCCCTGCAGCCAAGGCAGGGATCGCAGTACCCGAACGCATCGCCCGGTTCTGGCTCTCCGCCTCGGCAGGTGCCTTGCGGCTTATCCCCCCGCCCGGTGGGCGGTTCACACAGGGACCTGCGGTCTTCGGCTCTGGAGTTGTTCTCCCGAAGATACCGCGTGCCGCCCCTGTCCGCAAAAAGCGCCCGCAGCTGGCCGCTAGGGGGAGGCCTTGAGCGCCGCGAGGACGATGTCGCGCGCGATCGGTCCCGCCTCGATCGAGCCCGACTGGCCCTCGTCCAGGACGACGGCCGCCAGCGCATGCGGGTCGGCCGCCGGTGAAAACGCAACGAACAGGACGTGCTGCTGCGCGCCCACGTCCTCGGCCGTGCCCGATTTTCCCCCGAAGTCGGTGTAGCCCGCGTTCGCGAAGGCCGCCGACGCCGTCCCGTTCGGACCCGTGACCAGACGCAGACCCAGCTTCAGCGCGGCGGACTGCTCTGCCGTCAGCGGTAGCTTGCCGCGCACTGTCGCCTCCTGCCCGGCCAGGATCACCGGTGCGCGCAGGTCGCCGCCGAGGAACGTGCTGTAGGCGTTGGCGAGCTGCAGCGGCGTCACCAGGAGGTCCCCCTGGCCGATGCCGAGGTTCACCTCGTCGCCCGGGACCCAGAGCTCACCCTTCTTCTCCTTCTTCCACTGAGCGTCGGGGACGAGGCCGTCCTCTTCGGCGAGCCCGACTACGCCCGTCGGCGCGCCGAGACCGAAGGCGCGCGCCATCTTCGCGAGCAGCCCCGGCGGCTGCGTGTTGTAGAGCTTCAGCGCGATCTCGTAGAAGACCGGATTGCAGGATCGCATCAGCCCCTGGGCAATGGTCAGCGGTCCCTGGGCGCCCTCCCAGTTCCGGCGGGGCGGGTCCACTCCCGTCCAGACAGCGCTGCAGTCGAACCGGTCCGACGGCGTGTAGCCGCCGTACACCATGCCGGCGGCGCCGGTGATCAGCTTGAACGTCGACCCCGCCGAATAGAGCCCCGTCGTCGCCCGGTTAGCCTGCGGTGAGCCGGATGCGACACTGATCGCCGCCAGCGCGGCCGCGTCGTTCCGTTCGAAGGCATCCGGGTCGTAGG
The DNA here is from genome assembly GCA_020847765.1 of Dehalococcoidia bacterium. Lineage (GTDB taxonomy): Bacteria > Chloroflexota > Dehalococcoidia > Tepidiformales > Tepidiformaceae > JADLBJ01. Next base: position 13,331 of record JADLBJ010000129.1, read on the forward strand.
ACGGCGAGCTGTTGAGGGCGAGGATCGCGTTGCTGCGCGGATCGACGACCACGGCCGCCCCCGCCCTTCCTGCCAGGCGGGCGGCTGTCGCGCGCAGCACGGTCGCGTCGAGGGTCGTTTTCACGTCCCGACCCTGCACGAAGTCGCGCTTCTGCAGCACCTGCACGACGGCACCCTGCCCATCGACGAGATCGAGCTCGGCACCAGCCTGCCCGGCCAGCACCTTCTCCTGGGAAGCCTCCAACCCCACGGCACCAACGCGGTCGCCCGGACGGAAGCCCTGTCCCTTGCGCTGGGCCAGCTCTTCGGCGGTGAGCTCGCGCGTATAGCCCACGACGTGCGCGGCGGACGCCCCGAGCGGGTGCACGCGCTGCGATTCGAAATACAGCAAGACGCCCGAGTAGTCGTGAGCGAGCGCCGCCGCCGCCTCGACATGCTCGTCCGACACGGGACCAACGGCGATGCGCTGGCTCGGGCCGCCCGCGTTGGCAAAGGCCGCGTCCACCTGCTCCCTGCTGAAGCCGAAGCCCACGAGTGCCGCCGTCACCGCCCCCCGGTCGCTGATCGCCGCGCGGTTCAGCCCGATGAAGCGCACGTCGCGCGTCACCGCCAGCGGCTCGCCGTTGCGGTCGAGGATGGCACCGCGCGTGGGCCGCTGGATCGTGCTGCGGAAGCGGTCTCCCCCGGTCAGCTCCGGATGGATGGCCGTCGGCTCCCACGCGACCAGCCAGCGCCCGCCGGCTTGCACCAGGTTAAGGCTGATGGTGTATTCAAGATCCCCGAAATAGGCTGTGGTCGCATGGACCGCGAGCCGCGCGCTCCCGCCGTCGACACCCGCCACCGTCGCGGCCAGCTTCGTCAGCGTCGTCTCGTCTTCGAAGCCCCGGTAGGCGTTGGCAAAGTCGGCCAGCGGGTAGCGCTGCTGCGCGGTCGGGTCAAGGAGCAGATAGAGGGCGTCCGTGTCGTCCCGTGACCACGCTGCGGCAAAGCGCTCTGCGGTTGCGCCGGCGCTTCCTGCAGGTGCCGTGGCAGTGCCCGGCCTCTGCGCTCCGGCGTCCGGCGCGCCCCCCGACTCGCGGCTCACTGCCCGCACACCCGCGACCACGCCGCCCACGAGCAACCCCGCCACCACCGCCGCAAGAAACACGCCGCGCATGGACGCCCCCGGCCGCGCCCGGCCAGCCCCCGTCGCCGCCATTCTAGCTGTCTTCCTGCTAGCGTGGGCGTTCGCCGCCTGCAGCGACGGCGAGGGCGGTTCCGCCGGTGGGCCCGGACCGACCGTCAACCGGGCGACCCCGGCCGGCGAGTCGCGCTCCGTGCGCCTCGGCTTCAGCAGCCTGCCGCCCCAGCAGACGAGCGACGCCGCTGTGGGCGCCTTCGCCACAGCCGCCCAGTATGGCGACGTCGTCCTCATCCAGCGCAACGTCCCCTGGGAGGACTTCCTTCCCGGCCACGGCGTCTCGCGGGCGACCACCGACACCACCCGCCTCGAGACCCAGCTCCTCGACCAGTACAGCGGCCTCCAGCGTTTCTACGCGATCGACCCCACCGACGGCTTCGTCCTGCGCAGCCGCGTCGCCAACCTCCCCGCCTCTATCGACCCCCAGCAGGGCTTCGCCGCCCCCGACCTGCGGGAGGCGTTCCTCGCCTATACCGCCTACGTGGTCAAGAACTACCATCCCGACTACCTGGCACTGGGCGTCGAAATCAACATGCTTTACGAGCGCGCCCCCCGTCAGTTCGAGGCCTTCGTCACCCTCTACAACCAGGCCTACGACGTGGCTAAGGCTGCTGGCCCCCGAACCAAGGTCTTCCCGACCTTCCAGCTCGAAGACTTGGAGGGCCGCATCGGCGCCATCCATCCGCCCCACTGGGAGGTGCTCGACTCCTTCCGCGGGCGAATGGACGCGCTCGCCGTCAGCACATACCCCTTCCTCACCGTCGACTTCCGCAGCGCCGCCGACATCGGTCCCGACTACTATCGTGAGCTTGCCGCCCACTGGAGCGGAGAGATCCTTATCGCCGACACCGGCTACGCCTCTGCGCCGATCGAAGGCGGCGTGAACGTGGGCACCGAAGAGGACCAGCGCGCCTACCTCGCGCGCCTCCTCGCCGAGGCGGAGGCGAACGGGTTCTCGCTGGTCGTCTGGTTCGCCGCGCTCGACCCCGCCTTCGCCCGCGAGGGCGGGGCCTCCGTCTTCCGCGACGTCGGCCTGCGCAAGAGCGACGGCTCGAACAAGCTCGCCTGGCCGGTGTGGGAAGAATGGGCACGCCGGCCGCTCCGCTAACGTGCCCCGGAGCGCGCGCCGATGACCGCCCGCCGCGCCCTGCAAGCCTCAGCCCTGCTCGCCCTCGTCGCTGGCCTCCTCTCGCTCTACGTAGGCCTCGAAGGCGCGCCCCTGACCGGTGACGTCGCCCTCGCCCGCCGTGTCCAGGACGCCAGCGCCCTGCGTGCGAACGCAGACTGGGTCAACGCCCTGGGCGGCTGGCGCTGGCTGCCGTTCGTCCTCGCCGTCGTCGCCACGGGCTTCGGCCGGTGGCCAGGTGCGCGCGCTCCATCGCCCGCAGTCAATCGGCCGGAAGCGCTCTGGGGCTTCTTCGCCGGACTGCTCCTCTGGGAAGGAAACACCCTCCTCAAGCTCGCCGTCCGCTCGCCGCGCCCCGTCGCGGGCCTCGGCCTCGACGTCGATCGCCTGCGCGACAGCTACGGCTTCCCCAGCGGCCACGTCTACGGCGACGCCCTGGTTTACGGCCTGCTTGCGGTCTACGCCCCCGCCTACCTCCATCCGCGCCTCGTCTTCCCCGTGCGAGCCGTCCTCGTCGCCGTGATCGTCCTGGCCGGTCCCGCACGCGTCGTCGTTGGCGCTCACTGGCCGAGCGACGTCCTGGGCGGCTACCTCTGGGGCGGCGCGGCGCTGCTGTTCGCCGTCGCCGTCGGCCGGCGCTTCCGCTGAGTTGCGGCTGCGCCTTCGCGCGGGCCTGCTACGATACGCGCGCGCCCCAATCCCGGCCCCACGACGGAGGCACCGATGCGGTTCGGCATCACCATGTTCCCGACCGACTACGCCATCCCCGTGACAGAGCTTGCTCGCGCCGCCGAGGACCTCGGCTTCGAGTCGCTCTTCTTCCCCGAGCACACTCACATCCCCGTTAGCCGGCGCAGCCCCTGGCCCGGCGGACCGGAACTCCCCCGCGAGTACTCGCACACGCTCGACCCCTTCGTCGCGATGGCGGCCGCCGCCGCCGTCACCTCCACCCTCCGCGTCGGTACCGGCGTCTGCCTGATCGTCGAACGGGACCCGATCACTCTGGCCAAAGAGGTGGCCAGCGTCGACCACCTCTCCGGCGGTCGCATCCTCTTTGGGATCGGCGGCGGCTGGAACTACGAGGAGATGGAGAACCACGGCACCAAGCCCTCGCTCCGCTGGAAGGTCATGCGCGAGCGCGTCCTCGCCATGAAGGCGATCTGGGCCGACGAGGAAGCCGCCTACCACGGCCAGTTCGTCGATTTCGACCCCCTTTGGGCGTGGCCCAAGCCCGTCCAGCGTCCCCACCCCCCCATCCTCGTCGGCGGCGACGGGCCCCGCACCTTTGACCGCATCATCGAATACGGCGACGAGTGGATGCCGATCTTCGGTCGCGGCAACAACGACGTTCTGACGCGCGTCGCCGAGCTCCAGGAACGTGCCGCTGCCGCCGGGCGGGCGCCGATCCCAGTCTCGCTCTTCGGCGTTCCCCCGAACCCCGACGCCATCTCCCCCCTCGCCCGGGGCGGCGTCAGCCGCGTCGTCTTCGTCCTGCCGCCTACCCCCGCCGAACAGGCGCTCCCTCGCCTGGCGCGCTACGCCGAAGTCGCGGCCTCGTTCCAGGGCTAGCCCCACCGGCATGTTTGGCGGGCCCCTTCCGCCTGCGCCGGACTCCTCCCACGCGGCCCTCCCGGACGAGTCTCGACGTCCGTCTTCCCGTCGGTTCGAACCTCTCCAGGGGGCGCCTGCGACGCGCTCAACCGCTCCGAGAGCTTCCGCCGCCCGGGACCTGCGACGGGGAAGGCAGAATCCGGATTGACGACCGCTACTTCGACGCGATTGCGAAGCCTTTCGAAGCGCGCGGTGTGTCTGCTCGACGCCGCAGCCTCGCTTAAGGCGCTCAAATGTTCTAAGCTGCCGACCATGAGCGCTCCTCCCCTGTCGCCGCCGCTCGCCGACGCCCGCACGCTCGCGCCGGCGCGCCGCGTCCTCGGCGAAACCTTCGGCTACCACGAGTTCCGGCCGGGCCAGCCCCAGGTCATCGCTGCCGTCCTCGCACGGCGGGACACCCTGGCCGTCATGCCCACCGGGGGTGGCAAGAGCGCCTGCTTCCAGGTGCCGGCGTTGCTTGCCGACCGCAGCCTGACTGTCGTCGTCTCACCGCTCCTCGCCCTCATGAAAGACCAGGTCGACGCCCTTCGTCTGGCCGGCGTCGCCGCCGCCGCCATCAATTCCACCGTCCCGCGCGAGGAGCAGGGGGCGATCCTCGAAGAGGCCGCTGTCGGCCGACTCCGCCTTCTCTATGTCGCCCCTGAACGCTTCGGCGACGGCGCCTTCATGGCTGCCCTCCGCCGCGTGGACGTCGGCCTGCTCGCCATCGACGAGGCGCACTGCATCTCCCAGTGGGGGCACGACTTCCGCCCCAGCTACCGCGATCTGGGCGGGGTGCGCGCCCGACTGGGCAACCCGCCAATCGTCGCCCTCACGGCCACCGCCGACCCGCTCGTCCGCGAGGACGTCGTCGCGCGGCTCGGTCTGCGCGATCCGGTCGTCCACGTCGCTGGCTTCGACCGGCCGAACCTTCGCTTCGACGTGACCCGCGTACGCAACCAGAAGGAGAAGGCTGACCTCATCGCCGAGAAGCTGCGCAGCCTTGGCGACGAGTCCGCCATCGTCTACTGCGGCACGCGCAAGAAGGTCGAAGCGCTGACCGACGCCCTCCAGCGCCAGCGCATCCGCTGCGCGCGCTACCACGCCGGCATGGATGACGCCGACCGCCGCCGCATCCAGGACGCCTTCGCCCGCGACACGCTGCGCGTCATTGTCGCCACCAACGCCTTCGGCATGGGCATCGACAAGCCAGACGTCCGCCTCGTCCTCCATCATGACCTGCCCGACTCACTCGAGTCGTACTACCAGGAGGCCGGCCGCGCGGGGCGCGACGGCGAATTGGCCGAGTGCGTCCTGTACTTCGCCCCCCGCGACCGCCGCCTGCGCGAGTACTTCATCGACCTGGCCCACCCCGAGCCCGCGGTCGTCGTTCGCGTCTATCAGCAGCTCGCGGCCAGCCAGGGTCACCGCCTCCACGTCCGCGAGCTGATGGAGAGTGACGACGAGCCGGGCATCAACGCCGCCGTTCAGACTCTCGTCGATTCGGGCCTCGTCGCCCGCCAGGGACAGATGGCGTGGGCGCTCGCCCGCGGTGGCGAAACCGACATCGACACCGCCAGCCTCGACGCTCACCGCCAGCACGCGCTCGCCAAGCTCGACGCCATGCACCACTACGCGGAGTCGCTCACCTGCCTCCGGCGGCGCATCCTGGACTACTTCGGCGAGGACGGCCACGATGCTGCCTGCGCCAACTGCGGCCCCTGTCTCGCGCCCCCAGCGGCCCGCCACGAGGAGGACGCCTTCTCGGACGAGCTCTTCCAAGCCCTGCGCGTCGTCCGCCGCCGTTTTGCCGAAGAGGCGAACGTCCCGCCCTTCGTCGTCTTCAGCGACGCCACCCTCCATGAGATGGCGCGGGCCCGACCGCGCACGCGGGCAGAGATGCTCGCCGTCAGCGGCGTCGGGCAGACGAAGTTCGAGCGCTACGGTGAAGCCTTCCTCGCCGTCACGCGGGCTGCGGCGCCGGCACCCGCGCCTCCGGCCCCATACCCAACGCCCGTGGCCGCCGTGCCACCCGACCTGCCGTTTCGCGCGCGCGATGGGCGCGCCCTCGGCCAGAGCGTGCGGCGCACCTGGGAGCTCCATCGCGAGGGGCTCTCGATCGCCGAGATCGCCACGCGCCGCGGACTCTCGCCGGCCACGATCACGCAGCACGTCGCCGACCTGATCAGCGCCGGCGAAATCCCGTCCGTCGCCCAGTGGGTCGACGAGATGACTCTGGCGCGCATCCGGCGGGTGGCGGGCCCGAGTCCGCTCGGTCCCCTCGCCCCCCTCAAGGAAGCCCTGGGCGAGACGGTCTCCTACGAACAGTTGCACCTTGCCCGCGCCTGGCTGAATCGCGAACGCACCCGCCCCTGAGGGCCACGTCACGACCTGGCTGGCCCACCTGGCGCCTGCACCGGCCCACCCGGCGCCGGCCACATCGTCCCCGACGGAGGGCCCGGCGGCCCGACTCCGGGCAGCCGCAGGATGAAGTCCGCACCGCCGAGCTCGCTGACGCCGACGTGGAGCGTGCCGCTGTGGAGCTCGGCCACACCGCGACTGATGTAGAGCCCCAGGCCGGACCCCTGCCCGTGGGATGTCGATCCCCGGCGGAAGCGCTCGAAAACCGCCTCCCGCTCGTCGGACGGCACGCCGCCGCCGCTGTCCTCCACGTGGAACTCCACGGCGTCCCCCGACCGCAGAATGCGCAGGCGAAACGGTGCCCGCCCGTAACGCAGCGCATTGTCGACCAGGTTGCGCAGGACCAGACGCAGGCGTTCGTGGTCACCTGAGAGCTTCTGTTCGGGCGGGAGCGCCGACACCACCGGGAACCGCTCCGCCCGCCCGTCGAGCGAGACGTCGCCGACTGCCTCCTGGGCGAGCCTCGCCGGATCGAGCATCTCGCGCGCCACGGCAAGTGCGCCGAGCTCCACCCGCGCCAGGTCCATCAGCTCGTTGACGAGCTGTGCCACCCGGTTGGCCGTGGTCGCCACCTGTCGCGCGCTCTCGCCGATGTCGTCGCCGTCCTGCAGGTCCTGCGCTTCGTCCTCGAGCAGCTGCGCGGCGAGCACCAGGGCTGTCACCGGATTGCGCAGCTCGTGCGACGTGGTCGCCAGCAGCTCCCCGCGCGCCGACGCCAGCTGTTGCTCCCGCTCGAGCTCCTCACGCGTTCGTCCCAGCTCCAGCGACAGCCGCCGGTGGTGGATTACTCCCGCCGTGACGAGGCCGGCGAACGCGGCGAGCGCGACACCGGCACCCGCGTACAGGGCGTACCCCTCGGTTTCCCTGCTCTGCCGCGCGTCCTGGCGCACCATGACCGTCGCTCCCAGCCAGGCACTGAGCTGGTCCAGCTCGGCGCGGACGCTCGCGAACTGGCGCTCCCCCTCCCCGGAAGAGGCCAGCTCTGCCGCGCCATTGCGATCTCCGCCCTCCACGCGGGCAACCTGAACGTCTGCCCAGCGGTGGACGTAGTCAGCGAAGGCCGAACGCGCGGCCTCGCCTGTCTCCTTAGCCGCCGGCAGGAGCCGCTCGATCTCCTCCAGCGACTGGCCGACGCTGTCGCGGCTGACGGTGTACTGCGCCAGCAAGTCCGCGCCGCCGCCGAGGACGTAGCCCCGCATCGCCGCCTGCGCGTCGAGCGCCTGCTGGGTGGCGAGGTCGGCTGCGCGCTGGCCGGAACGGGCGTCCGCCTCGCCGTCCCGGGCGGTGCGCGCCCGGACAACGCCGATCGCCGGCAGGACGACGATCGCCCCGCCGAGAAGGACCAGGGCTATGGCCAGGCGAGCACCGGCGATCATGCCTCCCCCCGCCGCGTGGCCCTGCTGGGAAGCGCGCAGTCGCCGCGCACCTCCCACAGCCCGCTTGTGTGCATCGTGCCCCACCGCCGTTCCGCTGCCAACCCCTCGAGTCGCGAACTGCACCCCGACCGCCAGGCGAACATCTGTCCGGTATACTCCTGCCATGCCCCCTGACGCCGAACGCCTGCTCGCCGCCACGCTCGGCGACGCCGAGGTCGAGCTAGATCTCTCGCTCCGGCCACGGGTGCTGGCCGAGTTCCCCGGCCAGGAGCGGGTCAAGGAAAACCTCCTCATCGCCATCGAAGCCGCCCGCCAGCGCGGCGACGCGCTCGACCACATCCTGCTCTACGGCCCTCCCGGCCTTGGCAAGACGACCCTGGGCAACATCGTCGCTCGCGAGATGGGCGTCGACATCCGCACGACAAGCGGTCCTGCCGTCGAACGCCCCGGCGACCTCGCCTCCATCCTGACTAACCTGAAGCAGCACGACATCCTCTTTATCGACGAGGTTCACCGCCTCGCTCGTCCCGTCGAGGAAATCCTCTACCCGGCAATGGAGGACTTCGCCCTCGACCTCGTCATCGGCAAGGGCCCGGGCGCCCGCTCTGTGCGCCTCGCCCTGCCGCAGTTCACGCTTGTCGGCGCGACCACGCGCTACGCCATGATGAGCGCCCCCCTGCGCGACCGCTTCGGCTCCGTCTACCGCCTCGAGTTCTACGATCCGCCCACCCTCGCCCTCATCGTCCGCCGCTCCGCGCATATCCTTGGCCTCGACCTGCCCGACGCTGCCGCCGCCGAAATCGCTCGCCGCTCCCGGGGAACCCCGCGCATTGCCAATCGCATCCTCCGCCGCGTGCGCGACTTCGCTCAGGTGCGCGCAGGCGGCAGCGTCGATCTGGCCGCGACGCGTGCGGCCCTGGAGCTGCTTAACGTCGACGACCTGGGCCTCGACGAGACCGACCGCGCCGTCCTCCGCTGCGTCGCCGAAAAGTTCGCTGGCGGCCCAGTTGGCCTCGACACGATCGCCGCCTCCATCAGCGAAGAGCCGGACACGATCATGGACGTCTACGAGCCGTTCCTCCTCCAGCTCGGCTTCCTGCAGCGCACCCCGCGCGGCCGTGTGGTCACTCCCGCCGCATACCGGCACCTCGGCCTCGTTCCCTCGCCGCCGCTTGCCGACGGCCAGCGCGGATTGTGGGAGGATGAGCGGCGCGGGCAGGAAGGTGGAATCGCATGAAGCGCCAGATCGTCTCCTCCGGGGGCCCCTGGGAAGACGTCGTGGGCTACTCGCGCGCCGTCCGCAGCGGCGCCTTCGTTGCCGTGGCGGGCACCACTGCGGCCCAGCCCGACGGCACCGTCTTCGGCGGGAACGACGCCTACCTGCAGGCGAAACGCTGCTTCGAGGTCGTCGAGCGCGCACTCGCCGACGCCGGCGTCGCGCTCCAGGACGTGGTTCGCACGCGCATGTTCGTGACAGACATCAGCCGCTGGGAGGAGTTCTCGCTTGCCCATGGCGAATTCTTCCGCGACATCCGGCCCGCCTCCACGATGGTCGAGGTACAGCGGCTGATGTCTCCCGAGATGCTCATCGAAGTCGAGGCCGACGCCGTCGTCCCCTGACAGACCGCGCGTCGCCGCCGGCGCCTCCGGCGAAGCAGAGCGCAGCGGAAGCTGCCTCGCACCGCCCGCTATTCGCCGACGAAGCGCGGCTCCCGTTTCTCCACGAAGGCGCGCACCGCCTCGCGGCTGTCCCTGCTGACGCCACTCATGCGCATGAGCAGCGCCTCCTGGTCGAGTACGGCGCGCAGGTCGGCCGTCTCGGCCAGCTCCAGGTTCGCCTTCATGCGCCCATAGCTCGCCGTCGGGCCTGCTGCGAGCCGGGCGCAGAAAGCCAGCGCCTCGTCGAGCCAGTCCTCGCCCTCGATCACGCGGTTGGCGATGCCCAGCTCCAACGCTTGCCGGGCGTCGACGATCTCCGCCGTGAAGTAGAGCTCCCGCGCGCGCCCCATGCCCACCAGCCGCTGCAAGAAGTAGCTGCCGCCGAAGTCCCCGCTCAAGCCCACGTTCCGGAAGGCGGTCCCGAACTTCGCGTTCGCCGAGCAGAGCCGGATGTCACAGGCGAGCGCGAGACTGAACCCAGCGCCGACGGCGTGGCCGTTGACCAGCGCCACCGTCGGCTTCCCCATGCGATGGAGGCGCAGCGCCGTCGCGTCGTGCGAGGCGCGCAGCTCGCGGACGCCCGCCTCCAGGATGGTGATCGGATTCGGCGGCTCGGCTGCCTTCGCCGCCTCTTGCTGGCTGTCGTTCCGGCGTTGCATGTTGCGCACGTCGCCCCCCGCGCAGAACGCTCGCCCCGCCCCCGTCACCGCCACGCAGCGGACCGCCGGGTCGGCCTCGCAGTCAGCCAGGTGCTGGCCTAGCAGCGGCACGAGGTCGCCACCCATCGCGTTCAGGCTCTCCGGCCGGTTGAGGGTGACCAGCGCGACCCCATTGGGGCGCTTCTCGAGCAGGGCGTCGGGCATCGTCGCTCCTCCGCACGGTGTGCCCGTCATCCTACCCCGCTCGCCCCGGCTGCGCCCCCGCCGCCCCGGTTGTACAGTGCGACGGCATGCCCCTCTGGAGGTCTTCGATGGGATTCACCGACATTCGCTATGAAACCGGCGGCGGCCTCGCCCGGCTGACGTTGAACAAGCCCGACCGCCTGAACGCACTCTCCTGGGGAACCTGGGCCGAGATCGAGAGCGCGATCCACCGGGCCGACCACGACGACGAGGTCAAATGCGTCGTCCTCACCGGCGAGGGCCGCGGCTTCTCCGCCGGCACCGACCTCACCGTCCAGGGCGACGGCAGCTCCTGGCCCGACCGTCCCGTCCGCGGGCGCCAGGCGAAGTACCGCTCACGCTATCTGGGGGCCGCCACGGTCTACCACTGCGGCAAGCCCACCGTCGCCGCTGTCAACGGGGTCGCCGTCGGTGCCGGCTTCTCCCTCGCCCTCGCCTGCGATATCCGCGTCGCCTCCGAGGCCGCCCGCTTCAGCGCCATCTTCGTCAAGCGCGCTATCGTCGCCGACACCGGCTGCACTTGGTTCCTCCCGCGCCTGGTGGGTATGGAACGCGCGCTCGAGCTCATGTACACGGGCCGCATGGTGAGTGCCGAGGAGGCCTTGCGAATCGGGCTCGTCAGCGAAGTCGTCCCGCCGGACCAGCTCCAGGCGCGCGTCACGGCCCTGGCGACGGAGATCGCCCGCGGCCCCTCGCTCGCCGTCGAGCTGAACAAGCGCCTGGCTCACGAGGGGCTCACCCGCGGGCTCGACGAGCAGATCGAGCTCGAACAGTTCCTCCAGCAGGTCACCCTCACCTCCGAGGACGCCGCCGAAGGACGCCGCTCTTTCCTCGAAAAGCGCGACCCGGTGTTCCAGGGCCGCTGACCGGCCCTCAGCGCGGATTGCCCACCAGCGCGAGGAACTCCGCCCGCGTCACGCTCGACTGGCGGAACTGCCCGCGCATCGCGCTCGTGATCATCCGGCTGCCGGGCTTCTGCACGCCGCGCATCGTCATGCACAGGTGCTCCGCCTCGATCACCACAGCGACCCCGTCCGGCTGAAGCGCCGCCATGATCGCCTCGGCAATCTGCGTCGTCAGCTGCTCCTGGATCTGCGGCCGCCGGGCGAACGCCTCCACCACCCGCGCTACCTTGCTGATCCCGACGACGCGCCCGTCCGGCACGTAGCCGACGTGCGCCCGCCCGTGGAAGGGCAGGAAGTGGTGCTCGCACATGCTGTAGAACGGGATGTCGCGCAGGATCACCATTTCGTCATGGGCGACTTCGAACCCGACCGCGAGGTACTCCAACGGATCGACCGTCAGCCCGCTGAAGATCTCCGCGTACATCTTGGCGATCCGCCGGGGCGTATCGCGCAGTCCCTCGCGCGCCGGATCCTCGCCGATCGCCTCCAGCAGTTCCGCCACAACGGCGCGCACCCGCTCGGTGTCGAAGGAGGTCGATGTCCCGGTGGATTGCATGCAGCCCCGCGTCCTGTCCGCCGGTCGGGGCGGACGCCTCGTCGATCGTAGGCCCAAACGGTGGCCGCCCGCCACAGACCAGCCGTTGCTCAGGTGCGTGTCTCGTCAGCCCGGCGGGCGGCTGCCAGCCGGCGCGCCTCCTCCCGCGCCTCCGCCGCAGAGAGCGCGGCGTCGAAGCGGTCCCGCGGCACCGCCGCCAGCAGCACGAGGATCGCGATCGTGATCACCAGCGCGTCGTCCAGCTGGCCGGCGACCGGGATGAAGTCGGGGACCAGGTCGAACGGCAGGGCGAGGTAGCCAACGAGGGCGACGATCACGACCTTGGCCAACAGCGGGACGCCCCGGTCGCCCAGCAGAACCTGGCCGAATCGGAGCTTCCCGCGCATGCCCAGGGCGAGAAAGCGGCGCCCGCGCCTGCTCAGGCGCAGGACGCGCAACCCCAGAACGACCAGCGCGACGAAGCCGCCGAGCGACAGAACCAGCCAGCCGTACCAGGGCATGTCTCCAGCATGCCCGCCCGGGCGCCGCTCCTCCAGCCCGCGTTGGCGCCCCGGCCCGGCGCGCGCCTGTCAGTCGAGCAGGCGCACCAGCCCGTGGTCGCCGTCCACCTCGATCTGCTGCCCGTCGCGGATGACGGCAGTCGCGCAGCCTGTGCCCACGACTGCCGGGATGCCATACTCGCGGGCGACGATTGCGCAGTGGCTGAGAGCACCGCCCGTGTCCGTGACGATGCCGCCGGCAATAGCGAAGAGCGGCGTCCACGGCGGCGAGGTCGTTGCCGTCACGAGGATCTCGCCGGGCTGCAACCGCCCCGCCTCGGCGATTGTGATGATTACCCGCGCTGTCCCGCGCAACCGCCCGGCGGAGCCCGCGTTGCCCCGGACCTCCGTCGGCGTCGGCAACTCCACCGGCCCTCCGAAGAAGCGGTCCAGCGCGCGGCTGACCGGATTTTCCGGCGGCGGGCCATAGTCTGTCCCGATGTACTTCGGCGCCGGCACCCGCTCCCAGCGTGCCATCTCGTCCCGCCCCGCGGCGATTAGGGCCGGCGCCGACGGCAGGCGCCCACCGACGAGGGCCGCCAATTCCGCCCCTGTGAGGCACAGCACGTCTTCCGCACGGGCGATGACGCGCGCCTCCGAAAGCCGCCTTCCGATTTCCAGGCAGAGCGTCCGCACCTCATGCAGGGTGCGCTGGTCGATCCAGTAGTTGTGGTCCTCCTGCACGAAGGAGCACTGCTGCGCCGCCTCGAGCAGGAACTCGAACTGCCCGCGCAACTCCTCCGGCTGCCCGGCCAGCCGTTCGCGCACGGCGGCAAGCAGGCGCTCCCGCTCGGCGGCGAGGCGCCGGTGGGTCGTGTCGGGGTCCTCGTCCTGGCGCAGATACGCTTTCAGCGCGTCGAACATCGGCGTCGGGTTCTCGACCCAGCTCGGGTCGGAAAGCTCCTGGACGGTGTCGCTCCGCTTCCCCCATTCGGCAAGGTAAGCGTCGACGTCGGCGCGGAAGGCGCCCCCGGCCGGGGAGTCACCCAGCGCCCTGTAGAGAACGTTCGACGGGACCGACTCCACCACCGCCTGCAGGGCGGGGTTCGCCCTCACCTTGCGGCTGAGCGCCCAGAGGCCGCGCCCCGCCCGCAGGCTCATGTTGTCGAAACCCTGCAGGAGCCGCAGCGGTTCCAGCGCTGTGCCGCCCAGCACCTCGTGGTAGAGGTCGCTGAAGAGCGTGAAGCCAACCATCGCCGGGACGAGCAGCAGGAAGTGGATCTCCCAGAGTCGCCGGTAGACGTCCTCCATCCGCTCCATACGGCCCATCAGCTCCGAGAGCGTTGCCTGGGATGTGTTGAATGCTTCCCAATCCCGCCAGGTTTCCTGGATCTCCGGCAGCCACTCCTTCTCCCAGCGCCCCGCGAACGTCGCCAACCCCTGTCTGATCGCCTCCTGCGCCCGCGCCTCGGCCACTGGCATCTCCTCCGGCGGGAGGATCGGATGGGGTGCCATGAAGTAGTAGGTGTTGAAGCGTCCGACCGCCAGGCGCATCGGCAGGTCGTAGCCCGCAAGCCCGGCGTTGAAGCCGTCCTCGAAACGCTGTGCCCACCAGAAAGACATGGGTGCCATCGGCCGGGGCGCATGCTGGCGGTCCTGCATCCACGTGAACGCGGCCTCCTCGGCGTTGCGGAACGTCACAGGGAATTCTGTTGGCAGCGGAATGGGGCTCGGCGCCGGCGGGGCCGGCCTGGGCTCGACGGTCATGGTGTTTCCCCCCAGGAGCTGCGGGGCTTCCGTCTACCTCGCGCGGGTCGTCTCCGCCCGGACGATGGGTGATGTTCGGCCCCCGCGCTCAAGGATGCAATGCCTAAGTGTGCTTCTACAGTGAACCTTTTCACTTCTGAGAGCTTGACCTAAGCCCATCCGCGTCCGGCTCGCCTGCTGAAACCCCACCCGTTATCGTGTGACCCGCTTCCGTCGATACTGACGATGCGAGAGTCGTAGCTTGCGAGTCACGTCAGTGAAAGGGGATGAGCCGGCGGCCCAGCAGCCGGGACCACGACCATGGAGCAGTGGACTTTCCTCACCAACCATGCTCACGTTTTCCTCTGCATCGCGCGCGACCCCGCCGTCCGCCTGCGTGACGTTGCCGCCCTCGTCGGCATCACCGAACGCGCCACGCAACGCATCGTCGCCGACCTCGTGCGCGAGGGCTATCTCGCCCGTGCGCGCGTCGGCCGGCGCAATCAGTACGAGTTGAACCCCAGCCTCTCCTTCCGCCATCCGGTCGAAAGCGGCCGGCCGATCGGCCTGCTCCTCCGCATCCTGACCCCCGGCGAAGGGCCCGAGAGAGGAGTGCGCCATGACTGACCCCAACCGGCCGCTCGTCGGCGTTGTCATGGGCAGCGATTCAGACCTCGCCATCATGCGCGGCGCCGCCGACGCCCTCGCCGAATTCGACGTCGCCTGCGAGGTGCGCGTCAGCTCCGCCCACCGCGCCCTGCGCATGACTCTCGACTATGCGGTTACCGCCGAAAGCCGCGGCTTGCGCGCCATCATCGCCGGTGCGGGCGGTGCCGCCCATTTGCCCGGCGTCATTGCCGCCGCCACCCCGCTTCCGGTCATCGGCGTCCCCATCCCCACGCAGCAGACGGCAGGGCTCGATTCGCTGCTCAGCATCGTCCAGATGCCCGCGGGTGTGCCCGTGGCGACAGTCGGCATCGGCGCCGCCCGGAACGCCGGCCTCCTCGCCGTCCGCATCCTCGCTGCGTCCGACCCAACCTTGCGCGCCCGCCTGGTCCGCTTCCAGGCCCAGCTCGAAGCTTCGGTCCGCGAAAAGGACGCCAAGGTTCAGGCCGAGCTCCGCCGCGCCGACGCCTGATCCTCGGCCGAGGACGGCTTTCTCGCAGCCACCGCGTACATCAAGGGTAGTGTCGGAACGCCCTCCGGCGGCCAGGCGCGCCTCCCCTCGTCCATCCGCATGTCCGCGAGGCCCTTCCAGCCATTGGCGAAGGGGTACTCCCGGAACGCCTCGATCACGAGCCCTGCGCCGAGAAGCGCACCGATCACGTCCGCCGTTCCCCAAGCGAACTCGTAGACGGGCTCCGGGTTGCGGAAGCCGACGACACCTGTCTCGTACGTCGTCAGCGCGAGCCCCTCACCCGACTGGGCGACGTAGTCCCCCACGCCCTCACTCCAGGGAATCGCCCCGCCCCCAAAGTACGGCCAGCGCAGCAACCAGCCCTCGTCCAGCATCCCCAGCAGCGGGTGGAACTCGACCATGACGAACCGGCCAGCCGGTCGGAGCACGGCTGCGAGGCCCTGCGCCCAGGTCGTCAGGTCGGAAAGCCAGCACACGGCACCGTAGGAGCAGAACACCACGTCCCAGCGCTCCGGCCCGCGCGCGGCTTCCTCCAGCCAGTCGTAGGCGTCGGCCCGGTCGAAACGCGCCGGCACCCCCGAATCGGCCGAGAGCTTCCGCGTGAAGGCGATCGCCTCGTCGCTGATGTCCACGCCCGTGACGACCGCACCGAGCTGCGCCAGGCTCAGGCTGTCCTGCCCGGAGTTGCACTGAAGGTGGAGAACGCGCTTGCCGGCGACGTCCCCCAGCAGTTCCCGCTCCTCCCGGTAGAGCTTGTTGCCGCCTTCGCGAAAGAAGCGCGCCTGGTCGCCCTTATGGCTGTTATGCGCCTTCGTCGCCTGGTTCCAGGAGCGCCGGTTCTGCTCATGCAGGGCTTGCCGGTCGGACGGCGTCGTCACAGCCGTCACCGTACCCGATCTCCGGATCGCGAGCAGCGCGCCGCCCGCTACAATCTGGCCACGCACCTGGAGGGAAACACATGGCTGCACCATTGGACGGTATCCGCGTGCTCGAAGTCGCCAACTGGCTGGCCGCGCCGGCCGCCACCGCCCTCATGGCCGACCTCGGTGCCGACGTCATCAAGGTCGAGCCGCCGCCCGGCGACATCTACCGCGGCTTCATCCTTCGCTCCATGGGCTACGACCACGACTTCGCGACGAATTACGCCTTCGAGCTCGACAATCGCGGCAAGCGCTCCGTCACCGTCGATTTGGACAAGCCGGGTGGCCCGGAGCTCGTCCGCCGGATCTCCGCCAGCTGCGACGTCTTCGTCACCAACCTCGTGCAGCGGCGGCGGCTTCGCTACGGCCTCGCTGAGCCCGACGTCCGTGCCGTCAACGAGCGCGCCGTCTACACGTCCTTCAGCGGCTACGGTACTCACGGCCCCGACGAAGACCGGCCGGGCTTCGACTACGCCGCCTTCTGGGCGCGCTCTGGCATCATGGGCCTGCTCGCCGAGCCCGGTGCACCGCCACCACTCTGCCGGGGCGGCCAGGGAGACCACTCCACCGCCCTCAACATCCTTGCCGCCGTGCTCGCCGCACTGCGCATGCGCGACCGCACGGGCGAGGGCCAGCATGTCGAGGTCACCCTCCAGGCGAGCGGCATGTGGACCATTGCCGGGGATTTCGCCGCCGCCCTCGTGGCGAAACAGCAGCCGCCGCGCATCAGCCGCAAGAGCCCCGTCAACCCAATCTGGAACTCCTACCGCACGCGCGACAACCGCTGGGTCCTCCTCGTCAACCCGGTCCCCTTCCCAAACGCCTGGCCGGCCTTTTGCCGCCTGGCCGAACGGCCCGACTGGGCGGAGCACTACCGCGACCTCGCCGGTCTTCGCGCCGACACCGCGAGGCTGACCGCCGAGATTGACGCCGTCTTTGCCGCGCGCGACTACGCTCGCCTCGCCCGCGAGCTCGACGAGCACGCGCTCGTCTGGGCCCCCGTCGCCACCATGCCCGAGATGATCGCCGACCCCCAGGTTCGCGAGATGGGCTGGTTCACCACGATCGACAGCCCACAGCACGGCCGCTTCGAGACGCTCGACACGCCGTTCAAGCTCTACGGCAGCGACACCGGCGCGCGCGGGCCCGCTCCCCGGCCCGGCGAGCACACCTTCGCCGTCCTCTCCGAACTGGGCGTCGAAGACGACGCCATGGAGCGCCTCGCCACCGACGGCGTCCTCGGCTGAGCCGCCCTAGCCGCAGGCGCCCGGTGCCAGGCTCAGCCGATCGACGCTGGTCACCGTCCACCCGTACGTGCTGGCCGGGAACGTGCGCGGCTTGTCCAGGAACCAGCCGTCCGGCGCACAGACGATCCGATAGGGCGGGTCGCCACAGTTGTCCCTGCCCGTGCACAGTTCGTACGCGAACGGGTGCGCAACGATGGGCGTCGGCGTCGGCGTGGGCGGCCGCGGTGTGGGGGTGGCCGTGGGGATCGGCGTCGCGGTGGCCGTCGGCGGCACGGTCGGCGTCGCCGTCGGCGTGTTCGAAACCGGTGTGGGCGTCTCGCCGGGGAGCGGCGTTGGCGTCGGCGCCCCGGGGGTCCCGACGGGTGTGGCCGTGCCAGGAGCCGGCGTCGTCGTTGTAGCCGGTGTGCCCACACCAGGCGTTGCGCTGGTCGTTCCGCTCGCCGTCGGTCGGACCGTGGCGGTGCCCACGGATACGACGGTGCGCGGGCTGGCCGTCGCCGTCGACCCTGTGCCAGCGGCGCTCTTCTTCTCGCCGCCGCCCCCGCTGAGGGCGACTGCCGCGACGATGCCCCCGATCAGAACGACGAAGGCGACCGCTGCGAGCACCAGCAGGCGCGCGGTGCGGCTGCCGCCCCCGCCCGCCGGAGGCCGTTCGGTCAGCATCCCGCTCACGCGCCGCGACCGGTAAGGTTCCTGCTCTCCCGGATAGGGTCCCGGCACCGTGCCACCGCGTGCGTCAGGTCCGCGCGCTGCAGCGATTGCCACGGCGGCGGGCGCCTCCCACCCCTCGTCTTCGTCCTCAGGAGTCGCCTCGTCGTCGGCCGGCAAGGGCGGCGCAACGGGCGGTGGCGGCGGCGAGCGCCGGAACGGGTCGGAGCGGCCCCCGCGCATCGGCGCCTGCCGCGGGCCCCCGACAAAAGCGTCGGGTCCGCTCACCGGCGCGCCCCGCTCGGAGGCGAGGGCGCCCAGCAGCGGCTCCGGATCGACTCGCAGGTAGTTGGCGTAGGACCGCAGGAAACCGCGCACGTATACGGGTGCGGGCAGCTCGTCGAAGCTCTCGCTTTCCAGCGCCTCGAGGAAGCGCGCGGAGATGCGCGTGTCATGAGCGGCCTGGTCGATAGTCAGGCCACGCTGAAGGCGAGCGTCGCGTAATGTCCTGCCGATGAGCGCCACGTGTCCGTCCGTCCGCGGGGTCCGACATAAGGTATGCGGGAAACGTGAAACAAACCACCAGCCGCGGTCATGACCGCCCGTGATCGCTCTTTTCGCCTCATTCAGTCCGTCAGGTAGGATGGGGCCGGGGCCCGCTCTGGCCCCACCACGGAATGCGCGTGCGATTCGTCTTCTTCCTTTTCGCTGTCGCCGGCGTGGCGACCGTCGTTCAGCCGGCGGGCGCTCAGCCCCAGATCCCGGCGACCTACTTCGGCTCCGCCAGCCTCGACGGCGCGCCCCCGCCGGAGGGGAGCGCCGTCCGCGGCTACGTGGACGGACTCGACTGCACCCAGCCCGGTGCCCTCGGAACCGTCGTGGATGGCGGCGTTGGCGCCTACGTCATCGAGGTGATGCACGAGTCGCAGAAGCCCGGCTGCGGCAAGCCCGGCAAGACAGCGACCTTCACCGTCGCCGGCCGGCTCGCCGGACAGCAGGCTGCCTGGCAGGCGGGACCCAACCGCCTCGACCTCAACGCCGGCCGCGGCGCACCCGTCCCCCTGCCGACGCCCGCCGCCACAGCTGCTCCAGCAGTGGGAGCGACCACCACTTCCCTCGGCGGGACGGCGACTGCCGCGGTCGGGGCCGTCACGCCGCTGCCGCGCCCGAGCGTCCTCCCCACAGACGACGTCCGGCTGCCACTCACCCCGCGCCCCCCGGGGTTCGGGTCCGTCTCACGCGCTCCAGCAGCAGACCAGGGGGGAGACTTTCCTGCCTGGGCAGTCGTCGTCCTGGCGTTCGGCGGCGTGGCCCTCGGCGGCGGTGTCTCCGGCTACTGGCTGAGCCGGCGCCGCCGGCCACCACGACCTCCCACCCCGCCTTAATCGGCGCTTGAGCGGTCGTCGTATAAGCTAGTCCTCGGGGTAACCGGGGCAAGAGGGCAGGGAACCCGCGCGCAGCCATGAAGATCCTTCGCGTCCTGGCCATTCTCAGCTTCGTCGCCGGCGTCGCCTTGCTCGTCGTCGGCTTCACCCGCTCCGGCGGCGGCCCCCGGCCCTCCACGCAGTCGGGCCCTATTCAGGAATTCGACCTTCGCACCCCGGCGCCCGAGTCGCCCTCCCCATCGCCGACGCCGACCGATGCCGCCACGCCGACCGACGCCGCCACGCCGACCCCCACGCCGGCTCCCTTCGACGGCGCCGTCGCACGCCTTGAGATCCCCCGTTTCAAGGTCGACGCGCCGGTCGAGGCCATCAGCTTCGTTCCCGGCACCAACCAGCTTGCGACGCCCTCCGATCCCCACGACGCCGGCTGGTACGACCAGTACGACAAGCCCGGCTTCGGTGGCAACGCCGTCTTCGCCGGGCACGTCGACTACTGGCCCGACATCATTGGCCCGTTCAACAAGCTCTCCCAGCTCGCCGGCGGCGACGAGGTCCTCGTCCACATGAAGGACGGCCCGACCTACCGCTACCAAGTCGTCGCCGTTCACCGCTACCCGGAGGCGACGATTCCGATGGGCGACCTCATCTGGCCGAAGGACCGACCTGCCGCCCAGGAGTGGATCACTCTCATCACCTGCGGCGGCCGTTTCGACGGACCCCCCGGCGGCCCTGGGCAATACCTTGACCGGGACGTGGTCGTCGCCCAGCGTGTGCAGTAGCGCCATTTCTCGCCAAGGAGTGCCCGCTTGCGTTTTGCCCGCCTGCTCAGCCTCTTCGCCTTCGTCATCGGCCTCGTCGCGCTGACCGCGGCCCTGGCCTGCGGTGGGGGCGGCAAGAGCCAACAAGCGACCGCGGCCGCCACCGCCTCGCCGACCGAGACCGCGACGGCCACTGCCACCTCGACGCGCACGCCCACACCGACCTCCACCGCCACGCCGACCCCAACCCCCTTCGACGGCAACGTGGCGCGCATGGTCATCCCACGCTTCAGCGTCGACGCCCCCATCGAGGAGCTCGGCCTCACCCCTGACAACGTGATGGAAACGCCCCGGCGCGAAAACACCGACGTCGGCTGGTACCACATCTGGACGAAACCCGGCTGGTCCGGGAATGCCGTCTTCTCCGCTCATATCTACTACCACAGCATTCCCGCGCCATTTCGCCATCTCCAGGAAGCGAAGGCCGGCGACGACGTAAGCGTGGTCATGGAAGACGGAACCCAGTACCACTACAAGGTGATATCGAACAAGAACTACAACCGCGACACGATCCCTATGGGCGACATCATTTGGCCGCCCAACCAGCCACCCGACAAGCAGTGGATTACGCTCATCTCCTGCGGCGGCCAGCTCGACTCCACCGGGCAGGAATACATCGACCGCGTTGTCGTGGTGGCCGAACGCGTCTCCTGATCAGGCGCCGTTGTGCGTCCTTCATCAGTAAGTCCTATACGGGCATCGGATGAACGCGCGCCTTTGCCGTTGACGCAATGGCATGACGCGAGCGGACAATTGAATCAGCCCGTTGCCAGGAGACAGCCGTGATCGAACAGTTCATCGCCTATGCGCGCGAAGCCGAGCTCGAGGCCAACGCCGAAGTCATCAACCAGCGCCGCGAATGGCATCAGCTTCAGGCCATCGAGCGCCTCGAACTGGCCCTCAACCGCGCCCGCACCCGCCTGGCCCGCGCCGCCAACCGCGTCGCCGTCACCGGCTGAGTCTGCCGGCCCATCAGTGGTCAGTCCTCAAGCGAGGCAGCGCAGCGGTTGGCCGCCGTTGAATGCGAGCATCTCGTCGAAGATCTGGCCGTAGTCGAGGCGAGTGCCCAGCGGTTCCCCGCGCAGCTCCGAGTACACGCGGTGGATGTTCGCCACGAGCCGCTCGCGGTCATGCCAGTGCGCGAACGCCCCGAGTCCGGCGCCGCGGGCCACTTGCAGGGGCGGCTGACCCGCTTCGAAACCGCGGTGCGCCACCTCCTCCACGAAGCGGAGGTATGCCTCCACGTCGTCCAGCACGGCGGGGCCCGCCACCGGCCCGTGGCCCGGCACGATCGTGTCGGCACCCAGCGACCGCAGCCGTGCGATCGCCTCCAGCCACCCGGCGACCGACCCGGCCAGCGCGAACGGCGTTCCCCCGTTGAATACCAGGTCCCCCGCGAACAGCACGCCCCGTTCCGGGATCCAGGCGACGACGTCATTGGTCGTGTGGGCCGGCGCCATGACGGTCAACTCGATTCGCAGGTCGCCCGCGTAGACATTGAGGCGGTCCTCGAACGTGACGAAAGGCGGGGTGACGGGGATATTCCCCCAATCGACGCCGGGAAAGAGGGCCAGGGTGGAATGGCCCGCGGCTATCATCTCCCGGCGGCACCGCTCGCTCGCGATGATGGCTGTTGCCGGCGCGAAGAGGACGTTGCCGTGCGTGTGGTCGCCGTGGCTGTGTGTGTTGATCAGCGCCGCCGGCGGCCGGTCGGTCACCTTCCGGATCGTTTCAACGAAAGCACGCGACCGCCGCTCCGTGAAGCAGGTGTCGACCACCGTCACGGCATCCGGCCCGACGACGAAGCCAGTGTTGTTCAGCCCCCAGCTGCCGTCCGGCTGCAGATAGGCGAAGACCCCCGGGCTCACCTCTTCCAGCACCGGCACCGGCAGCTCCGTCCGGTCGTCGAGCCGTGCGCTCGTCATGGCGACACCTCCCGGTCGGCGAGAGGCGGCCAGTATAGCCGATCCGGGGGCGCGCTAGCCGCGCGGCAGTCCGAGCCCCCGCGTCGCGATAATGCCCCGCTGGATTTCGCTCGTGCCCGCGGCGATGGTTGCCGAGGCCGCCTGCAGATAGCTCGTCGCCTGGTCCAGCACCTCGTCCTTCGAGCCGTCGCGTAGCTGGCCCGCGAGACCGAGCAGGTGCATGCCCGTCAGGGCGATGCGCTGGCTCATCTCGCTGCCGAAGACCTTGCTGGCGCTCGCTTCGTGGTTGGGCAGGAGCCCTTTCGCCTGCATCGTCGCCACGCGGTAGGCGAGGAATGTGCCGGCCCTGACCTCTATCGCCCTCTCTGCCAGCTCGGTGCGCACGCCCGGCCGTTGCGCCACAAGCGCTGGCCGCTCCTTCGCCACCCGCACGAGCCGCTCCACTGCGCGACGGCCGCCCGCGAACGCCTGGATGCCGCTCCGTTCGAAATCGAGCGCCACGGCCATGTGGTACCAGCCGCGATTCACCTCACCAACCACCTGCGTCGCCGGCACGCGCACGTCCTCGAAGAAGATCTCGTTGAAGCCGTGTCGGTCGGCGATGTTGATCAGCGGCCGCACCGTCACCCCCGGCGACTTCATGTCGAGCAGGAACATGGTGATGCCCTTGTGCTTCGGCGCCTCCGGGTCCGTGCGCGCTGCCAGCCACCCCCAATCCGCGAGGTGCCCCCCGGTGGTCCAGATCTTCTGGCCGTTGATGACGTAGTCGTCGCCGTCGCGTACCGCCCGCGTCTGCATCGCGGCGAGGTCGCTCCCCGCGCCTGGCTCGCTGTAGAGCGTGCACCACCAGTCGTCCGCCCCCGCGATGCGGGGAATGAACCGCTGCTTCTGCGCCTCCGTCCCATAGAGCATCAGGCTGGGCCCGACCCAGGCGATCCCCATGTTCATCGAGGGTGCGCCGGCGTAGGCCATCTCCTCGTTGTAGACGAGCTGGCGCATGTGCGAGGCGCCGCCGCCGCCGTACTCCTTCGGCCAGGCCATCGCCAGCCAGCCGCGCGCCGCGAGCTTCTTCTGGAAGCCCATCGTGTAGTCGTACTCATCCTCCTTGCTCGCAAAGAGGCGGCCGCGGCCGGCGTCCGTCTCGCACTCCGGGTACTCGGCCGTCAGGAACTGCTTGACCTCGCGGCGGAACTCTTCCACGTCCGCGTTGAAAGCGAACTGCATCACAACACCTCGGGCACGATCTCGCGTGCGCGGAGCATAACAGATTGCGTCTGCCCGGCCGCCCCTCCTCCACGATCTTCGACACGGTTCCTCAGTCGGCGCCGCTCCGCGCGAGGTCCTCACCCCGCTCCGCGGTGCCCGTCTCTGCCCCGGACGTCAGGGCCGAGTGGGCCACGATCCGATAGGCGCGCAGCTCCGGCATCTTCGCCGCCACGAGCCCGAACACGGCCAGGCAGCCGGCGCCGCCGCTGACGACGGCGAAGGTGGCGCTCGTCGCTGCCGCCACGAACCCGGACTCCACCGCCCCCAGCCGGTTCGAGGCGCCGATGAAGAGCATGTTCACCGCGCTCACTCGGCCGCGCAGCGCGTCCGGCGTCGCCAGCTGGATCGTCGTCTGCCGCATCACGACCGACACCTGGTCGGCCATGCCAACCGCCATGTAGGCCGCCAGCGACAGCGGAAATGATCGGGACACGCCGAAGAGCATCGTCGCCAGCCCGAAACAGGCGACGGCGATCAGCAGCGCCCGCCCCGTCCGCTTCACCGGCGGCAGGAAGACAAGCCCGAACGACATGAGCACCGCACCCAGGTCGAGCGACGCCGCGAGCAAGCCGTAACCACGCGCGCCAACATGCGGAATGTCCTTCGCGTAGACCGGCAGCAGCGCGCTCGCCCCGCCGAAGATGACCGCGAACATGTCCAGTGTCATCGCCCCGAGCAGCACCTGCCGCCGCCAGACGAATTGCACGCCCTCCTTGATCGACCCGAGAGTCACCCCCCGCCGAGACCGTCCGTCCGGTCGCGGCCTCAGCAGTGAGACGGCCGCCAGGGAGCCGGCTGTCAGGATCGAAGCGAGCAGGTAAGCCGCCGCCACCCCTCGCAGCGAGATGAGCAGGCCCGCCAGCGCCGGCCCGCTGACGAAGCCGAGCTGCTGGATCGTCGAGCTCGTCGTGATCGCGTGCGGGAACGTCTCCGCCGTCACGAGCGAAGGCACCAGCGCCTGTCGCGCTGGCGTCTCGAAGGCACTCGCCAGCGCCACACCCAGGACGAGCGCGTAGACGGCCGGCAGCCCCGGTGGCCCGCCCGCACTCACCACCGTCAGCGTCGTGATCGCCGCCAGCAGCCCTCCCTTCGCCAGCAGCACGACCCGCTTGCGGTCGTAACTGTCGGCCACGGCGCCGGCGACGAGCGTCATGAAGAGCGAGGGTGCGAACTGCACCAGCCCCAGCACGCCGAGCTGCAGGGTCGATCGGGAGACGTCGTACACCTGCCAGGCGACGGCCGCCTGAAGCGACGTCGCCCCGACGCTCGAGAGGACGAGGCTGAGCGCGTAGAGCGCAAAGTTCGGCTGGCGAACGGCGGAGAACGGGTCGTGGCGGCGGGTCACGTGCTGTCCAGGCCCAGGGCGGCCCCCTAACCGCCATCCTACCAGCCCCGCCAGCTTCGCCCGATGCGCCAGTCCCGCCCCCTGCCGATGCCTCGCCTCCTGGCGTAGCATGGCGCCCACGGCCGGCCCTGACCGGCAAGGAGTACGGCAATGGACGAGCTGACAGGTCGAGTGGCGGTCATCACCGGCGGCGCGAGCGGCATCGGCCTGGCCACTGCCAGGGCCCTGGCGAAAGAGGGCATGAAGATCGTCCTCGCCGACGTCGAACAGGCCGCTCTGGATCGCGCCGTTGCCGATCTCGCCGCCGGCGGCGCCCAGGTCTTCGGCGTTCGTACCGACGTCACCCAGCGCGCGGATCTCTTCGCCCTGGCCGACCGTACCTGGGATCGCTTCGGCGGCTGCCACGTGCTCTTCAACAACGCTGGCGTGGCCATCCATGGCCCCATCGCCGAGATGACCGAAAACGACTGGAAGTGGGTCCTGGACGTCGACCTCTGGGGCCCCATCTACGGCGTGCAGGCGTTCCTCCCCCGCATGATCGCCCAGGGAGAGGGGGGCCACGTCGTCAGCACGGCCTCCTTCGCCGGGCTCGTCGCCAACGAAGGGCTGGGGGTCTATTGCGTCGCCAAGTACGGCGTCGTCGCCATGATGGAGGTGTTGCAGCGCGAGCTCCGGCCACATCGCATCGGCTCGTCCGTGCTCTGCCCCATGCGCGTGGAGACGAACATCGGCACCTCCGAGCGCAATCGCCCGACCTCGCTCGGCGGTGGCGCGGCCGCTGTGGCCTCGGAAGAGGCAGGAGAGCCGCGGCCTCAGGCCGGCAGCGTCATCACCGTCGACGAGGTTGCGCCCATGGTCGTGCGCGCCATCAAGGAAGACCGCCTCTACATTCTCACGCACCCCGAAAGCCGTGGCTTCATTCAGAACCGCTTCCGCCGCATCGAGCGTCACTTCGACTGAGCGGCGGGCGGCGGTGATAGCCATAGTCCGTCGTCGCCCGTACAGTTCGTTGCGCCCAACTTCTCATCTCCTCGAGGTGAACAGTCATGACCGGCACCCAAAGTGGCACGAATGACCTCTGGGAGGCGCTCTACACCCAGAACGCAATGCGCTACTTCCGCCCCGACCCCGTGCCCGACGAGCTCGTCTGGAAGGTGATCGACGCGGCCATCCGGGCGCCGAGCGGCACAAATCTCCAGCCCTGGGGATTTGTCGTCGTGCGCGACGACGCGCTGCGCAGCCACGTCGCCGCCTGCGTGCGCGAACGGCTCCTGGGCACCGAGCAGATGCGCGGCTTCATCCAGCAGGGAGCGCAGTCGAAAGACCGCACCACGCGTCTGCTGATGACGGGCGTCAACCACATCGCCGAACACTTCGACTCGGCTCCGGTCTTCATCGTCCCCTGCCTGCACAACGTCACCTCACCCGCCCGCGAAGGCCTGCTCGCCGGGAGCTCCATCTACCAGGCAGTGCAGAACCTGCTCCTCGCGGCCCGCGGCCTCGGTCTCGGCACCCTCATGACCACGCTTCAGGTCACCGTCCCCGACCTCGCCGAGCGTCTGAAGCTGCCGGAGAACACGACTCCCGTCGCGCTCATCCCGCTCGGCTATCCCGCGCGCAACTTCGCCCCCGTCAAGCGCAAGCCGGCCGAAGAGGTGACCCACTGGGAGACCTGGGGGAGCGCACGCACCCGCGCCTGAGCGACGCTCAGCCGCGCAGACGCTCGAAGGCGACGGCTGCCGCGCCGAGGAGGCCGGCGTCGTCGCCCAGCTCGCTCAGCCGGACGATCGTGCCGGAGGACGGTCCGTAGGCGATCGAGTACATCGCTTCGCGCATCGGCCCGAGGAGCGTCTCGCCCATCCCAAGAAGCCCGCCGCTGAGTGTGACCGCCTCCGGATTGAGGACGTTGATGAGTCCCCCGAGCGCGAGCCCGAGCAGGTGCCCCCCATTGCGGATCTCGGCCTCGCACTTGCGGTCGCCGGCTTCGGCCGCTCGCTGCAGGTCGGTCGCTGTCGGCTCGCGGTAGCCCACCAGTTCCTGCAGGACCGGCGAGGCGCCCGCCGCGAGCAGGCGGCGGGCTCGTTCGGCGAAAGCGACGCCGCTCACGAGCGCTTCCAGGCAGCCCCGTGACCCGCAGTTGCAGCGCGGCCCCGCCGGGTCGAGGACGACGTGCCCGATCTCGCCGGCCAGCCCCTTCGCCCCGCGGTACAGTTTGCCGTCGATCACGATCCCACCACCGATGCCGGTCCCCAGCGTCGCGTGCAGCAGATGGCGGGTGCCGCGCCCAGCGCCGAAGCGATGCTCGCCCAACGCCGCCGCGCTGGCGTCGTTCTCGATGAACGTCGGGATGCCGAGCGCCTGTCCGACCGGCGCCGTGAGATCCAGGTTCCGAAAACCGGGAATGTTCGGCGCCAGGATCACGGTGCCGGCATCCGCGTCTATCAGCCCGGCGACCGCGAGGCACAGGCCCGCCGGCCTTTCCGGGCTCGCGTCGGTAGTGACATGCAGGAGCCGGCCAATCTCCGCCAGGATGACGTCGGGCGCGGCTCCCTGCGGCGTGGGATCGACCCGTCGGGCGAGGATCTGCCCGGCCTCGTCGACGATAGCCGCGCGCAGGTTCGTGCCACCGAAATCTGCCGCAACCACAACGGGGGACATGCTCCGAGTGTACGCGACGCCGCTCGGCCCATGCGACGGAGAATGAGTGAATGCGGCGTCTCGCTTCCTCGCCGCGCTGTTGCGGCTTCAGGGGAAGGGCAGCGGGAGGCCGGCCAGGTCGACGCCCACGCCGATGTAGCTTTCGCCCGGCGCGACCACCGTCAGCGTCTGGACGTAGGCCGGCAGCCCCGGTCCGAAGTGGCGCCATTCGTCCGCGACCTGGTCCCACCGATAGACCATCATCAAACCGGGACCGGTGAGGAGGCTCTCGACTGCGGCCGCCTCCGCCTGCACCGGCCAGGAGAAACGGCTGCCAGCCGCAGACGTCGGCAGCGGCACGGGCCGGAAAGATGCCTCGCCGACGGAATCGGTCGCGGCGTTGACCGCCGAGGGTGCTGCCGGCGCCGTTGTCGCTTCGGCCGACGAGGCGGCTGCCGCCAACGGCAGCGGCTCAAGGGCCGCGCCGTCGTCCGTCGTCCCGAACTCCGTCGCCCAGTACCATCCATATTTCGACCCCGGCGCGAACACGCGGGCGACGCCCATCTGGCGGTAGTCCGGGCCGAGCATGTTCTCATTGTGCGAAGGTGAAGACTGGAACAGCGCGAAGGCTGCCGCCGCTGTCCCCTGGTTCGTGCCTGCCGCCAGGTTCTCGCCCGCCGGAATCGGGTAGCCGCAGTCCACCGAACGCGTCCACGGGTCCCGGCCCAGCGAGTCGGTGTGGCCGAAGTAGCTATTGCGCGGCATGTCGTTCGCCATCCACTCCGCCTCGCGGTTCAGGTTGGCGGAAAGCGTCAGCCGCCGCAGGCCGTGGCCGGCACGATAGTCGTTGATGATGCCAAGGAAGGCCGTCTCCTCGCTGTCCATGCTCACGTTGTCGATCGCGCAGTTTCGCCCGGCAGTCGCCGGACGCGCTCCGCCGAACAGCAGCGGCGCCACCAGGACGCCGAGCACGGCCGTCAGTGCGAGGAATGCCCGGTGCGTCATCGCGTGGAACTCTCCGAAGAGCGACCCCCAGACTACCGCGTCTTTGCGATGAAATCGCCACATTCATAGCAAATCCCTGCAAAAACTGCCCAGGAACGTAAAGGGCATAGTCGGGCAGACAGCATTCTGCGTCTCGGGTCCCTGCGGCACCGTCGCGCGCTTGCCAGACGGTTGCCCGGGATCGACCTCGGTGCCGCACCAGCTTCGAACGTGAGCGGCCCGTCGAGGCGAGGGCCTGCCCTCCCGTCCGGCCCGCTGGACCGGGCGAGGCCGCCTGCTAGAGTAGCGTCCCATGCCGGGAGCGCTTGCACCCTATCGCGTCCTCGACCTGACCGACGAACGCGGCCTCACCTGTGGCCTCCTCCTCGCCGACCTCGGGGCCGAGGTCATCGCCGTCGAACCGCCCGGTGGCTCGCTTGCCCGCCGCCTTGGCCCCCGGGCGCACGGCTCCGACGACCCGGAAAGCTCACTCTGGTGGTGGGCCTACGCGCGCGGCCGCCGCAGCGTCGTGGCCGATCTCGAGACCGAGGCCGGACGTGAACGCCTCCGCAGTCTCGTGCGCGACGCCGACGTCCTCGTCGAATCCTTCCCCCCGGGGCACCTTGCCGCGCACGGCCTCGGCTATGAGGACCTCGCTGCCGTCAATCCGCGGCTGGTGGTCGTTTCCATCACGCCGTTTGGCCAGACGGGACCTAAGGCCCGCTGGGCGGCGAGCGACCTGACCGTCATGGCCTCGTCCGGCCAGCTCCTCTTCACCGGGGATACCGACCGCCCGCCCGTGCGCACCTCCGTCCCCCAGGCCTTCCTCCATGCAGGTGTCGAGGGTGCCGTTGGCGCCCTCGTCGCGCTCAGCGCACGCGAGCGCAACGGCGTTGGCCAGCACGTCGACGTCGCCGCCCAGACGTCGATCATGATCACCACCCAGGCGCAGATCCTCTCGCACGGCTGGGGCGAGCTCCCCGCGCAGCGCATGGCTGGCGGTGCGAAGCTCGGGCCCGTAACCATGCGCTTCGTCTACGAGTGCAAGGACGGCTACGTCTGCGCCACCTTTCTCTTTGGCAACCTCATCGGCCCCTTCACCGCCCGCCTCGTCAAGCGGATGGCCGAAGAAGGCTTTGCCGACGAGAAGATGGTGAACCGCGACTGGATCGGCTTCGGCGCCGCGCTCATGTCCGGGGCGGAGCCGATGAGCGAGCTCGTCCGTTGCATGGACATGTTCGAGCAGTTCACCCGTGCGCACACGAAAGCCGAGCTGTTCGCCGAAGCGCAGCGCCTCGGCCTCCTCATGGTGCCCGTCACCACCACGGCCGACGTCGTCGCCTCCGAGCAGCTCGTGGCTCGGGGCTTCTGGCGTGAAGAGACGGCCCCGGACGGCTGCAGCTACACATTCCCGGGGCCCCTGGCAGCCGTGTCCACGCCGCCCACCGGCCCCCTCCTCCCCGCCCCGCGCGTCGGCGAGCATGACCGCCTGCTCCCTGAGCGGCGGCCGCTCCCGCCGGCACGCGCCTCGTCCTCGCCGACCCTGCCGTTCGCCGGCCTGAAGGTCCTCGACTTCACCTGGGTGGTGGTCGGTCCCTCGGCCGTGCGCTACCTCGCCGACTACGGTGCCACGGTCGTGCGCGTCGAAAGTTCCACCCGCATCGACGCCGCCAGGACCTTCGGGCCCTTTAAGGACAGCCTCGCCGGCCCCGAGCGCAGCGGGCAGTATGCGAACTGGAACGCCGGCAAGCTCGGAATCACCCTCAACCCGGGCACGCCGGAAGGCCGCGAGATCGCGCTCGAGCTGGCCCGCTGGGCCGACATCGTCTTCGAGAACTATTCACCTCGCGCTATGCGCGCCTGGGGACTCGACTACGAGGCGCTCCGCCAGGTCAACCCGAACATCATCATGGTGAGCGCCAGCCTCAACGGCCAGACCGGTCCCCAGGCGATGCTCGGCGGCTTCGGTACTATGGCCGCCGCCCTCTCTGGCTTCTACGAGCTGACGGGCTGGCCCGACAGGCCGCCGGCCGGTCCTTTCCTCGCCTACACCGACTACGTCGCCCCACGCATGATCGCCGCCGCGGCGATGGCCGCGATCGACCATCGCCGCCGCACCGGCGAGGGCCAGTACCTCGACCTCTCACAGTCCGAGTGCACCCTCCCCTTCATCGCACCGGCGATTCTGGACTACACCGTCAACGGCCACCTGCAGAGCCGCGACGGCAACCGCTCGCCCCAGCATTCGCCGCACGGCGTCTTCCCCTGCCGCGGCGAAGACCGCTGGGTCGCCGTTGCCGTCGAGACGGCGGAGGAGTGGGCTGCCTTCTGCCATGCGACCAGTCACGACGACTGTCTGGCCGACCCTCGCTTCGCCACGCTCGCCGACCGCAAGGCGAACGAAGACGCGCTCGAGGCCCTCGTCTCCGCCTGGACCGCCGCGCGGACGGTCGACGAGGTCGAGGATTGCCTCCAGGCGGCCCGCGTCCCCGTCCACCGCTGCACCGGCAGCGCCGACGCCTTCACCGACCCGCAGGTCCTTCACCGTGGTCACTTCATCACGGTCGATCATCCGGAGCTCGGCCCCGTGCCGATCGAGGCCTCCCGCGTCCGGCTCTCCACGACGCCTGCCCGCCACCCGTCGGCGGCTCCCACCTTTGGCCAGCACAACCACTACGTCCTCGCCGAGATCCTTGGCCTGAGCGAAAAGCGCATCGCCTCCCTCGCCGCCGCCGGCGTCCTCGAGTAGTCGGTCAGACACGGCGTCCCGGTCGCCGCGACCCGGGCCCGTTGGTCGCGATCCTTCGGGCCGTTCGGCCCTTTGCAGGCGTCGGCGGGGCAGTGTTCATGCGAGAGGGTCGCGATATGCAGTCGTCACGTCTCGCATTGGCAATCTGGTGAGGCAGAGCAATCTCCATAAGCTTCGCTCGCAAGAGTTCGGCGCGAACCGCTCTCATGGGCGCCCTTTTTTCGGGCGCCGTCGGCCTTGCCGCCTGGGGGCTCGTCCAGAACAGCCGATCCCAGGCGCCGCCCCCGGAGCCGACGATCGCCCCCGGGGTGATGCCCCAGCCCACCCCCAGCCTCTTGCGCAGCGTGCCGACCATCGCCGAAGGGAAGGCCGCGCTGGCGTCGACCGCACCCGGCGCCGCCGAGATCGTCGCCCTCGTCGAGGGCGTGCAGGTTGCCGCGCTTCTCGACCGCATGCTCTGGCAGTCCGGGTCGTGCGAGCAGTATGTCGCCCGGGGGAAGGATAGATGCGAAGCATGGGGGGTCGCACCCGGCGTCGTCGTCGAGTGGCTGCGGCCGCGCCCGGAGTTTGCCGTACAGCTCCTGCGCGCCGCCGCCGCGGCTGAGCTGTCGTACCTCCTCGAGGGCCGGCACCCGCGGCTGCAGGTGCTCGCCCGCCGCGACGACGGGGCTTACCTGCTCTCATTTGCGGTGGATCCCAAGCCGGGGCTCATGTTCCCGGGCGCCTTACCGGAGGGCGGCACCCCCGTCGGCACCTCGTACCTCCATACCGACCCCAAGGACGCCGCGAAAATAGCAGGTTACGGCTCGTTTTCCGTCTCTACGCCACCCCTCGAGTTCGCCCGCTATGACGCGTTCCACGGCATCCACCAGTATGAGCTGCTGGCGGCGAGCGACGAGTTTTACAAGGCCGAGCAGGCGAGCCACGACGAGATCGAGGCCGGAAGGAAGCAGAAGCCGTAGCGCGGCAGCCCGGTAATCCTCCCGAGCCTTCCGTTGCTGCTGATCGCGTCGCCGGGCGGCACATTCAGCCCCCGCTCAATCCTGCGGAAAGACGTCCATCACGATCCGCCGGAACGACTCTGCGTACTCGAAGGGTTGACCCGCGGCCATCATCCGACCGAGGCCGATGGCGAAGTCGGCCACCTCGGGCCCAAGCTGACTCGGGTGGCAGAGCAGCGCCTGCTTCTTCAGCTCTAGCACGTCGCTGATGTCGACCCACGTGTCCGGCTGGGTGGGGGAGCCGAGCCACAGCTGGCTCACCTTGTGCGGCTCCAGGCCGTCCGCCAGCAACTCCGGGAACGTCAGCCGGTCGCGCGCGCTGGGGAACATCGCGTCGACGGCGGCGTCGCCCGCGGCGCGATGATCGGGATGGTTCGGATAGAAGCCGCCCAGGAAACGGGCCGTCGGGTCGAACGTCAGCAGGACCTCTGGCCGGTGCAGGCGGATCTGACGCGTCAGGTCGCGCCGCAGCTCGAGGGTAGGCTGCAGGTAGCCGTCCTCGTATCCGAGGAACGCATAGTTGCGCACGCCAAGGAGCGCACCGGCCGCCCGCTGCTCCTCCTCGCGAATGACTGTCAGGCGGGAGGGCGTCATCTCAGGATCCTCGCTCCCCTTGTCGCCCTTCGTCACGACGACGTACGTAACTTCGGCTCCGGCGCGCGCCCAGCGGGCGACGGTGCCCGCCACCAGGAACTCGGCGTCGTCCGGGTGCGCCACGATCACCATGGCCGAGGCCGGTACATACTCCTGGACGTCGGCTGCCATCGTTCCTCCGTGCCCTCAGGGGCTCGGAAGAAGCGTAGCAGGGCGAGGGTTCAGGCGGCGGAGCAGGTGGGCCAGTCCCGGCGCGGCAGCGCCCGCGCCGCTGTGGGACCGACGAACGAGCGCACCGCGTCGCGCAGCTCGAAGGGGCGTACCGGCTTTGAGAGCAATCCCGCGACGCCCAGGCGGTAGCACGTCAACACCTGGCGGTCGTCCAGCTCCCCGCCCATCAGTGCCACCGCAACGCGGTCGAAGCGGTGGCGCGCGCGCAGCTCGCCAAGCAGCTCCAACCCGCTGCCGCCTGGCAGGTCGAAAGCCGCGAAAACCATCGCGGGCACCGCCGTGCCGGCGTCGAGCAGGCCAAGTGCGGCCTCGGCGCTAGCGGCAACGATCACTGCCCTCCCCGGCGCGGCTGCTCGCAGCTCGCGCGCGACGAATGCCGCGTCGCCTTCGCAGGGTTCGATGACGAGGAAGCCGCCGTTCATCGCGCCACCATCCCGGTCCTTCTTTCCCATGGTATCGGCGGGCGCGGGGCGCAGCTTGAGCCCAGCCTCGCTAGACCGGCCGAAACTGGACCAGCGTCACCTCCGGCGTGACATCCTGGTAGACCGCCTCGACCGCCATCCCGATGCGCACGCTGTCGGGGTCGCACTCGACGATGTTCGCCATCATGTGCGGCCCCTCCTCCAGCTCGACGATAGCTATCACATAGGGCACGTCGCTCGCCCACTGGGGCGCCGTCGGGCGTCGCGCCACCGTGTACGAGTAGACCTGCCCGCGACCGGCGACTTCCACCCATTCCAGCTCGTCGTCCACGCCGAAGGGCGAGACGGCGCGCGGGTAGTAGACATAGCGGCCCGTCTTGCGCGAGCGCTGCAGGCAGAGCCGATGCTCGCGCGCCGCGTCCCAGAACGGCTGCGACACCACGGTCGGCTCGGGCAGCGGCTTTGTGTACGCCTCTGCGCGGTGGGCGGCCATCGTCTCCGTCGCCCGGTCCCCTTCCATCAGCGGTTCCTCCCGAGGATGAGCGACACCTGGTCGCTCATGATGCCGCCGTTGCCGTTCACGAACGCCAGCTCGCAGCGCTTGACCTGCCGGCCGGGCGCGCGGCCCATCACCTGGCGCGCCGCCTCCGTGACATGCGACATCCCGCCCGCCGTGCCCGCCTGCCCGAACGAGAGCTGACCACCATGCGGGTTTAACGGGAAGTCGCCGTCGAACTGCAGGTTGTGATCGTCGACGAATTTCCCGCCACGTCCCTTCTTCGCGAAGCCGGCGTCCTCCAGCGAGATGAGCACGGTAATCGTGTAGCAGTCGTACACGCTCGCGACGTCGATCTCCTTGCGCCGGACGCCCGCCATCGCGAAAGCGGCGTCGGCCGCCGCCCGGATCGCGCTGTCCGTCAGGCTCGGCGCGAAGGCGATGCTCTTGTGCGTCGTCTGCTCGCCGGCGCCGAGGATGTACGCGGGCGGATGCGCCAGCTTCGCCGCGCGCTTCGCCCCCGTCACGACCACGGCCGCCGCGCCTGCCACCGGCATGACAATCTCGAGCAGGTGCAGCGGATCGACCACAACAGGTGAGCTGAGCACCTCCTCGACGGTGATCGGCTGCCCGAAGAAGAGAGCGTCCGGGTTGTGGCAGGCGTTGTACCGCTGGGCCACCGCGATCTTCGCCAGCTGTTCCGGCCGCAGTCCGTGTTCGTACATATAGCGGTTCGCGATCATGGCGTAACCGTAGTTCGCACCGATCGCGCCGTACGGTGTCTCGAACTCGGACGTTGGCGTCCTGTCGATCCGGCGGCCGGCGAAGCCGCTCTGGGCGCTCCGCTTGGGCCCCTCCGTCGTGCGCCGCTCCCGCCGCGTTGCTGTCGTGCAGACGACCGTCGAGCAAAGGCCGGCCGCGATCGCCGCCGCCGCGCGCGAGACCATGCCCGCACCCGTCGCCCCGCCCAGGTCCACCACGTCGGCGAAGCGAGCGCGCATCCCCAGGTACTCCACCACGGTGGAAGGCGCCATAAAGGGCGCCTCCGCGAAGCTCTCGACGATCACGCCGTCGACCTCGCCCAGCTCCATGCCCGCGTCGGCTATCGCGTCTCGAGCGACGGTCGCGAGCATGCCCAGCGTCGTCTGGCCTTCCGTGTAGCGCGAAGGCCGGAACTCGGCGATTCCCGCAATAGCGGTCTTTCCGCGGAGCGACATCGCTCCCACCTCCGGTCGGTTTTCCCGGCGCCAAGCGTAGCCCGGATCGCCGCCCCGCGCCCGCTGCCCCGAGGAGGCTGCGATCTCCTACCAGCGCTGACCAGGTGGTGGTAGCCGGTCGGGCGCCAGCCGGGTCATATGCGTTGCCACCGCACCTGCTCGCCAGGGCCAGCTCTCGGCCCCCGGAGCGAAGGCTCCCGGGGGGGCCGACACGATCGCCGCCGCGAGCTCCAGGGCGCGCCTCGCCCCGGCGACGTCGTGCACCCGGAAGACGCGCGCTCCCTGGGCATAGGCGAGCGCGGCCGCCACCTGCGTTTCCAGGTCTCGGCCTTCCGGCGGCAGCCCCGAAACGCTGGCGATGAAGTTCTTGCGTGAATGCGCCAGCATTAGCGGCAGGCCCGGGCTCGTGTATTCGCCCAGCCGCCTGAGGACCTGCAGGTCTTCATCGTGGCTCTTCCCGAACGCGACGCCCGGGTCGATCGCCACCTGGCCCGCCGCCACCCACTCCGCCGGCAATCGCGCCAGCCTCGCGAACAGCCACCCCAGGGTCTCGGCCACGACGTCGATATACACTGGTGGGGAGGGCGGGCGCTGTTTCGGTACGCTGTAGCTGTAGTTCAGGACGTAGCCGGCCCGCGCCTCGGCGGCCACCACTGCCGCCTCGCCGCCGAGGGTCAGACCGCTGATGTCGTTCACCGCCTCCGCGCCAGCGGCCAGCGCTGCCCGCGCGACGTCCGGCTTGTAGGTGTCGACGCTGCAGAGATGGCCCTCTCTGACCAGTGCCGCCACCGCTGCCGCCACCGCGGGCGCCTCCTCGGCCGCGTCCAGAGCGGGACGGTCGGCCCTGGCCGTCTCAGCGCCCACGTCGACGACGGCCGCTCCTGCCTTCCGCAGCTGCTCGGCTCGCCGAAGCGCGGCCGGCAGGCTTCGGCCAACCCCGTCGCCCGAGAACGAGTCCTCGGTAAGGTTCACGATACCCATGACCACGGGGCGATCGAGCGGCAGGCTGCGCGTCCGCAGTCGCCAGGCAGGGGCCGGTCGCAGGTAGCGTTGCAGTCGCGCTCCCGCCTCCAGGCCGGCTTCTGTGAGCCGCGCGGCGAGCAGGGCGAGCCCTTCGCGTCCCGCCACCACCCGTCCCAGCTCCCCGTCCCCCGCCGCAGGTAGCCCCAGCGCGGTGGCCGTCGCGACCACTGCTGTCACGTCGACCCCAAA
This sequence comes from Dehalococcoidia bacterium, assembly GCA_020847765.1. Classification (GTDB taxonomy): domain Bacteria; phylum Chloroflexota; class Dehalococcoidia; order Tepidiformales; family Tepidiformaceae; genus JADLBJ01. The sequence goes on from JADLBJ010000129.1 coordinate 49,506, forward strand.
AAGGCCCACGGCCGGCGCCCCGCTGTCCGCGGCCAGTTGCCCGGGCGCCGGCGGGATGACCCGCAGCGGCGGGACGGTCACCGCGCGGCGGACCCGAGGCCCTCGACCATCCGGCGTGCCTGCCAGAGGTGACCAAGGTCGTGCTGGTAGAGCTCGCGCGCGATCTCGAGCAGGGTGACGCGCCCTCGGTACGGGTGGCGTCCGCCGCGCTTCCACTCCCGCTCGGAGATGTCCCAGAGGACGTAGGTCGTGTGGCGCCGCAGGTAGTGGAACTCGTCCAGCAAGGTGTCTTCGTCTTCGCGCCGGCAGTCGTCGAGCAGCGGGATGTCGTCGAGATCGACCGCAGCCAGCTCCGGCTCGCGCGACCCGAGGATCGCTTCCACCTGGCCGAGCACGCCCCGTTCCGTGTTCCGCAGGTGGGCCGCCAGCGCCAGCAGGCACCAGCCGTCGTCTGGTGGCCCCACTTCCTTCAGCAGCCAGGCCCGGCGGAGCCCGAAGAACGCCTGCCGCAGCTCGCCCGACGCTTCGCCGAGGGCCTTGATGAGGAAGGCGGGATCTGTCGCGGCCGTCGTCTCGGTCCGGCGCAGCTCACGCATAGGGACGATTGTACGCCCGCCCGCGCGCCTTTCGACCAAAGAAAAGAACCGTGCGGCGCGCCTACGTCACGATCACGGGTACGCCGCCGCGGCAGAGAGCGCACTCGGTCGGCGCCCACGACGCGATGTTGAGGGAGAGGCAGGCGAAGAATGGAACCCCGAAGTCAAGCTTCCCGCCCGTCCGATCGACGAGCACGCCCACCCCCGCCAGCTCGGCGCCGCGCTCTGCCACCGCCGCGGCCACCTCGCGTACGCTGCCGCCGGTCGTCAGCACGTCGTCGACCCCGAGGACGCGGTCGCCGGGGCCGATCTCGAAGCCGCGCCGGAACTCCCGGCCCGGGCCGTCGTCACGCCGCTCGGCCACGAGCGAGCGGAGGCCGAGATGGAGCGCAGTCGCGAAGGAGAGGATGACGCCCCCGGTCGTCGGCCCGGCCACGAGGTTAGCCTGGCCGCGGAAGCGATCGGCGATCAGCCGGCACAGCTCGGTCGTCAGGTCTGGCCATTGCAGGATGCGAAATTTCTCGATGTAGGTGTCGGCGTGGCGGCCACTTGCGAGCTCAAAATGGCCGTGCAGCACCGCGCCGCGCGCCTCGAGCTCCGCGAGAGGGTCACCTGTCACGGGCCGAGCGTAGCGCCCGAGGCACCTTGCCGCTATCGCGCCGCCGCCGGGTCGAGCCGCAGCGTCGTCAGCGTTGGCTTCTCTTCCAGCTTCGGTGTCGCGTTCGGCGCGAGCCCAAACTCGCTCAGCGGCCAGTAGGAGAGCATGGCTTTGCCGATTATCATCTCCCGGGGCACGAGCCCCACCTGCGGGCTGCGACTGTCCAGGCTGTTGTCCCGGTTGTCCCCCATCACGAAATACTCGCCCGGCGGGATGACCTGCTTCGGCTTGTCGAAGTGCCAGGGGCTCTTGATGTACGGCTCCTCCAGGTAGCGGCCGTTGATATAGACCTTCCCCTGCACGATCTCGAGCGCCTCCCCCGGCAAGCCGATCACTCGCTTGATCAGATCGGTATCCGGGCGTTTCGGATCCTTCAAGACGACGATGTCGCCGCGTTCCGGCCCGTGGAAGACGTCCCTCTTCGGCGTGTCGCCGGGCTCAACGAAGGGCAGGTAGCGGCTCAGCTTCTCGAGGTCGACCTGCGAGTACACCAGCTTGTTCACGATCAGGAACTGGCCGTTCTGGAGCGTCGGGTACATCGAGGTGCCGTCGACCTTGAAGTTCTGGAAGCTCGCCCGCACCGCCAGGAAGACGAGCAGCGCCAGCAATCCTGTCTCCACCAGCTCGCGCACCAGCGTGCGGCCGCGCGAACGGTCGCCGGCGATGCCGCCCGCGTCGTCCCCCGATCCGTCATAGCCCGCCTCGGTCTCCCAGGGGGGCCGCGGCTCCCCGCCGCCATCCTCCTCAGGCCCCCATTCGTCCTCGTTCTCGAACCCGGGGCGCCCGCCCGTCGGCGCCGTCGGCGGCATCCAGGTCAACGACCCCTCGCCTGAAGGCGACTGCTGCGGCGCTATCCCGCGGCTCGTCAGGAAGCCCACGCTCGGGCGCTCGCTCACCTCGTCCACGAGGTCGGCCGCATCCCGCCCGAGCAGCTCGGAGAACCCGCCGTCCTGCTCGTCGGTCGGCGTCTGGCGCAGGCTCCGCTTCTCTTCGACGGTGGACGAGGCGTGCGCTTCGAACGCCCGGAGCACGATGTCCTGGTCGTTTGCGAAGTCCCAGGCGGCGTCCGCCGGCCGCGAGCGATGGGCGTCATCGCGGGCACTCGACGAAGGCGGCGCCATCGTCGGTGGCCTGACGACCGCGGCTGGATCGGTGGGTGGCGACGGAACCGGGACCTCGCCGCTGTTGCGGTACTGCCGGCCGCGATAGACCCCGACGTCCGCTCCACTCTCGTCGTACCCGCTTGCTGCGGCCACAGCGCTCCAGGGGTCGTCCTCACGTCCCTCGTCGGGCTGCTCCTTGTGATTCTCGTCAGCCGGCGCGACGTTCGTTGTCCAGTGGCTCGCCGCGCCGGGGTTCGCGGCCACTGGAGAAGCGAAAGGGACCGGTCCGTCACTTTCGCGACGTGCGGCGATAAAGGCTGCCCACGGGTCGTCGGTCGACTCTTCGCTGTCGGCGTCGATGGCCGCCATGACGTCGCCCGGCTCCGCGTGGCCGGGTGGCGAGGCGTCGCGCGCCTCCGGCAACGGCTCGGCCGAGCTCACGGGCGTAGGCCAGAGCCCGTGCACCTGCGTGACCTGCGTCGCGACGTCGTCTGGTTCCTCGTCCCGCCAGTCGTTCGGGATGGCTGCTTCGGCGACGGGCTCCCCGTCTGCGTGCGTCTCCGCCATCGCCGGCGCGGGCGACCACGCCCACGGTGCCGCCTCCGCCTCTTCCGCGGGCTCCTCCGGGAGGTCGTCCCAGGCGTCGGACGCCGCCGCTTCGGCGACGGGCTCCCCGTCTGGGTGCGTCTCCGTCATCGCCGGCGCGGGCGAC
>JADLBJ010000202.1 GCA_020847765.1 Dehalococcoidia bacterium
AGCATCACTGAGGCAGCCCGCCTTAACAAGAAACCGAACGAATATAAGGCGGCTCGCCCTTCAACTCCTAGTGGGGAAGCGTTGACCCCGATGGGCCAATCGCGAATTCCGAGAATGAGTACATCAGAAGGCTTGATAGATCCAAGAGCCCGAGTATCAATGGGCATATTCGGATCCACAGGCGGATTAGTGATTCCGAGCTTCTCTAACGCTTCGCGGGTTACCCAGGTTTCTCCTTGCGCCAACTTCACGAAGTTGAACAGACCACGATCATTGTCGTTCACCAAGTAGAACACGTCGGAACCCGAAAATAACTCAAAGTTGGCAACAGGCGACATTGGCCAGGGAGTTGTACCCAACATTGGGTGCGAAGCTCGGGGGGTCCATTCAAACAATCCATCGAAGTCCCGGCTTTCGCCCTCCCAAGTCCGAAAACCGGCTGGCTGGGAGATGTTGACTACCTGGTACCGCGGAGCAGGTTGGCCACACACAGGGCAATTCGCGGCAGGGCTGTAAGACCCATCGACTGTCTGGCAATTATGGCATAATCCTATGAAACGGGATGGACCAAGCGGGTTAGGTGCTTCTATGACTAGATTCCCCTGAGGCTGGTAATCCACAACGCCAATAGAGGTATGAATCACACTATCCTTGATCGTTTCGGATCCAGGCGCGAACTGGCTAATGGCGATGTCTAGGTCTCGATCAATCACATCTTCCGGAGGCCATTCCTCAGCACTCCTTGGCCGTTTATGATAGAGGTAACGGATTCGTGTAGGAAAGCCAAACATGGGAAGGATACCCACATTGGCGAGGCGTTTACTAAGAGATCGCTCATGGAGCCGTGGATCCGTTGCCGAAGCGGTTATGTCGAGGACAAGCCGCGTTTGTATATAGTTGACTAGAGACGCCTGCTGCGCCTGCAATTCGGGCGCAGCGTAGGCAAGAAGCGCATCACAGGTCCGGCTAATCTGTGCGATATGCGCCTGTATCCATTGCTCCACAAGTTGAGCAACAGTCTGGCCAAGAGCGGTGCCCGCAGGCGGATCCTGAGGTGAGCGAACCCAGTCTGCTGCATCACCAAACTCGCCGTGAACATTGTCGCTTCCTTCACCGACAAACAGCCCAAGGGAAGCAAAACCTTGCCGCAGTACCTCTTTCGCTAACACTCGCCTTACAATGGCATCCTGACGCATGTCAACATAGGGTTGAGGTGGAGGATCGGAGGTGATCCGATCAGGGCGTTGGAAATAGTAGTCATCATGGCTACGGCCGCGGCAGAGGGTAAGGGCGTAAGACAAACCCGCGCCACGCCGACCTGCGCGCCCAACGCGCTGTTGGTAGTTAAACCGCATTGGAGGCATGTTGGACATCATGACCGCTAACAAAGCGCCGATGTCAACACCTGCTTCCATGGTCGTTGTGACGCTGAGGAGATCCACTGTGTCAATGAGTTCAATCTCCTGCGGAGCAGGCAAGCAGATGTCCTGAAACAGCCGTTGGCGCTTTCTAGCATCGTCTTTGTTAGTCTGCCCCGTTAATTCCTCACAATTGAGCCGGAAAAGGGGGCCTGCGTTCGTAGCCAGGTAGGTGTAATAGTCCAGATCCGTTGGTGCATTCGGGACCTGTTGCGGTGCACCAAGGATTGCCTGGCAATCAGTACACACGCCACCAGCACGATGAAGGTGTACGCGCCGGCATTGAGGGCATTCGTAGAATTCACTGCCAGGCCGCATTAGACATAGACGATTTACATTTAGGACGTGCTGATCCAAACAGCCCGCTGAGGTCAAGAAATTCAGAACCTCCGAAGTAAAGGCGCCTTGATCCAGGCCGTTTCGCTGCGCAACCGCGCGCAAATAGCGGAGTATATACAAAGGCGGGTTTTCTGAGCTATCGGCTCCATGAGAGGATAGTCGCTTTCGCATCCCTCATAAACGGATAATGCCATCAGCCGCCTCTTGGATCAGGGGATCCGGGGCAACATAGGAAATCCGATCTGTAGTCGGGTAAGCGATCAGAAGGGATTCTAGACTCCGCTTCCCAGAGGCAAACACAATGTCCATCAACTCCTCGATCGCAGTCTGGTAGATCCTATCTAGATGAATCTGCTGAGACTGGGAAAGCTGGGTATTAGGCTTAGCTATGACCGGACCGCTCTTTGGCCACATGAACAGATCCCGCCAGTTCTGAGAATTCGGGTTACCTGGATATGTCCAAAGAACACTCTGGGCGTACCCACCAGGGTTGATTCCCTGACATAGCAGTCGAGAAGATATCTCATTCGCAATCTGGTTGATCGGGAAAGGACCTTGGACCGACCGGGTCAGTATCTGTTGAGCCACCTCATGGGCTGTAACAGCCGGATTCGAAGGTGCTGGCATGGAGCACGTTCCCGAGTTTGCAGCCATCATAATGGTTGCTGCTTCTCTCGGATTGTTGTTAGCAAATAAAGAAGCCAGAACCTGTTGCTCCGGCGTCAGCTGCTGGCCTTGCACTTGGGCAGAAAAAGCCTGCGCACCCTGCCCTTGAATACTCAGTACTTCTGTGAGGGCCTGCCGGATAGCATCACGGTAATGGGAGAAGCGTATTCCGGCAGAGAGCTTTGCGGCATCCTGCCTGCTATCAGAAAAGACTACTAACTTGCGAGCTTTCGGAGAATTCGGGCCGCCAACTTGGCGAAGGAGTGTATCGGACAGCACTTGGGCAATCTTCTGAAAACCGGTGCGCTGGGTACGGATGGGATTGTTGACCATTTTCCGTCTTGACCAGTCAGTACCACAACGAGGACAGCGAGATGGGTAGACCTGCTTGGCGCTTTCCACATCAGGTGGATTGGTACTGTGCATCGCCGGGACATAGTATACGTAGCCGCCACGTCCCAAACTAAGCCTACCATCTATTGGAGACAGATTGGCAGGCCGCCATTCACGTACGACGCCATCCTGAGTCCAACGGGGATGTACCGGCTGGAGGCCGGGCACGGCAGGCCAGTAGATAGCGTAACTTAGATAATCTCGTTCGAATGTGGCGACGTCTGGCAAGGCTTCAAGATCAGGGTTATCGGGGCTCAAATACCATTCATTGCCATTGCCTGTCGGCGTGCGGTAACCGCCCCAAAAGACCTCACCACACGGCTCGCAATAGAGAAGCTCTAGTATGCGCGCACCACAGCCACAGGTTAGCCTAGGTAGATACTGAAGTGCGCCAGTAGGACATGGGCTCGATCTTTGAGGAGCTTGTGTGCAGTTTGGGTTTGTACAAGCCCATATCCCTTGTAGATTTCTGAAAAAGAGATGAACCCTCATCGGTAGCGGTGCCACGTTCCTATCGTTTCTGGCCAGAGCTAGGCCGATAAGAAGGCCTTCGATGGCCTCAGCCGCTTCCTGTTGGGAAACGTTCGGAAAGATAATCCGGGCGAGTTCGTCCGGAGGCCTCGGTATCAACTGCGCGTCACCACTTATGTCCGAACAGGCTAAACGCATGGCATCCGGAGCCTTCAGATTGGTAAACACTGTGGAAAGGGTCCGCGCGCTAAGGAATGATGGATCTGGGGTGCCACCAACTGCATTGCAGAATTCCGTTGCTACCTGAGAGCTGATCTCTTGGGTTGAGAGGAATGCTTGGCGGAGCCGACAGAGCGGTGTGGTGATGCGCTGGACATGGACATAGGCATCTGGATCAGCAGGTTGGGTGGATCCTGCGATTAAGCGAAAACGATTTCGGTCTCGACCAAAGAATGATTCGAGGTAGTCCAAGCCCGATACCCCGCTGTCGATGGAGGCACTGGAGGCAATGATCTGGAGCTGATCCGAATTAGGATCTAGACCGAGCCGGTCGAGAAGCACCCTCAGAAGGTAGGCAACTTCGGTCCCAGGTGTGCCACGATATGTGTGTAGTTCATCCACAACTAGGTGGAATACGTGAGATCTGTCAGCTCGAAGCCATTGCCTTGTCTGGTCGAATATAGGTGCTTCGATCGCCCTCATCAGCATTATATTCAACATCGAATAGTTGGTGATGAGAATGTCAGGAGGATATTCTTGCATGTCCCAACGCGACCACATTTCACTCCCATCCATGTTTTGGAAGAAACGAGCAGCTTCGCTACCGGCAACGAGTTGAGAATCCCTCCTCATGCTTGCTAATTCCCCACGGAGTTTTGATGTCTTCGACGATGTTTGGTTTCCCGGCACAGGGGTACGCCCCGTGTAGCGCCCGAAGTAAAAAAGGTTCCCGCTTCTATGGAGCTCAAGCCAAGCGCGGACATTTACATTATCAAAGCCATCTCGCAAGCGCGCAAGCTGATCCTCTACCAGAGCGTTTAGGGGGTAGAGAATC
>JADLBJ010000130.1 GCA_020847765.1 Dehalococcoidia bacterium
AGACGACGCCGCCGGTGACAAAGATGAACTTCGGCATATCCCCCCGCTGGCGTCCTGCTCAATCGATGGTACGGGGGCGATGGTGAGGGGTCAACGAACATTTGTGCCAGCGCTCCGGCCGCTGGGCTCCGACCGCGAGCAGCCGACATGCCTGGCCCCAGCACCCGACACCCCCCGGCTCAGCGCGAGGGACGACTGACACAAGAGGGAGTTGTCGTGGAGGCGCCTCAGAGGAGCGGCTGGCAGGCGTGCGGCAGACCGGGCGGCGGGTCGGCCGCGCGCGTGCGCCGCCAGAGCGTGATCCCGTCCTCCTCGACGACTACCTCGAAGCCGAGGCGGGGCAGCGCCTCGCGGCAGGCGACGTAGCCCGCGTCCCAGTCGTTGCCCGGCACCCAGCGCTTGGTGTCGACGACCACCCAGGCGGCGGAGCCCAGGCGCGGGAACTCGTAGACGTGCCCACGTTCGGCCAGGTGGGCGACGAAGGCCGACTGGGCGCTCACGTCGGCGTCGGCGGGGATGCGGGCGACGATTGCGCGCGCCGCTGCGGCGTGGCCGTCCACCTCGAAGCGCGCGCGCTCGGCAGAGAAGGAGGGCGGCAAAGGCGAGCGCCACAGGAAGAGCGCGGCGGGCACGACAGCGACGGCGGCGACCACGGCCCACCGGGTTCCGGGTCCGGCGCGCGACAGCCGCTGCCAGGGTCGGGCGCGCAGGGCGAGGGCCGCCAGCAGCACCATACCCACCGTCGGGACGAGCATGTAGTGCAGCTCGAGCGCGCCCTGTGGCGTGTGGGTGGAAAGGAGCGGGAGCAGGACGAGCGGAACGACGGCCGGCAGGAGCCGGGGCACGGCGAGCGGCAGGAAGGCTACGCCGCCGAACAGCAGGGCGAGCGCCTCCCAGGCGGCCGCACGGTTCAGTTGCTCCCAGAGCAAGTCGGGCCGGGTGAGCGCCCGCAGCGCCATCTCGGGTGTGGAGTCGCCCAGGTAGCCGTACCTCTCGGTGATGGGGCTGTGCGTGCTGCCGCGCAGCGGCGGCATGACGAGCGCCGTCACGACCAGCCCGTAGACGACGGCGACGAGCGCGAGCCCGCCCGCCCCCCGCCGCCAGCCGAAGGCGAGCCAGGCGATCCAGCAGAGGGCGAGGACCAGCAGCGCCCCGTCCTCCTTCATCGGCAGGAGGGCGAGGGCGCAGCCGAAGAAGGCCGCACGCCGGCCCGTCGCCAGCGCCCAGAGCGCCCCGAAGGCGAGCAGCGGTGCGACCACCTCCAGGTGGAAGTCGAAGTCGACGGCCCGGGCCACGCCCAGGCTAAGCAGGTAGGCGGCCACAAGCGCGTAGCCCGCGCCCTCGCCGGCCAGGCGGCGCACGGCCAGGAAGAGCGGCACGGCCGCCGCTGCGAGGACGACCGCCTGGAAGACGAGCAGCGACTCTGGCCCGCCGAAGAGCCACTGCAGGGGGACGACGACGAGCAGCAGCGGCTGCCAGTGGTCGCCCGCGTAGTTCATGCTGCGGAACGAGTACTGGAAAAGGTCGCCGTGGGCCGTGTTCCAGACGACCTGCTCTATCAGGCCGAGATCCCAGCCGTTGCTGTGGAAAGAGGCGTGGATGAGCAGGCTGCAGGTCGCATAGAAGGCGGCGAAGAGGGCTGCGACCAGGCCGACGACGGCGACGGGCGACGGGCGGGCGCGCATGGAGGCAGTCTACCGGGCTTGCGGGCGAGCGTCGGCAGAGGCGTTCGTGCCAGCTTCGACGCCGGCACGAACGGGGCACGAGCGGGCATTAACCTGACGGGCCGGTGTTGCGTTATCGCTAGTACACAGGCAGTGCCCTGCCTATGCTCGAAAGGAGGGACGGTCGGGCCCAGAGATCCGGCGCGGCCCAGGGGGCTGGTGTGGCGAACCCGCCGGTAGACGAGCTGGTACCGGGATTCGACGAGTTCGCCGTCGTGGAGGCCGCACGCAGCGGCGCCCACGACGCGCTCTCTGCCCTGTACGAGCACTACTTTCCGAAAGTCTACCGCTACGTCGCCGCCCGCCTCGGTAACAGCGAGGACGCCGAGGACGTCACGGAGGAGATCTTCCTTCGCGTCATCCATAGCGTGGGGTCCTTCAGCTGGCGAGGCCTTCCCGTCGGCGCCTGGGTCTGCCGCATCGCACGGAACGAGGTTGTCTCCCACGTGCGGCGCCAGAAGACTCGCGGCGGCACCGCCCAGCTTTCGGACAGCATCGCCGACAGCCGCCAGGATCACGTCGCCCTCGTCGAGACGCAGCTGACGATGGAAGAGGTGCGCAGAGCCGCGGAAAAGCTCCCCGAAGCACAGCGGCAGGTCATCGCCCTCCGCTTCGGCAGCGGTCTCTCCGTCTCCGAGACGGCGCAGGCACTGGGCAAGACCGAGAACAACGTCAAGGTGCTCCAACACAAGGCCATCGCGCGGCTGCAGCAACTGGTGGGACGGCGGTGAAGCGCCTCTTCGACCGCCGTCCGCCGCGCAACGCCGCGCTCTACGCCGACGCCCAGGCCCTCGTCGACGACGGCCTCGACCTCCCCTTCGTGCTCGACCTCTTTCCCGATGACGCCGACTGGCTGGAACCGCTGCTCCGCTTCAGTGGCGACGTGCGCAACGCCGCGGCCGAGAGCCAGCCCAGCTACTTCTTCGAAGCTTCGCTGCGGGCGCGCCTCCTCGCCGAAGCCGACGCCCTCCAGCGCGCACCCGCGCCAGCCGCCCCGCTGGCGCTGCAGACGGCCCCGCGCGGCACCCTGCACACGGCCGCCGCGAGCGCGCTCGTCGTCGGCGCCGCCGCCGGCCTCGGCGCCCTCACCCTCGGCTTCATCACCGCCGGCAACGCCGTTCCCGGCGACTGGAACTATGCCTTCAAGCTCACCCAGGAGCGGCTCGAATACTCCCTCTCCGACGGCCAGCAGCGCGTGAATGTCCAGCTCAGCCAGACAGAGGCGCGCGTCTACGAGATCCAGCAGCGCTCCACCCAGGGCGCCGTCTCCGTCGACGACCTCCACCGCCTCGAGCAGGAAGCGAACGAGCTGGCCGCCATCGCCCGCCAGAAGCCGCTCGACGACGTCCAGAAGGCCCGCCTGAAGAGCATCGCCGAGACGAGCTCCGTCGTCCTCGAAGCCGTCCGCCAGCAGCGGCCCGAGCTCGAGGAGAGCGTGCGCACGACGATCGGCACGGTGAACGACACCGCCGTCGCCGCCGGGCTCGGGCCCATCGCCGCCGTCGCTTCGCCCACGCCAGCGGAGACGGCGACGCCGACAGCCACCGTCTCGCCCACGGCCACGCCCTCCCCGACGGCGGCCGCGACGGCCACACCCTCACCCACGGCGACCGCCACGGCTTCGGCCAGCGCAACGGCCACCCCTCCCGCCACAGCCACCCCCGACACGACGACGACGGCGACGGCCACAGCCACGCCCGCGGCCACGCAGACGCCCGCACCCTGAACCGCTCGTTAACGCGCGCTTTGCCTCTCCCGGAAGGGCCCTCTAGCCTCGAGAGTGCCTTCAAGGAGGTGTAGTCTCGTGCGATTCTGGTACTCCGCGCTCGTCGCGCTGCCGCTCCTCTTCGTCGCCTGCGGGGACGACGACGGCGGCACGCCGACGACGACGGCCGACGGCGGTGCGTTCAGCCCCGTCACGCCCACGCAGCCGTCGCTGCCCACGCCCACGCCCGTGGCCGACACCGCGACGGTCGTCACCGTCGTCTGGCAGGACAAGACGTACGCGCCCACGCTCGCCGAGCTGAAGCAGCTCGCACAGACGGAGATCGACGCCGACGGCAAGCGGCGGGGCGTGAGCTTCGCCACCCTGGCAGCGAAGGTGGGCGCCCAACCAACAGCCTTCGTCACCATCCAGGGGCTGACGGCCGACCGCTCCCGCCCGGCGACGGTGCGCTTCGCCCTCGCCGACCTGGCGACCACGAGCGTGCTCGCGCTCGACGACCAGGGCCACCTGGACTTCTACAGCACGAAGGTGCCCAAGGAGCAGTGGATGGACGTGATCACGGGGCTGGCCTTCACGGCAGCGCCGGCGGCGTCCAGCGGTGCAACTCCGACAAGGTCTCCGTAGCGAAGAGGCTGCCGGCGCGCTCCCATTCAGCCGGCGTGCGCGGCGCCAGGCCGTGCATCAGGCGGGCGCGGAGCTCCACCTCGCGCAGCGCCTCCTCCTCGTCCAGATCGCCCGGACCGAGCGCGGCGAGCGTCCGGATCGTGCTGACGACGACGCTCGCCCGCGGCGGTGCCAGCTCGCCGCTGATCGTCTGGGCGATGACCCACCAGCCCGTCCCGCGCAGGTCGCGCAGGCCGACGGCCGGCGGCACGGCAAGGCCCTCGCCCGCGGCCGCCGGCGCAGGACCGACCCGCCTGTGATGCGGGCACTCGCCGCGCGCAAAGCGGCAGGGAGGCCCCTTCCGGGTCGGTGCGCCGCACTGCTCCCGCTGCATGGCACGAGTGTCGAACGGGCGGCGGGCGAGCGCGAACGCCTGCGTGGCTCGGGCCGGCGCCGCCGGGAGTGGCGCTCTCGGCGCCCGGGATCCGGGATTTCCCCGCTGGGGAGAGCGGCGCCCGCCGCGCTAGCGTGGAGGCGTGCCAGAACAGCCGCGCCCGGCCGCGCCCGCGGGGAGCCAGCTGCTGCGCGCCCTGCGGCGGCCGCAGGTGATTTTCCCTCTTGCCGTTGTCGCGGGGATGGCGGTCGTCGCCTTCGGCGTCCAGCCGGGCGGGGCCGCGCCCGAGCAGACCGCCGACGCCGGCGTGGCCCTGCGTGCCGCCAGCCCGGCCGCGACGACGCCGGCGCACCCTTCCCCGTCTCCCTCTGCCAGCCCCCCCGCGAGCACGTCTTCGCCCGCCGCGAACGACGTGGCCGGGGCACGCGCCGCAGCGTCCGCGTCGCCCTCGACGGCGGCCACGGCCTCGCCCCCGGCGGACACGTCGCCCACGCCCGACCTGGCGCGCCAATCGACCCAGTGCGGCGGCATCCAGGAGCAGGCGGTTGCCCTTGCCGTCGAGCAGGCCATCTCCGGCGTCTCCGTGCGAGCCCAGCGCGCCGCGATCTACCCGGTGGACTACTTCCGCTGCATCCTCATGGCGACGGGCGGGCAGGAGGCCGTTTCGCTGGCGAGAGCCGTCTCGAAGGCGCAGAGCGACGGAGCCACGAACGCCGTGCTGATCGACCTCTGGATCACGAACGGCGGGCGCGACTTCGGCCAGGTGAACCTGAAGGGGGCGAAGCTTGCCGCCGCCGGCCAGACCTTCGCGCCGCTGGCCACCCTTGGCGGGCGGGCAGATGTCGTGGTTGCCAGCGGCCAGGGGCGGAACGTGACGCTGGTGGTCACGCTCGCGAACGGCGTCGGCCCAACGCCGGGGCCGATGACGCTGACGATCGACGCCCCCCTCGTCGGCGGCAAGCCAACA
>JADLBJ010000131.1 GCA_020847765.1 Dehalococcoidia bacterium
GAGGTCTCGGACCTGGTCTCCCTCGACGACTACGAGTGCTACGCCCGCTGGTCTTCCGGCGGCCACCGGCATGACGCGTTCTCGCTTCGACTCGACCCGCCTGCACCGCTCGACCCGTCCCAGATTGCTGCGATCGCCGCGGAGTCGGCCGCGCGGTTCGGGCGCCCGCGCGAGGAGGTGGCCCGGCAGGTCGACCAGGTGTTTGCCGCGCGGGCGCTCAAGCTCGGCCGAGATGTGCCCGACGAAACGCTCGCGCTCGCCGGTGCGGGCGATGGCCACGTCCAGTTGTCGCTCACCGAGGACCCGCCGCTGAAGCGCAACGAGCACCGCGGAACGAGGAACCGGTTATGACGCCACACAGCTCTACGCTCGATGTGCTGCAATGGCTCGCCCGCCTGCCGTTCCTCGGGGTCGAAGACCTCGCCCTCCTCACCGGACAACCCGAGGGGGATATCGAAGGCGTCCTGCGGGAGATGAAGCAGGACGGGTTGGTCGACTCGATCGCACCCTCGTCGCCCGAGTTGGACACCGCTGCGGTCCACATCCTGTCGGACCCCACGCGTCGCTGGCTGACATCCACCCTCGGCGAAGCGGCAGCCAGAACCCTGCCCCTCGCCTGGAGGGACGCCGTCCACCGCCTCGCCCGGCTCGAAGCGACGGTCGCCCTCAACGTCTTCGCTGCTGGCCTCGTGGCCTCGCTGCATCGCTCGGCCGATCGCGAGGTCGCCGATTTGCGCGCGCTGCCGGTGCGGCGTCCGCAGGATGCCTGGTGGCCACCGGGTGTCCAGGGCTACGGCTGCATCCGCGCGGCGGCCGGAGCAGCGCCGTTCTTCGTGACGGTCGACAGAGCCGGAGCCCCGGCGGCTCATCGCGCCGTGCTCGTCGCGGGCTGGTACCGCTTCCGCGAAAGCAGACAGCCCTGGGGCAGCGAGATCCCCCCGATCCTCGTACTCTGTCCGGGTCCCGCACGGGAGGACGACTGGGCGCGAGCGGTGATCGCCTCGGCCGAGCGGCGCGACGCTGTACCGCTTCGCGTCCTCCTCGCCGGCGTGGCGGCAGGCGCCGGTGCTCACCCCTGGCGGCGGGCCGACGGTGGCAGCCGCGCCGCGCTCATGGAGTGGCTCCCGGCCTGGCACATCGAACATCTCTCCCTGCCTTCGGCGCGGATGCCGGACCTGCCGCCAGCCGTCGCCAGCGAAGAGCGCCAGCCACTGCACCGGTGGGCGCGCGAGGTTGCGACCGGCACGCGCAACGCCACGACCGTCGAGCGGGCCGCCGCGGTCGCGCTCACAACGTCGGCGGTCGAGAAGGCACTGATCGAGTGCCTTGGCCGCCATCCGCTCCTCAGCGAGGCGGAGCTGGCCGCCGTGTTGCAGCTCGATCTGCGCGTGGTAGGCCGGGCCGTCGAGCGGGTAGCGATCCTGGGCTTAACGGGGCATGTGGAGCGACCGGGCGACCAGCGCCGCCGCTACTGCCTCAGCTCGGCAGCCCTGCATGCCCTGGCTGTCCGCGATGGTGTGCCCGTCCGGCGCTACGCGCGTCACGCACCCGTCACCGTCCTGCCGGCCAGTGACGGCGACCGTGTGCCGACACTCCTGCAGCAGTACGAGCACACGGCGGGCGCGAACAGCTTCTTCATCGCCTGGCTGGACAGCCCCGCGGGCGGACCGCAGCTCCTCGCGTGGCTGAGCGCGGCCGAGTCGGCCATCAGGTTCGAGAGCGGCGGTCGACGGCGCTGGCTACGGCCGGACGGCGCGGGCAAGCTCGGTGTCGGCGATGAAGCCTTCCCGTTCCTGCTCGAGTGGGACCGGGGCACGGAGCGCGTCGCCGTCCTCGGCACCAAGCTTGTTCGGTACGGCGAATACTTCCGCTCTTCCCGCGCGAGCAGTGAGCCCGCTCCCGTGCTGCTCTTCGTCACGACCACGCCGCAGCGGGAAGACCTTGTCTGGCGGGTCGCGGCGTCAGCCATGGGTCCCGATGCCGGCCGCCTGCTGACCACGACGGACTCCCTGATCGGACGGCTCACCCCGCGCGGCTGCATCTGGCGTCGCCAGACGGACAGCCCGCGACAGCATTGGCCATCGTCTCCCGCCCATTAAACCCGAAGAGGTGAACCATGACCGAAACCGTGAACAACAACCACCACGACGTGACCAACTGGGATCTCCTCACCGTCCCAGAGACCGCGAGGATCCTGCGGATCTCCCGCAACCTCGCCTACGAACTGGTCGCCCGGAACGAGATTCCGGCGATCCGCCTGGGCAGAGTCATCCGTGTCCCGAGGCACGGCCTCCAGGTGTGGCTGGACCGCCAGGTGGACGAGCATCCGGCGCTATTCGATGCGCCAACTGCCTAGCCGCGCCGGCATGACGGAAAGAAATATTACGACGATCCGGCGCCGTTGCACGAGGTTGAGAAGGGTGCACAGCATGCGAGTTCGACGCCCGATCGATGCACGTCGAGGGAGGTGATCGTCGTTGCGTGGCCATGTTCGCCGACGGGGAAAGACTTGGACGGTCGTGGTCTGCATTGGCCGCGAGGACGGGCGACCGCGCTACAAGTGGTACTCGGGCTTCGAGACGAAGAAGCAGGCGGAGACCAGGCTGACCGAACTCCTGCGGGAGA
>JADLBJ010000132.1 GCA_020847765.1 Dehalococcoidia bacterium
GGAAGCGCTTCAACTCGCGAGCATCGCGGAGCGCCTCTACTTCGGCGCCACGACCCGGCCGGCCCATATCACCGAAGCGGACATTCATCGCGTCGTCGCCATGGCGGCGGCCGCCGCCGCGGATTACAGCCGCTCCGAGGCGGCCTGGTCGGCGGTCCTCGATGCAAGCAGCGATGAAGCGGAACGCGCCCGCGTCCTCGTGAACCTCGCTACGGTCGCGCGCAAAGCCGAGCGCAGCGATGCCGCGGCGGGCTACTTCCAGCGCGCGCTGCTCCTCCTCGAGAAGGGCTCCGACACGCGCACCCTCATCGATGCGCTCGTCGAGTTGTCGACGCTCGAGGGCACCACCCGTGCGGACTACGAGAGCGGCCTCGCGCACGGCGAGCGCGCCCTCGCCCTCGCCCGGGGCCTGTCCGACGACGGGCTGGAAGCGCGGGCAGCGCTCGCCCTCGCGAACGCCCGCGCACGCGCCGAGACGCCCGTTGCCGGGCGGGAACTGCTCGCCCTGGCGCTCGAAAAGGGCCTCCAGGCGAACGACACCGTCGTCGCCGCGGAGGCCGCGGCATCGCTGTCGAACGCCTATTACTGGACGGGGGAGTTGCGGAGCGCGCTCCGCTTCGCCGAACAGCGGCTCGAAATCGCCCAGCGCGGGCGCGACGCCTTCGCGCTTCGCCATGCCCACACCTGGCTCGCCCTGCTCGCGACCACCGCCGGCGACTGGGAGCGCGCCCGCCTGATGGCCCGCGAAGCCGAGCCCGCGATCGCGCGGCTCGGCAGTCCCGAGCCCCTCGGCTTTCTGCGCCTGGTCGAGGGCCTGCTCGCGCTCCGCACCGGCGAAGTGGACCTCGCACTCACCCGCACGGAAGAAGCCATGCGCATCTTCGTCCCACTGGGCGAGGCAACCGTTTCCTGGTACGTGGCTGTCCGCATGTGGGCACTGATCGCCGCCGGCCGCCTGGAGGACGCAGCCGCGGAGTGCGCCGCCCAGGAGGTCCGTCTCGCCACCATGCCAGAGAGCGCGCTGCCGGCGCGTTCCTCCCGCTGTGGCCTCGGCCGGGCGTATGCCGCCCTCGGCGATGTTCAACGCGCCGCCGAATGCGAAGCGAAACTCGCGCCCTACATCGACGACTTGCACTGGCGGCCCGCGAGACTAACCCTCGCGGCAACAGCCGCCCTGCGCGGGGAACGCGAACGTTCGCTGAAACTGCTGCGCGAGGTGGAGACGTTCGCCGCCGCAAACGGCCTCGAGTACGACCTCGCGGACACACGCCGCATGATCCGCATGCTCGAAGAAGGCGCCGCCGCGCAGGCGGTCTTTGCGCGGCCAGACTCTCCGGCGGTCGAGAGTGTCGAAAGCGCGACGCCGAACACCAGTCCGGGCGGGCTGTCTCCGCGCGAGCTGGAAGTCCTGCAGCTTGTCGCCGAAGGGCTGAGCAACCGCGAGATCGCCGAGCGCCTCGTGCTCAGCGAGCGGACGGTGATCAACCACGTGAGCCACATCTTCGAAAAGACCGGGGTGGAGAACCGCGCCGGGGCGACGGCCTTCGCATTCCGTTCCGGGCTCACTCGCCGGGCATAGGAAGAAACTCCTATTCCCGCCGCGCCGGGCGAAATGAGAATCCCCGACGATGTGGCCGCCCCCTCGCCGCACCTACATTGCGCCTGCGTCCCGGGGACATGCCCGGACAAGGGAGTAGTAGAAATGACCACCGCAACCGCAGCAGAACGCAAGCTCTTCGCCAAAGCCGACGAAGTCCGCGAGTTTCCGTTCGGCAAAGTCGACCTCGTCAACATCGGCGGCGGCACCGTCGGCCGCCTCACCCTCCAGCCCGGCTGGCGCTGGTCCGACCACGTGAAGCCCGTGGCCGGCACCGAGTGGTGCGAAGCCCCGCACTTCCAGTACCACGTCAGCGGCACGCTGCGCGTGAAGATGTCCGACGGCTCGGAGTTCGACGCCGTCCCCGGCGACGTGACCGCCCTTCCTTCGGGCCACGACGCCTGGGTGGTTGGCAACGAGCCGGTCGTTGTCGTGGACTTCTACGGCGCGAGCAACTACGCCAAATAAACCGCAGGGCAGCCGAAACTCGAATCCGGTGCCCACGCAGAAGAGGGAGGCGCTTGCGCGCCTCCCCCAGGACGGTTCTTCCGGCCGCGTCATCTGCGGCGGATGTACGTGCCCCCACCGATGAGGCTCACGAGGAGCATTACGGCCATCACCAGGAAGAACACCTTGGCCACGAAGATCCCCAGCCCGCCGAAGAGCAGGATGCCGAGGATGAGGAGCAGAAGCAGGGCTACCATGGCTTCGTCCTAGTTCAGGTGGGTGTGCGTCGTCGTCGGCCGTTCGACCACCTCGGTGCGGGTCGTATCGCCGCGGTAGAACGGGGCGAAGCTGGCGAGGAAGAGCAGGTACATCAGGATCCCAAGGAACCCGACGGCCATCAGGATCCAGCCGACGGCGTTGATGTCGACGCCTTGCGCCGTGTAGTTCACCGCGAACGCCAGGACGGCGCCGAC
>JADLBJ010000267.1 GCA_020847765.1 Dehalococcoidia bacterium
GAGGTCTCGCCGATCCTCTTCGATATCCTGCAGCGCGCGATCGAGCTTCACCGCGCCACTGATGGCGCCTTCGACCCGCGGCGAGTAGAGTCCCAGGAAGTGGTGTAAGAGAGGTCTAGAAGCAAGAAGACCACCACGTCATCCTCACGAGTAAATCCATCACGAACAAGGAGGGTGACGAAGTGGTCAAAGAGAGCATTGACGTTCTGGGGCTGCTGCGCAAGCGTGGGGTCGAAGGAGACGTCGATTTTCTGAGGGAGGCCCTGGCCGTGCTGACGCAGGCGATCATGGACGTCGAGGTGACCGAGCAGGTGGGCGCCGGCTATGGCGAACGGACTCCGGAGCGGCTCACCCAGCGCAACGGCTACCGGGCGCGGCCCTGGGACACGCGGGTCGGCACCGTGGGTCTGCGCATTCCCAAGCTGCGGGAGGGCAGCTACTTCCCGTCGCTCCTCGAGCCGCGGCGGCGGAGCGAGCGGGCGCTCCTGGCCGTCGTCCAGCAGGCCTATGTCGAGGGAGTCTCCACCCGCCGGGTCGACGACCTGGTGAAGGCGCTGGGCTGTGACGGCATCTCCAAGAGCCAGGTATCTCGCATCTGCCAGGAGCTGGACGCCGTGGTGGAGGCGTTCCTGGACCGGCCCCTGGACGGGGGCCCGTACACCTACCTGTGGCTCGACGGGCTCGCCCAGAAGGTGCGGGAAGGAGGGCGGATCGTCAACGTCTGCGTCGTCGTCGCCACAGCGGTCAACGCAGAGGGGCGGCGTGAGCTACTGGGCATCGATGTGGGGACGAGCGAGGACGGCGCTTTCTGGCTCCAGTTCCTGCGCTCGCTGGCGGCGCGGGGCCTCGCGGGCGTGCAGCTCGTGACCTCCGACGCCCACCGCGGGCTCAAGGAGGCGGTCGCCGCCGTCTTCGCCGGCGCTTCCTGGCAACGCTGCCGCACCCACTTCATGACCAACCTCCTGAGCCGCGTGCCGAAGCGCGCCCAGCCGCCGGTGGCGACGATGGTGCGCACGATCTACCAGCAGCCTTCACCCGGGGAGGTCCAGGCCCAGCACCGCCGCGTCGTGGAGCAGCTCGGGGAGCGCTTCCCAGAGGCCGCCGCCCTCCTCGCCGACGCCGCACCGGAGATCCTCGCTTTCACCGCCTTCCCCATCGCCCACTGGAAGCAGATCTGGTCGAACAACCCGCAGGAACGCCTCAACAAGGAGATACGCCGCCGCACAGACGTCGTCGGCATCTTCCCCAACAGGGCCGCCGTCAGACGCCTCATCGGCGCCGTCCTCTCTGAACAACACGACGAGTGGGCCAGCGGCCGCCGCTATCTCAGCTTCAGCAGCGAATTCGAACCCCCTGACCTCACCGAACAGAAGGAGGTGATGCTCCTCGCCACTGCAGGACGTTAGACAGAATTACGAGGATGACGTGCTACACCACTTGACGGGACATGACCGACGAATTCGTCCTATAAGGGAACGACGATCTACGGAAAGACCCGTCGCGTCTCGCTTGGAGGCAAGCGTCGGCGGCTGGAGCAGCGCAAGGA
>JADLBJ010000133.1 GCA_020847765.1 Dehalococcoidia bacterium
GCCGTCGCCCCCCGCACGTCCAGCCGGAGGATGCTGCCGAGCAAGTTGTGCGCGAGGTCCTGGCCGTTGCCGTTCGGATCTCCCTGCGAGCCGCCGTCGCCGAGCCCCAGGTAGAGCATCCCGTCCGGGCCAAAGGCCAGCTGCCCGCCCTTATGGTTCGAGTAGGGCTGCGGCACCGTCAGGAGCACCAGTTCGCTCGCCGGGTCGGCGCGAAACGACTCCCCCTGGCCCGAAGTCGCAAAGCGCGACAGGACGGTCCGCCGCTCGCCCGGACGGGCGCTGTAGTAGAGATACAGGTAGCCGTTGCGCGCGAAGGCGGGGTCGAGCGCTATCCCGAGCAAGCCCTCTTCGTTGCCGGAACGCGACGTATGGTCTCGCCAGTCGAGCGCCGTCGTCAGCGTGTCGGCGGCCGCGTCGGCCGCAAAGGAGACCACCCGTCCGTCCTGGAGGGTTACCAGGAAGCGCCCCTGAACAGGCAGCTCGACCAGGTTCGTCGGCCGGTCCAGCGCTGGCAAGGCGGGGAAGGCCGGCGCAAATGTGAGCGCCGCGGGCATCGCGAAACCGGCCGCCGGCGCCGACGAAGGAGACACGCCCCCACCGGGCTGCGTCGGTGCCGCTGTCGCGCCGGCAGCGCTCGGCGACAGCGAGGCCTGCGGCGCGCTACCCCCGCAACCGACGACAAGGGCGAAGGCACCGGTGGCAAGAGCTACCAGACCGGCCGAACTCCTCACGGCACTTTCCGAGGCCAGCCTCCGTCGCAGCGGCAACACTCATTCAGGACCGTAGCCCCGTCCGCGGTTACGGCTGGTCAAGGCGTGCCGCCGCCGCGCCGAGCGCCTCGCGCACGTCCGCCTTGAAGCCCTGCTCCCGGAGGACGCGACCGAAGACGGCGAGAAACAGGAGCACGTTCCCCGGGATCGACGATTCGCCCATCAGACCCACGCGCCAGACCTTTCCCCGCAACTCTCCCAGCCCGCCGCCGATCTCGACGCCATGCCGCTCGAGCAACGCACCGCGCACCTGGGCCTCGTTCACGCCTTCGGGAACGCGCACGGTGGTAAGCACGGGCAGGCGATGAGCGGCGTCGGCATGGAGGACGAGCCCCATCGCCTCCAGACCGCTCTGGAGCGCCGCCCCGTTGCGCGCGTGCCGCGCCCAGCGCTGCTCCAGGCCCTCTTCGAGGACAAGGCTGAGCGCTTCGTGCAGCGCGTACACCATCGAGATCGGTGCGGTGTGGTGATATGTCCGTCGTTCGTCCCAGTACGCTTCCAACAGCTGCAGGTCGAGGTACCAGCTGTTGCAGGGGGTCTCCCGCGCCCGCACCTTCTCCCAGGCGGCCGGCGAGAGCGTGATCGGGGCCGCGCCCGGCGGCGCCGAGAGGCACTTCTGCGTGCCTGAGTAGACCACGTCCGCGCCCCACCGATCCGCCTCCACCGCAATGCCGCCGAGTGACGTCACGCAGTCGACCACGAGGAGTGCGCCCGCCGCCTTTGCCGCCGACGCCAGAGGCTCGATCGGCTGGCGCACGCCCGTCGACGTTTCCGCATGGACGGCAGCGACGACGCGCACATTGCCGGCCGCCCTGATCGCTACCTCGACCGCATCGGCGTCGACGGGCGACCCCCAGGGAGCCGACACACGCGTCACCCCGCCACCGGCGCGCTCGGCCATCTGTGCGATCCGGTCGCCGAAATAGCCAGAGACCGCGACGACTACCCCGTCGCCCGGCTCAACCAGGTTCATCACCGCCGCTTCCATGCCGCTCGTGCCGGTGCCGGGCGTGGCGAGCGTCACCTCGTTCGTTGTGCGCAGCACCTGGCGAAGCATCGCCCGACAGCCGTCCATGACGCGCAGGAACTCGGGGTCGAGGTGCCCGAGCAGTGGCGCCGTCATGGCACGGAGGACGCGCGGGTGGGCACCGCTCGGGCCAGGGCCCATGAGAACGCGCGTCGGCGGATGGAGCGAGGCGGAAAGCGACATGCGCCTATCCTAGCGGCCCGCCCGCGACTCCGCCCCGCAATACCCGCAAGAGCGAAAGGCGTCGGAGGAAGAAGCGGTGTCGCCCACACCCCTCCCAGCGTCCGCATTGACACGTCGGGCCTGAGGACTCATCCTTTGCCCCGGATAGTGAATGGAGATTCACTTCGTGGTTGGACGTGCCCCCAAGCAACCTGCAGCCGAGCGCCGGCAAACCATCCTCGCCGGCGCCGAGCGCGTCTTCGCACACAGGAGCTACGCGCGGGCGGGCACTGCCGTGCTCGCCCGGGAGGCGGGCGTCAAGCCGGCAGCGCTCTACCGCTACTTCCCCGGGAAGCGCGCCCTCTACCTCGCGACCCTCGAGCACGCGGGGCAGCGCCTTCTTCATCTCTGGCAGGAGCGCGTCGCACAGGCGGACAACGCCGTGGCCGCCCTCTGGGGCGTCGGCATGGACTACTTCGCCCACGTCGAAAGCCGGGCGCCGGCCATGCGCCTCTGGCTGCAGGCGCTGGGCGAGGACGGGGACGCCGAGCTGCGGGGCGCGGCCGCCGGCCCCTTCCGCGAAGCCGTGGATCTCCTGGAACGCCTCCTCCGAGCCGGCCAGGCGGAGGGAACGGTCCGGCCCGACCTCGACACCCGGCTTGGTGCCTGGGAGTTCATGGCCATCGGCCTCGCGTTCGACGTGGCCGGCCTCGTCGGCCCCGACGCCGGCGTCGACCGTCCCCGCGCGGAGGCATGGGGACGCCGCTACCTGGAATCGGTGCGGGCACCGGGCACGCCGCTTCCGGTAGCGGCGCTCGCCGTCCGCAATGACTCACCCCTGGTGCAGGAGGACTGAAATGGTGCAGGCGGACGAACACGCAGCACGCGAGCAGGTGCTGCGCCGAACGTGGTACTCCCACGACGCCCGGTGGTTCATGGCAGTCGCCGCCGAGTGCGGCTTCGCCGGCGCCAATCGTCTGAACCGCGAGGTGATCCGCGAGGTCGGGCGTCTTGAGGCCACTCGCCTCTGCGCGGCCCAGGCCCTGAAGCCGCCGGCGAACCTCGCCGCCTTTCTCGCGATCCTGGAGGAGGGCCGCGACTGGTTCGTTCCCGACGAGCTGATCGCGATGCAGATCGAGCAGGAGGACGAGCGCTCCTACCGGGTGGACGTCACGCGATGCTTCGTCGCCGAGAACATCGCACGCGCTGGCGTCGCGGCGAAGTACGAGTGCGGCGTCTTCGACCGCATCGCCGGCTGGCACGAGGCGCTCGGCCTTCCCCTGGACGGCATGCCACCCGTGCAGACGTGTGCCCTCGCTGCCGACCGGCCCTGCACGCGTCGCCTGGCGGTCGCGCCTGCCGGCGAGGCCCGCCAAAGGTCCGGACCGGCGTAGAATCCGACTTGCCCCAGAGCGACGACAACCGGAGAAGAGGTTGAGGAGATGGATTACCACGACACCGCCGAAGAGGCCGCGTTCCGCACGGAAGTGCGCGACTTCGTCCAGAAGGAGGCGCCCAGGGACCCCGGCCTGAGGGGCAGCGCCGATCCCTTCGCGATGCGCGGCACACGCGAATGGATGACGAAGCTCGCCGCCCGGAAGTGGATCGCGCCCGCCTGGCCGGCCGAGTACGGCGGCGCCGGCCTCAGCGTCATGGAGCAGTTCATCTTCAACTCCGAGCTTGCGGAGGCGCGCGCCCCACGGCCTGTCGGCATCGCCGTCGGCTTCGTCGGCCCGACGCTCATCGTCCATGGCACCGAAGAGCAGAAGAAGAAATACCTCCCCGAGATCCTCAGCGGCGAAGTCGTCTGGTGTCAGGGCTACAGCGAGCCCGGCGCCGGGAGCGACCTCGCCAGCCTCCAGACCCGCGCCGTGCGCGACGGCGACGACTACGTCGTCAACGGCCAGAAGATCTGGACGTCCGGCGGCCACCTAGCAAAGTGGATGATCCTCCTCGCGCGGACCGACCCCGACGCCCCCAAGCACCGGGGCATCAGCTATTTCATCGTCGACATGAAGACGCCCGGCGTGACGGTGCGTCCACTGATCAACGCCGCCGACTCCCACGAGTTCAACGAGGTCTTCTTCGAGGACGCCCGCGTCCCCCGCGAGAACATGATCGGCGAGGAGAACCGCGGCTGGTATCTCGCCCAGACGACGCTCAGCTTCGAACGCTCGAACATCGGCTCCGCCGTCGGTGCCCGGCAGACTGTCGAGGACCTCGCCCAGTTCGCCCGCGAACACCGCAAGGACGGCACCAGCACCATCGCCCACAACGCGGCCGTCCGCGGTGAGCTTGCCGAGCGTTATGTCGAGGCGAACGTCGCCACCCTCATGAGCTACAAGATCGTCTCCATGCAGGCGAAGGAAGGCGTTCCGCCCGGCCACGAGGCGAGTGTCGCCAAGCTGTACAGCACTGAGCTGAACCAGCGTGTCTACCGCACGGGTATGAAGCTCGCCGGCCTGTACGGGCAGCTGGACGCGAAGTCGGCCGGCCCCGGGGCGGCGATGCAGGGCCGCATCAAGTACATGTACCTCCGCTCCGTCGCCAACACAGTCGAAGGAGGCACGAGCGAGGTCCAGCGCAACATCATCGCCACCCGTGGCCTCGGCCTCCCCCGCGCCTGACCTGGGACACGGAAGGAGAGGCCACCCATGGATCTGGAGCTGGCGGGCAAAGTCGCGATCGTGACTGGGGGCAACCGGGGCATCGGCAGGGCGATCGCCCTAGAGCTCGCACGCGAAGGCGTGGACGTCGCCATCGCCGGCCGCGACGAGACAGCGCTGGCGGCGGCCACGGCTGCCATCGCGGCGGAGACCGGACGTCGTGTCCTCGGCGTCCGCGCCGACACGGGCCGTGACGACGACGTGAAAGAGCTGGTCGCGCGCGCCGTCGCCGAGCTCGGCGGCGTGGACATCCTCGTCAACAACGCTGCCAATCCGGCGGGCGGCCCCGTTCCACCACTGGAGCAGCTGACGGAAGCCCTCTCCTGGGACGACATGAACGTCAAGGTGATGGGCTACCTCCGCTGTGCGCGCGAAGTGGCGCCCCTCATGAAAGCTCGCGGCTGGGGCCGGATCGTCAACATCTCCGGCCTCGCCGCCCGCACCAGCAATTCGGCGGTCAGCAGCATGCGAAACGTCGCCGTCGCCGCGATGACGAAGAACCTCGCCGACGAGCTCGGTCCCTTCGGCATCGGCGTCACCGTCGTCCACCCCGGCCTCACGCGGACGGAGAAGACGGGTGCCCTGATCGCCGCGCGCGCCGCCGCCGCCGGCGTCACACCGGAGGAGATGGAGCGGGGGATGGTCGCCGGCAATGCCATCCGCCGGATCGTCGACGCCCGCGAGATCGGCTGGATTGTGGCCTTCCTCGCCTCGCCAAAAGCCGCCGCCATCACCGGCGACGCCATCGTCGCCGGAGGCGGCACGGGCCGGGCCATCCATTACTGAAGGTGTACCCTCAGAGGAAGGGCAGCAGTGCACGCGCGGCGATCGCCGCCGCCGCCAGCAAGAGATCCGAATCTGACGGCCCCGGGTCGTCACCGACGAGCGACGAGGCGAGGCTGCGTGGCGGCTCGAGGCCAAACGCCTCTCCCAGCTCGCCTGTGTCGAACCAGAGCCCGCCGCACTTCCCGCACGCGTCGAGCACAACGCCACGCTGACGAACGCGCTGCATCTCCCGTCCGCAGTCAGGGCAGGCGAGCGGTGCCGCCTTCGTCCCGCAGCCCGCGCAACGCTCGTCCGGCTTCAGATGGCCCCCGCAGGCGCGACAACGCGGCGGGAAGGACACAGCCGTAAGCGCCGGATGGTCGTCGGCCGCGTCTGCCACGCCGAATGCCAGCGCGTCGCCCCGCGCCCAGAACCCGTAGCACTGCGGGCAGTAGCGGAGGGGCTGCCGGCTGCCCACCTCATGGCGTACGAACACCGAAAGCGGCGGGTGGCCCGGACAATAGGGGCAGGATGGCCCGGCAGGCGGCGTCGGCGGCACGCTCGCGGTCACTGGCACAGGGGAGACGTCCCAGTCGCCTTCTCTGGCGAAACGCGCCCGCGCGGCCGCTAGCCAGGCTTCGTCGGAGGTGCCCACACCGTAATGCTCGACCGTGCAGGCCACCTGAGTAGCCGCCAGCGGGCACTGCCGACCGACGACTCACCACTGGCGGTCAGAGCAAGGAGAGTGCGAGGAAGACGAGGACACATGCGAGGAGGAAGGCAAGCGTAAGCGAGAAGCCAGCGGTCGAAGCCTCCCCGCGCGCGCGGGCGGCGTTCATCGCCCGCCGGATATGCGGGTCGGCGGCAGCGGGTGGCGCCACGGGGCGGAGGATGAGGGGTTTGCGGGGACCGGCCGCGCGGACTCGATCACGGCTGACTGCCACGGGATCACCTCTCTGGCTTCGACGAATCGAAAACCCGGCCGGCGGGAACGGCAGCGGGTACCGCGAACGGTAGGCCGTCCCCGGCTACAGCCGCATGTCGCCGCGTGACCGCTGATTGCGGATCACTATCGTCGGCCGCGTTCGAGGTGTTCGAGGAGAGGGGGGAAGATCAAGGGCCGGGGCGGTGAGGAAAACCGACTCCGATGACGCGGGCTACCCAATACAGCTCTTCAGGTCTTTGCCCCGGCCCTTGCTGGCGATAGTACGGAGGCGGCCGCCCGCGAAGCGTTACGCCGCATTCGCGTCGGGTTGCAGACAGCTAACAAAGGACCCCGCCGGGGCCCCTCTTCTACCGGGCCGTACGCCCATGGTCCAGCGACAGGCCCGTCGGCAGCAGGCCGATCGTCGTGCCGCCGGGGATGAAGTCCCCCGGGCCCCACTGCTGCCACCAGCCATTCGGAAGCTGGTCCCAGGCCGTCCAGCCCTGCAGATCGGAGACGCGCAGGCCGCCCGGCAGCACTCGCGCCACATTCCAGGCTCCCGGCCGCAGATCGCTCGCACGGACGCCCGATTCCGGCCCGGAATAGGCCAGCTCCGCCGTCGTCCCGTCGTTGACGAGCCCGAAGTCGGCCACCCAGTACCAGCCGTACTGCGAACCGCCGGCATAGACGCGCGCGACGCCCACCTGGCGGTAGTCGCCGTTCAGCATGTTTGCGTTGTGGCCCGGGGAGGTTCGCCAGGCTTCGAAGGCGTCTCGCCCGGAAGCCCAGACGCTGCCCGCTGCGATGTTCTCCCCGGCCCCGCCGGGATACCCGCAGTCTGACGCCCGCGCCGAGGCATCCCGCCCCAGGCCGTCCCGGTGGTCGAAATAGCCGCGCGTGGCCATGTCGCCGGCGAGCCACGTCGCCGATCGCTCGAGATTGGCCGACACGGAGAGCGCGGTGAGCCCGTTCGCCGCCCGGTAGCCGTTGAGCAGAGCGACGAAGTTCAGCTCTTCGGAGTCGAGTGTGGCCTCGGCCACGGTGCAGTTCGAAAGCGCCCGCGCGCGGGGTGCCGCCATCGCCGCCACTGCTGCCGCCGCCGCCAGCGCTCCCGCCAGCCAGGGCACGGCCCTCCGCCCCGCCTGTCTCACTCCGTCCATCGCCGACCTCCTCCGTCCCCACTGCCGGAAGCTATTCGACAGGTACCGGCCGCTAGGAGATGCGCGGTTCTGTAAGCGCCGTGCAAAAAAACGGCCAAACGGCACCCGTCCCCCAGCCGTGCCCGCCTGCCCCCGGGGAGTGTGGGCGCCTTCGCTCGGCCGCAATAGTGGTCCGGCCGATCCTCAACAGCGACGCTCCGTGGGATACTCCTGGCAACCGAGATGGCCACCTACGACTCGCGCACCGCCCTCGTCGTGGTCGACGTTCAGAATGACTTCGCCGATCCGCGCGGCAGCCTGGCGGTGGCCGGCGGCGAGGAAATCCTCCCCTTCCTGAACGACGAGATTCGCCACGCCCGAGAGGCAGGCGCAACGATCGTTTACACACAGGACTGGCACCCCGCCCAAACGCCCCACTTCGTTACCCAGGGCGGCGTCTGGCCGCCGCATTGCGTGCGGGACAGCTGGGGCGCCGCCTTCCACCCTCGACTCGACGTGACTGGTGAAGTCGTTCGCAAAGGCGAAGGCGGCGAGGACGGCTACTCAGGCTTCTTCGTGCGGGACCCCCTCACCGGTCGCGCCGCCGACACCGGCCTCGCTCACCTGCTGCGCGAGCGGGGCGTCCAGCGTGCGGTCGTCGTCGGTCTCGCTACCGACTACTGCGTCAAAGAGACCGCGATCGACGCCAGCCGTGAGGGCTTCGCGACCATCGTTCTGGCTCGCGGAGTTCGGGCCGTGGACCGCAACCCGGGCGACGGCGAGAGCGCGCTAGCGGCGATGCGTTCCGCCGGCGTCACGGTCGAACCGGCATGACTGTTCTCAGTTCGACGGCGACAGTCTGAGATGGACTGGGTCAACGACGCCAACGTTGCCCTCCTGACTGACCTCTATGAGCTCACGATGGCGGCCAGCTACCACCGCCACGGCATGAACGAGACGGCCACCTTCGACCTCTTCGTGCGTTCGCTGCCCGAGCGGCGCAGCTTCCTCGTCGCCTGCGGGCTCGAAGACGCACTCTCCTATCTCGAAACGTTTCGTTTCGACGAGGCGGCCACCGCCTACCTGCGCTCGCTGGAACTGTTCGGCGACGACTTCCTCGAATACCTCCTTGGGATGCGCTTCACGGGGGAGGTCTGGGCGATGGCGGAGGGGGAGACCGCCTTCGCAGGCGAGCCCCTCCTCCGCGTCACAGCGCCGCGAATTGAAGCGCAGCTCGTCGAGACCTTCCTCCTCAACTGTGTCTCGTTCCAGACTCTGATTGCGTCGAAGGCGGCCCGCGTCACCCTCGCCTGCCAGGGACGCCCCTACGCCGACTTCTCGGCGCGCCGCGACCACGGCGCCGACGCCGCCCTGCGCGCGGCCCGCGCTGCTTACGTGGGCGGCGCCGCGTCGACCTCCAACGTGCTCGCCGGGGCCGTCTACGGCATTCCCGTGAGCGGCACGATGGCGCATTCCTACGTCCAGTCGTTCGCCCGGGAAGAAGACGCGTTCCGCACCTACGCGGAGGATTTCCCCGGGCGCACGACGCTCCTGATCGACACGTACGACACTGTCCGGGGGGCACGTCGCGCGGTCGCCGCAGCCAGCCGCCTCTCAACGAGCGGCGGCGCCATCCAGGCCGTGCGCCTCGACTCAGGCGACCTCGTAGGTCTGGCCCTGAAGGTCCGCGCCGTCCTCGACGAGGCGGGCCTGCAAATCGTGTCCATCTTCGCCTCGGGAGACCTCGACGAGTACCGGATCAGCGACATCCTCGCCGCCGGCGCGCCCGTCGACGCCTTCGGGGTCGGCACACAGCTAGGCACCAGCGCCGACGCACCCGCTCTGAGTGCCGTCTACAAGCTCGTCCAGGACGAGCGCGGCCCGCGCATCAAGCTTTCCACCGGCAAGGTCACGCTACCGGGAGTCAAGCAGGTCTACCGTGCGAGTGACGGCGCCTGCGACACGCACGACACCGTCGCCCTTGTCGGTGAAGAGGGGATCGAGGGCCGCCCACTGCTCACGCAGGTGATGAGCGGGGGGCGTCGCACGCGCCCTGCCCCACCGCTCGACGACCTGCGTACGCGGCGGGAGACCGCGGTCGCGCGCCTCCCCGGACGGCTGCAACTCCTCCATGCCCAGGTTCTGCCCTACGAAGTGCGCTGGTCGCCGGGACTCCAGGCACTGCTCGCCGAAGCCCGCGGCCGCGAGGGCTGACCGGTCGCCACCCTCCTCCCCGATCGAGGTACCCGGACCCTCGCCGTTTGCCTGACAATGGGAACGGCGCCGCCGACGAGGATGTGCCTCCGCCGGGCGCCGCGGGAGGTGCTCTGGTGCGCATCCACCAGTTCATTGCCGAAGCCCTCGGCGACGCGTCTTACCTGCTCGTCTCCGGCAACGAGGCGGCGGCCGTCGACCCCCAGCGCGACGTGCGGCCGCTACTGGCAGCCGCCGAGGCCGCCGGCGCCGTGATCCGCTTCGTCTTCGAGACGCATGTGCACAACGACTATCTTTCTGGGGGCCGCGAGCTTGCGGCGCGCGGGGCGACCGTCGTCGCACCCGCGGCTGCCGGCCTCGCCTTCCCCCACGAAGGCGTCGAAGACGGTGAGGAGGTAGCCGTGGGCGGGGCCCGCCTCCGAGCCATGGCGACCCCCGGCCACACCTATGAGCACACCGCCTACTTGGCCGTCGACGAACGGGGGCAGGTCGCCGGCGCCTTCACGGGCGGGTCCGTCCTCATGGCCGCGGCCGGCCGCTCCGACCTGCTCGGGCCCGAGCACACCGACGACCTCCTCCGCCTGCAGTGGGAAAGCGCGCGCCGCCTCGCAGGCCTGCTGCCACCCGCTGCCGAGATCCTTCCCACGCACGGGGCCGGCTCCTTCTGCAGCGCGACGACCGCCTGTGCGGACCGGCGCGCCCCCCTTTCGGCCGAGCTCGCCCGCAACCCGATCTTCCTCACGCCGTCCTCCGCCGCCTTCCGATCGCTGCAGCCCGCGAGCGCTGCGCCGATCCCGGGCTACTACCGGCACATGGCGCCGATCAACCGCGCCGGTGCGCGCGTCTTCGGCGAGCCGCCCGTCCCCTCCCGTCTCGACCCCGCGGGGCTCGAAGGCCTGATCGCGGCCGGGACCCGGATCCTCGACGTCCGCCCCCGCCTCGGGCACGCGGCCGCGCACGTCCCGGGCTCGCTCGGCATCGAAGAGAGCGACAGCCTACTCGCTTACACTGGCTGGCTCGTCCCCTTCAATGCCGCCCTCGCGCTGGTCGCCCCAGACGCCGCGCAGGCCGAACGCGTCACCGTCGCCCTCTTCCGCCTCGGCTACGAGGACGTCCGCGGCTCCCTGCCCTTCGCTGCCTGGCAGGAC
>JADLBJ010000134.1 GCA_020847765.1 Dehalococcoidia bacterium
GCAGGCGAGGCAGTCGCAGGCCGGGTCGACCGGCCCCGGCGATCCGCGGTAGCGGGCATTGCGGATGTTCGCGCGGCCGGCGTCGGTGAACAGCGCGCCGTTGCGGCCGAGGCGGGTGGCCAGGACGCAATCGAACATGTCGACGCCGCGCATGACGCCGTGGACCAGGTCTTCGGGGCTGCCGACGCCCATCAGGTAGCGGGGGCGCCCAAGGGGCAGTTCGGTCGTGACGGCCGCGGTCATGGCCCACATCGCGGGTTTCGGTTCGCCGACGGAGAGCCCACCGATGCTGTAGCCGGGCGCGTCGAGTGCCGCCAGTTCGCGCGCATGCCACCGGCGCAGCGCGGGGAAGGTCGCACCCTGGACGATAGCGAAGGTGGCCGTGTCGCCGGCGGCGGCGCGGGAGCGCTCATACCAGCGGAGCGTCCGCTCGGCGGCCTCGCGGGCGCGCCGCTCGTCCGCCGTCCCTTCGACCACGTGGTCGAGCGGCATGGCGATATCGACGCCAAGGGCGCGCTGCACCTCCATCGCGATCTCGGGGCTGTAGAAGTGCTCCGAACCGTCGATGTGCGAACGGAAGCGCACGCCAGAATCATCAACGCGGCCAAGGCGGGCGAGGCTGAAGACCTGGAACCCGCCGCTGTCCGAGAGCACCGGCCCGTCCCACCCCATGAAGCGGTGCACGCCGCCAAGATCCCGGATGAGCCCGTGCCCGGGGCGCAGGAAGAGATGGTAGGCGTTCACCAGCAGGATCTCGGCGCCCGTGGCAGCGACTTCCTCCGGGAGCAGCGCCTTGACCGTCGCGAGCGTCCCGACAGGCATGAAGGCGGGCGTCCGGACCTCGCCGTGGACGGTCGTGAGGACGCCGGTGCGGGGGGCACACGGGCCCGCGGGCTGCGATGTCAGGCGGAAGGAGATGGCCACGCAGATACCGTAGCGGGGGGCTGCGAGCCGGGCGAACGAGCTGGGGCGATCGCCAGCGCAGACCTCAGACGAGCACCTCGCGCAGGGCGGCGCGGACCAGGTCATCCGGCACGTCGGCGCGGACGATGGCGCTCCCGATTTCCTCGAGCAGCACCCAGCGGACCGACCCTGCGCGCACCTTCTTATCGCTCGCGGTGGCGGCGAGGACGGCCTCGAGGTCGAGCCCGGAGACGGTCTCAGGGAGGCCGTAGAGCCGCAGGAGGAGCTGCTGGCGGTCCAGCCCTTCGGCCGGGAGCATGCCCATCTCCACGGAGATGCGGCCCGCGACGCGCATCCCGATGGCCACGGCCTCGCCATGGAGATAGGTGCCGAAACCGGCGACCGCCTCGATCGCGTGGCCGGTGGTGTGGCCGTAGTTGAGGAGCGTGCGGCGGCCTGCCTCGCGCTCGTCTTCGCTGACGCCGGCGGCCTTGATGGCGACGCTGCGGGCGATGAGCTCCGGTGACATCATCGACGCCGGGTCCATCGCCCCGGCCTCGAGTTCGGCCACCAGGCGGGCGTCGAGGATGAGGCCGTGCTTGATGACCTCGGCCCAGCCCGCCCGCTGCTGCCGGAGGGAGAGCGTCGCGAGCACGGCCGGGTCGATGACGACGGCCCGCGGCTGGGCGAAGGCGCCGATGAGGTTCTTGCCCATCGCATGGTCGACGCCGGTCTTCCCGCCGACGGAGGCGTCGGCCATCGCAAGGAGCGTCGTGGGGACATGGACGAAGTCGATGCCGCGCAGGCAGGTCGCGGCTGCGAACCCGCCGAGGTCCGTCACGACACCACCGCCCACGCAGACGACGAAGTCGGAGCGCTCGAGGCGGGCGGCGAGGAGCCAGTCGTACACCTTCGCGACCGTGCCCAGGTGCTTGTGTTCCTCGCCGTCGGGGATGGAGAAGCGCTCGGCCAGGTAGCCGGCTTCTGCGAGCGCCGCAGCTGCACGCTGCGCAAACAGCGGGCCGGTGGTGGTATCGGTGAGGACGAAGGCGCGCCCGCCGAGCCCCAGGTCCCGGCAGACCTGGCCAAGCCCGGCAAGGGCGCCCCGGCGCACGACGATGGGATACGCTGTCCCCGCGGTGCGGACGACAGCGGCCACACCGCCGCCGGTGACCATGGGCCGATCATCGGCGGCGCGGGATGGGGCAGTGCCGGGCCGGCCGCCCGCCACCTCCCATAAACGCACGATCTCCTGCGCAGTCTGTTCGGGGGTGAGCGCGTCCACGTCCACGGCGGCGTCGGCCGTCTCGTAGAGAGGGCGGCGTCGGTCGAGCTGGGCGCGGAGCTGCGCCGCCGGGTCATCCGCGAGGAGCGGCCGCTCCTCCGCCTCCGGGTTGTCCCGCAGGCGTGCGGCCGCGCGATCGGGCGAGACCGACAGCCAGACCGAGAAGCCCCGGCCGATGGCCTCGCGGCTGCGGGGCGTCGTCGGGGCGCCGCCACCGGTTGCGACGACGACATTGCGGCGCGAGCAGGCATCCTCCACCGCGTCCGCCTCGCGTGCGCGGAACCCCTCCTCGCCCTCAGCAGCGAAGATCTCCGGGATGGGCCGGCCGGCCGCGCGTTCGATGAGGGTGTCGGTGTCCACGAAATCCCAGGCAAGGCGCCCCGCCACCAGCCGCCCGACGGTCGATTTGCCGCTGCCCGAGAGGCCGACGAGGACGATCAGGTCGGGGGCCATGCTCAGCTTGCCCCGCCCGGCCAGAGCGTGGCCAGGTGCCGGCCGACGCTGTGGCGGACTTCGTCCAGGTTGTCGCCGCCAAACTTCTCGAGCCAGGCGTCGGCGAGGACGGCCGCGACCATCGCTTCGGCCACGACACCGGCGGCGGGCACGACACAGACGTCGCTGCGCTCGTAATGCGCCAGCACCTCCTCGCCGGTGCGGAGGTCCACGGAGGGGAGCGGGTGGGCGAGGGTCGGGATCGGCTTCACGGCAGCGTGCACGACGATGGTCTCGCCGGTGCTCATGCCGCCCTCGATGCCGCCATGGTGGTTCGTCGCGTGGCGCCAGGGCTGCCCGTGCCACTGGTCGACGGGCAGGACGACGTCGTGGACTTTCGAGCCGCGCCGGGCGGTCCCTTCGAAGCCGGCGCCGAAGTCCACGCCCTTGAAGGCGTTGATGCTGCAGATGGCCTGCGCGATGCGGCCGTCCAGCTTCCGGTCCCAGTGGACATAGCTGCCGAGCCCGAGGGGCACGCCCTCGACGCGCACTTCGACGGTACCGCCGACGGTATCGCCGTCCGGTTTCGCGCCCTGGATGGCGGCGACCATCGCCTCGCCGGCCACGGGGTCGGCGCAACGCACGGGGCTCTCTTCGACGGCGTCCCAATCGATGACATCGGGCACGGCGGCGCGGACGGCTTCGATCGAGAGCGTGTGGCTGCGGAAGACGACGCCAAACTCCGCGAGCAGCCGCTTGGCGACGGCGCCGACGGCGACCCGAGCCGCCGTCTCCCGGGCGCTCGCCCGTTCGAGGACGTTGCGGACGTCGGAGAAGCCGTACTTGACGGCGCCTGGGAGGTCCGCATGGCCCGGCCGGACGCGGGTGACGCGTTCGATTTCCGCCTCGACCGGCTCGACGGCCATCTTCTCAGTCCAGTTCACCCAGTCGCGGTTCTGGATCCAGAGGGCGACGGGCGAGCCAAGCGTGAGGCCGTGGCGGACGCCGGCCATGATCTCGGCGTGGTCCTTCTCGATCTTCATGCGGCCGCCGCGGCCGAAGCCGCCCTGGCGCCGCGCGAGGTCCGGCGCGATGTCCGCCTCGGAGAGCGGCAGGCCGGCGGGGAGCCCCTCGACGATCATCGTCAGGCCCTTGCCGTGGCTCTCGCCCGCGGTCAACCAGCGAAACGAACCCATGCTGGCCTGTCCCTTCCTAGCCCGCACCCTCCGCGGGCGCGCGTGTCTTCGGTGCCTCACCTTCGACCGGGTCGAGGGGGATTGGCGTCCCCTGTCCAGCCGGACCGGGCTCCCACTTGGTCTCGAACCGGCCCAGGACCTCGGCCGGCGTCATGGCTTCCCAGCTCAGCGCATCGGCCACGGCCCGGCCGGCGGCACTGCTGAGGATCGGGCGCTGGACGGGGACGCCGCCTTCGTCCATGAACGTCGAATAGACATCGACCCGCACCCGGCCAAGGCGAAGGTTTGGGACATCGTACAGCATCATGTCGATGAGCTTCGCGGCGAGCGCGGTCGCTTCCTCGAGGGCGGTGGCGACCTGGACGCGGCGGCCCTCGTCGGTCCGGAACTCCCCTTCGGCGGACGCGGAGAGCGTGGCAGCGTCCTCGGTCACGGCGAGGAGCTGGGCGCCCTGCACGCCCGCCCAGAGGTTGGCGGGTGTGCCGCGCGGCGGCCGGGCGATGCGCCAGGCGCCGAGCGATTCTTCGATCAGCGCGGCGACGATCTGCACGTCACCGGACTCGACCCGGCGCCGCCAGCTTCGCTGCTGGAACATCTCCGTGGCGACGGCCCAGCCGACGGCCAGGAAGATGGCCAGCACGACCACGCTGCCGACGACGATCATGGTGGCGCCGGCCGGGCGAGTGCCTCGCGCGCGGCCCGGAACATGACATCGACCGGTGCGGGGGCCCCTGTCCAGAGTTCGAAGGCGAGCGCACCCTGGTAGATGAGCATCGGCAGGCCACCCAGCGAGGGCAGGCCCGCCTCCTGTGCGGCGTGAAGGAAGGCGGTGTCGGCCGGCCGGTAGACGATGTCCACGGCGAGCGTGCCGGGTTCCGCCTGGGCGAGATTGATGGGGGACTCCGATTCGGTGCCTGTCCCCTCCATGCCGACCGACGTGCAGTTGACGATGCAGGCGTAGCCTGCGGGGGATGCTTCGGGGACCGCCTCGGCGGGCATCCCGGCGGCATGGACGTCCTCGGCCAGCCGCTCGGCGCGGGCCGGCGTGCGGTTCCAGATGTGCACAGCGGAAGCCTCCGCCTGCCCGAGCGCGAACGTGATCCCCCGCGCGGCGCCACCGGCCCCGAGCAGGAGGACACGCTTGCCGGCCGGTTCGAAGCCGGCCTCGCGGCGGAGGGCCTCGACGAAGCCGGCGCCGTCTGTGTTGTAGCCGGTGAGCTTCCCATCCCGCTGGACGACCGTGTTCACCGCGCCGACGAGCGCCGCCCGCGGGTCGAGGCCGTCCAGCAGAGGGATGACGGCCCCCTTGTGGGGGATGGTGACGTTCGCACCGAGGACATCCCCGTCCCGCAGCGATCCCACCCGGGCGGGGAGGTCCGCCCGTGGCGTATGCCAGGCTTCGTAGTGCGCATCGATGCCTGCGGCTTCGAGGGCGGCGTTCTGGAAGATAGGGGACAGCGAGTGCGCCACGGGGTCGCCGATGATGCCAAGACGTTTCACGGCGTCCCTGCCGTGGCAATGTTGTGGTTGTGTTCTTCGATCGTGCGCGCGAAGACGTGGGAGCCATCCCCCTTCTTCGCGTCCGCCACGAAGTAGTAGAAATCCGTCTTCTCGGGGTTGACCGCGGCCTTGATGGAGTCGAGGCCGGGGTTCGTGATCGGGCCGGGCGGGAGGCCGGGCTTCAAGCGCGTGTTGTAAGGCGAGTCAACCTGGAGGTCCTCGAGGGTCAATTCCAGCTTCCAGTAGCCGAACCGGGCGACGCTGTTCGGGTCCAACGCGACCGCGAACTGCACGGTCGGATCCGCCCCGAGGGTGTCGCCGGCGGCGAGGCGGTTCATGAAGACGCCGGCGATACGCGCGCGCTCGGAGGAGAGGACGGCCTCCCGCTCGACGATGGAGGCGAGCGTGAGCGCCTGGTGTGGCGTCAGGCCCTGTGCCGCGGCGGCCGCCACGAGGTCCGGCGAGAAGCGCAGAGCGAATGTCTTCAGCATGCGGTCCACGAGCTGCGCCGGGCTCGAACCGACGGGCATGATGTAGGTGTCCGGGAAGAGGTACCCCTGGAGGTCCGCA
>JADLBJ010000268.1 GCA_020847765.1 Dehalococcoidia bacterium
CAGCCCCCGCCCCAATCCGTGCCGCAGCCCTCCCAACAATGAGCGAATACTCGGGCCGCCTGATCGCAGGACCGCCATCGAAGAGCCCCATCGCGCGCTTCCGCCCGGTCGTGTTTCTGGTGACGCCGCTGCTGGCCATCCTGTTCCAGGTCTACGTGGCGCGTTTTCTCGAAGCGCTGGCGTTCATGGATCTGCCCCTGCTGGTCACGGTGTACTTCGCCCTCATGCGCCGCTCGCAAATCCAGGGCATGTTTCTCGGCGCGGGCATCGGCCTCGTACAGGATTCGCTTAGCCACCAGCCGCTTGGCATGTTCGGCATCGTGAAGACGCTGGTGGGCTATTTCAGCGCTTCCATGAGCCAGCGGTTCGATGTCGAAAACACCACCATTCGTTTCATCCTTGGTTTCTTCTTCTATTTCTTTCACCAGTTGCTGTACTGGGTGTTGTTGCGCGCTCTGTTGGGGCAGCCCGGCGATTTCGACCCGCGCAGGGAATTACTGCTGTCTCTGCTGAACGCCGTTGTTGCCATCCCGTTGTTCCGTTTGTTAGATAGACTAAGGGAGAGAGGCTGAGCCCTCCCCTACGCCGTGGCCGTTACTCCGACTGAACAAGAGCAGGAAAAACAACTCGACGCGGAACGCATACTCCGCGAGGATACGAATTTTGCGGCCGGCAAGATCGTCATGGTGCAATACGGCATCTTTGCAGTGACGCTGTTTCTGGCGGCGAATTTTTACTTCCTACAGATTCAGAACGAGAGCTACTACCGCGAAGCAGCCGAGCGCAACCGCATTAAGAGCCTGCCCGTGCTTGCCCCGCGCGGAAAGATTCTCGACCGCGATGGACGCGTCATCGTCGACAACCACCTTTCCTTTACCTTGCTGCTCTCACGGGAAACACTGAGGCCGGAGCACATCAAACCCATCGCCGAGGGGCTTGATCTCGATCTGGAAGAACTGGAAGCGAAGCTGAAACGGTATGACCGCACGCGCCCCAAGTACGAGCCGGTCAAGATCAAGGAAGAATTGACGCCCGCCGATATCGCCTTCGTCGAATCGCACCGCGACCCGGAAACCTTCCCCGAAATGGAATTGGTGCAATCGCACACACGCGAATATCCGCAGGAAGCCATCGCTGCCCACGTCACCGGATACGTGGGCGAAATCAACGACGCGGAATTGAACAATGCCGAATTCGCGCGCTACAAACCGGGCGACGTCATTGGAAAGGCCGGCGTCGAACGCCAGTACAACGATCTGCTCTCCGGCACCGATGGGCAGCGTCAGGTGGTGGTCGACAACCGCGGCTACGAACGCGAAGTGATCGGCTATAAAGCGGCGGTGCCCGGACAGAATGTGCAATTGACCTTAGACCTGGATCTGCAGGTGATCGCCGAACTGGCGTTGGAAGGACGCCGCGGCTCCGTGGTGGCCATCGACCCACGCAACGGAGAGGTGCTGGCGATGGTGAGCCGCCCCTCTTAC
>JADLBJ010000135.1 GCA_020847765.1 Dehalococcoidia bacterium
GAACTCATCGACCTCGGCGAGGTTGTCCAGCTCGTCCGCCTCCAGCACGATCGTCTCGTCGAGTGGGCAGTAGAAGGCGAGGAAGAGATCGGTGGCGACCCCGCACTCCCCGTCGTAGAACGTCTCCGGGTCGTCGGTGACGATCTTGACCTGCGGGTCGTGGTAGGCGAGGCCGGAGAGGCGGGCCATGTCGGCGTAGTAGGTGGCGATGTGGGGGATGGCGGCGGGGAGCGTCTTGAAGGGCGTTGCCGCCGCCGAGAGCGGTGCGAGCAGGGCGAGGGTGAGAGCGAGGATGAGCGCGCGCACGGGGAGTCTAGTTCTCCTCACAGCAGGGGTAGCGGACGAGGGCGAGCGTTTCGCCGAGCATGAAGTCATTGGCGTCGTCGACGTGTAGGGAGAGGTAGGTCCGGTCCTTCGCGTTATAGAGGGTGACGGACTCCTCCCCGTCGAGACGGGTCGTCGCTTTTACCTCAAACAGCGCAACCGGCTCCGCAGAGCAGGTCAGCGGCGGCTCGCAGCTCGGCGAGGTTTCCGGCGTGGATGCAGTCGTCGACTCGGATGTCGTCGATTCGGGACTCGGATACATGAAGATCAACGGAAACATCTTCTCCGGTCGCTTGTAGAACACTGGCACGGCGGTCCTCCTCGGGACGGATAATGCGTAGTATGCGAAAGCCCTCGGCACGCAGCGCCTCGGCCTCGTTGGGAAAGCGCACGTCGTCGCAGACGACAGGCACGTTGACGGGGACGATGCTGCTCAGGAACATGTCGATCCAGACCCGGTCGTTGCCGAGATACTGGCGGGCGAAGTCGGTCCCCAGCCATTGCAGGAAGGGGCGAAAGACGGCCTTGTGCTCCTCGATCTCCTCGCGGTCGATGAGGATGGGGCCGTGGCCATAGTCTTTTCGTCCCTTGCGCTCGGGGAAATAGTCGGCGTAGCTCAGGATGAAGTCGTTGAGCATCCACATCGCCGCGTATTTCAGCGCGTCAGCGAGGGCAATGCGTCGATAGCCGCGCTCGACAAGCAGGTTGGCAAGCGTCGTCTTGCCCGAGTGCATCGGCGCGACGAGAGCGATGCGGTCAGCCACGGGTCTTCTCCATCGCCACGACCGACGCCACCGCCGCTTCCAGCCCCGCCACCCGCTCGACGTGCGGCAGGATGTCGTGCTGGTTCCAGGGGCGGTCGACGAGGTAGAGCGCCTGTCGCATCGGGTTCATCACGCGCAGATTGTGGGCACCGTCCTCGACCACGGTGTCGAGGCGGTGGATGCCGCAGTAGTGTGACTTCGGGTAGTCACGCCCGGCGGTGATGAGGTTGGCTGACAGGTCGAGGTGTGGCAGATGCGTGTGCAGCCACTTGACGATAATCCCCGCGTGCTCCCTCGGACGGGCGGTGACGATCCGTAGCTCCTCCGCGATCTCGCCGTCGGTGAGCAGATCGGCCAGCGCCTCGATCGCGCCCGGATAGGGCGCGATCGCCTCAAGCGTCCAATCCACATCCGGGTAGCACGTCTTCCAGATGTAGGCGGCAAACGGCTTCGGCTGGCGGCTCCACCAGTGCCAGTCGTCGATCTCCTCCACCGTGTAGCCCGCGTCGAACTTTTCGTTGACGGCGGCGACGAAGGCGCCTTGCAGGTCGGCCAGCACCCCGTCGAAGTCGATCATCCAGCGGCGGCTCATGGCTCGAACATCCGGTTGAACGCGCGCACGCCGACGATGCCGAGCGCCGTGGCGAGGCCGATGCAGAACATCGTCGTCAGGGTGAGCACAACGGCGTTGAGAAAGAACTCGACGTAATTCACGCGATTGCGTCTCCCATCTGAAAGATGCGGAACGCCGCCACCGTCTCGATCGGGTAGCCGACGGTGTCGAACTCCCCCGTGAAGACCACCCAGCCACTCTCCAGCAGCATGCGGACGGTGATCTCCTGCGGCGAGACGATCTCGACCGGGTCGTTGCTCCGCTCCAGGGTGATGAGGGCTTTCCACACGTGACCTAGAACCCCATCTCGCGCAACCGCGCGTCGAGGCTGTCGTCGACGACGAGGGTGATGACCGGCGCCTCCTCCGCCTCCTCCGGGTCGGGCGTCACCCCGTCATCGAGGTAGTAGCGCCCGTCGGGGAGGAAGCGGCTGTACCACTTGATATGGATGCGCTCACTCGTCATACATGCTCGCGCTCTCCGCGTACTCGTTCGGCGCGGCGGTCAGATCGAAGGCGAGATCGAGCCGCTTGAGGGCGGCGGTGATGTCTTTGCTGGTGGCAGGCTTCATCTGGAGCACAAAGAACTTCTGCACCTCCTCGATCGTCTGTTGCAGCGCGAGGCGCAAATCGGCGATCTCCTGCTGCTCCACTACGCGGCCTCCCGCACGACGCTCTGCCCGGCGTAGAAGGCGTCCACGACCTCGTCCTCGTGCGTCTCGGGGGAGAAGACGAAGAAGCGGATCAGGAAGCCGGTCAGGAGCGGGAACATCAGCAGCGCGGTGATGAGGGCGACGACCCCCTCTTCCAGATCCTTCGTCACGCCGACGCCGCTGGCGCGCAGGATGAGGAAGATCGCGGTGATAAGGGCGGTCAGCGCGCCGCCGAGAGCGACAGCGGGTTCGGTGGACATGGTCTTGTAGATCACGCGGAAGGGTTCCTTCCTTTTAAACAAGGGCTTCGATGCGAGCGACGATGTCGATGAGCGTGGCGGTCTGTTCGCTGAGGGTGGCGACCTCCTTCGTGAGCGCGGCGATGTCGACGGGAGACTCCGGTTGTGGGGCGGGGGTCACGCCCGCGAGCGCGTCCCAGTCGGGGGAGTGCGTCCCCTCCACGGGGACACGGGCGCGGCGGGTGCTGACCCAGTAGCGGCGTCCATCGAGGCCGACCATCTGGTAGGTCGCCTCGAAGTCCTCCCCCTGCTTCAGATCGGGGCCGACCTTCGGCATGGCGAGCGACGCCCCTTGCAGCACCGGCACGCCGTCGCGCAGGGCGTAGACGGTGACGGTGTTGTCGAACTCCTCTGGCTGCGAGATGGGCAAGCGGTCGGGGTAGGACGGCTGCGGCGTGGGTACGGGGCGTCCCACTACGCGCGCGGTTAGGGTGCTGATGGGGTCGACGATGCAGTAGTCGCCCATTACGCGACCTCCAAATTGGCGTGGTTGTGCGGGTTTTGGTAGAATGGGGAGCAACGAAAGGACCGGCGACTGCGGTAACAGCCCCGGCCCGTGGCACTCAGGAAGGAGACTCCCGAATGCACCGTGACGATACCATCCCGGCGGGTTTTTGTCAGTGCGGCTGCGGACAGCGGCCCCGAAATCGTAAAGCGGCCTACGTGCGGGGACACCGCCCGTGGCGGCAGATCTCTCCCGATGACTACACGGTTGACGGTGACACCGGCTGCTGGAACTGGCAGCGCAGTCTGAATGCCAATGGTTACGGGCGTATCTCCCGCACGACCGGGAGTCGCCTTGCTCATCGCGTTGCCTACGAGCAATTTGTTGCTCCAGTCCCCG
Source organism: Dehalococcoidia bacterium (assembly GCA_020847765.1). Lineage (GTDB taxonomy): Bacteria > Chloroflexota > Dehalococcoidia > Tepidiformales > Tepidiformaceae > JADLBJ01. The sequence goes on from JADLBJ010000135.1 coordinate 3,497, forward strand.
AGGGGATGGTCCTCGACCACCTCTGCGGGAACCCGCGCTGTGTCAATCCCGAACATCTGGAGGCGGTCACTCGCGCGGTGAACTCCCAGCGAGGGCGACACGCGAAGTTGACCCCCGAAGACGTTGCAGAGATCCGCTCGCTGTTCGCCACGATGACGAGCGTTGCCATCGCGCGGCGCTTCAACGTAGACCGCAGCACAATCCACGAGATCAAGACAGGGCGGAGCTGGCGTTAGGAGCATCGTCCATTCTCCTTCCAGACTCGGACCTCCAGGTGGATGTGAATTGAGTTCATCCCGCCCATCGTGGCGATCGCTTGCCCCGCGACGACACGTTGTCCCGGCCGGACAAGTGCGGTGGAGCAGTGTCCGAGAATGACCGACTCGCCGCTGTCGAGCAGCACTTCGACGCGCCCAGCGCCCTTGCCAAAGTAGTCGGGGAAGGCAGCGCAGCCCGTCTGCCAGGAGCCGGGACCATTCCCGGTCCCGGCGCACGTCACAACGCCGGGGCCGGGGGAGTAAAGCGTCTGCCCTAGCGTGCCGCTGACATCAATCCCGGTGTGGCACCTGCCGCCGCAACGATCAAATATCGCGCCGTGTGTGCGCCCGTAGTCGTAGTAAGGCAGTGACGATGAATCGCCGTATGCGGAGATGATCTCGTAGGGAGCACCGCCGACGATAATGCTGATGGGGTCGGGGGGAGCAAAGGCTTTCTGCTCCGCGATCAGCGCGTTCAGCGCATTGCGATACAGCGCCCCGGTCGTGCCATTGACGGTATCCGCGCCGCCCCAATCAGGACGACCGGTGAAGAAGGCGGAAGATGCGGCGTCTGCGGTGCCGTACTCCTTCCAGAACGCCTCAAGCACCTGCACGCCGACCGCGATATTCGTCTTCGGGTCATAAAGGGCGTTGATGACCTGCTGCTGTGTGGCGGTGCGGGGGAGTTTCGCCTGCTCGATAACGACGGGGTACCAGCCGCCCCAATCACGACTGTTGGCGTAGGGGACAACCTGCATCAAGCCATACGAGTTCCCTTGACTATTGCGTTGCACTGCACGAGGATCACCACGACTTTCAATCACAATATGGCCGCGTACTCGCTCAATTGCCCACCCAAGCGGGTCGGCAGCGGCGCGAATGAAGGCGTCGTAGCGGGTGATCGCCTCCCACTGGAGACTGCTGGCGCCGCCGGGGATGTTACTGGTGATGGGGCCGGTGGGGTTACTGGTCATGCTTCGTCGTCGTCCTCGGTGAGATCGACCATGACGCGCACCGGGCGCGTCGGGTCGTCTCGATCGAATTGGGCATACACCGTGTAGACCCCATCGCCGTAGGCCGTGTAGAAGAACAGCCCGGAGAAGGGCCAATCGTTTCGCTCGCAGAAGCCGTTGGTCGACTTCGGGCACAATTCGCTGATCGGCGGCGTGTAACTCCGCCCGGATAGCCTGGACATCGGGCCGTAGATCGGGTCGCCGATCCAGAGTGAGGCACTATCGACGATGACCTTTCCAACTCGTATCCACTGCTGGTCCATTACGCCGCCGCCCGTGAATGGCGCGCCCGCTCCAGGTCGAGGAAGGTGAGCGCGGCCTCGAAGTCGTCGCCCGCGAAGGCGACGACGCGCTCCTCGTCGGGGTAGAAGATGGCGATGGGGGTGCCGATCTCCGGCACGAAGCCGAGCGCGGCGGCGTAGTCGTCCTCCGTCTTGAAGGCGCCGGAGCGCAGCGCCCAGACGCGCCCGCCGTTGCGGGAGACGCGCTGGATCTCGTTGAAGTGCAGGTGGGCCATGACCGCGACGTGCAGTCGCTCCCACTCCGGCCACTCGTCGATCATGCGCCGGGGGACCGTGGCTCCGCGCCCGCCGAACTTGTGACGCACGCCGACGGCGTATCGCTGGTCGCCGAGGTGGACGTAGATGGTGCCGCCCCCCTCGCCGAAGTGGGCGCAGCCGAGATCCTGGGCAATCTTGTCGCAGCGGGAGAGGCCCGCGTGGCGGTAGACCCACTCGTCGTGGTTGCCGCTGAGGAAGGCGACCCACTTGCGGCGCAGCACGTCGGCGCGCATGCGGACGGCCCGCTCCTGCTCGTCACCGTTGTTGTAGACGCCGCTGTAGAGCGAGGGGGACGCCTTGACGTGGATGTTGACCCCCTCGAAGTAGTCGCCCATGCCGACCGCATAGAGGCCGGGGGTGGTGGCGATCTGCTCCAGCGAGGCGTCGAGCGCCGCGTAATCGACGCCGCGCGCCCCGAGGTGCCAGTCGCCGGTGAAGGCGAGCGCCACGGGGAGGTGCTGCGTGCGCGGCGTCCAGACGGTCTGCCGCTGCGTGATGGACAGCGCCAGCGCCTTGCGCCCGGCCTCCTCCGCCTCATGCAGGTAGTCGCGCCACTCCTCATCGCTGGCGGGCAGGGCGACGGTCAGCGAGCCATCGTCGGTTTCCACAACGCTCTCGCGCCCGTCCTCCCGCCGACGGCGGCGGTGACGGGCCAGCGACTCGGGGGAGCGGTCGTCGTCGGGGAACTGCTGGAGGTAGCCGGAATAGGTGAAGGCGTCGGAGAGGATGTAGGCGGTCTGCTCGGGGGTGAAGGGGCGTCCGGCCACTCAGGCGACTCCTACGAGGGCGGGGGCAGCCGCGCCAGAATCTCGACGAGGGAGCGCTCCATGTTGCTCATGCGGATCGTGTTGGCCGCGACATCGGTTTGCAGCGAGGCGATCTTGCCTTGCAGCGAGCCGTTGAGGAGCTGATCGACCTTCTGATCGGTCTGCTGCGAGACATCGAGCGTCTTCTGCGTCTTGACCAGGGCGGCGATGGGCGTCACCACCGCCGTCATCACGCCGACGAAGAGGACGAGCGTCGGCTGGGCGTCCCCCTCCGTCGTGGCCGAGATGCCGACGAAGGCGATCGCCGTGATGGCGCAGATGAGGACGAGGGCGAGGAGGATCTGCTGGAGGGGTTTTTGCGGGGACACGGGACGGGGCCGGGGGAAGACGGAGGACCATAGGCTCCCTTGAACGCACGACCGGAACATTCATTGTTCCGATCATACCATACGAGGGAATTGTCAAGCAAGAGTCTGCCCCGCCTTGTGGGGCGGGGCAGATGGTTAGGCGATGAGGAGGCGGGCGTGCTGCGCTTTGGCCGTCTCCGCGCGGGCGTCGTCGCCGAGGGCGCGATAAGCGAAGCGGAGCACATCGTATGGCCCCTCGCGGTGGGCCGGGGGGTGGCGGAAGCCGACGCGCTCCTCTTTCGGCATGCGCGCCGCCAGCTCAGCGAAGCGCGCCGCCTGCCGCATGCGCCCCCGCTGGAAGCTGAGATACCCGGCGTACCAGGGCAGCTCCGGCATCCCCGCGTGGCGGGCCATGCCGGTTGTGCAGGCGAGGATGGCGTCGTCCAGATTGCCGAGGGCGGCGTGCGATTGCGCGGCGCGGTACATCGCCCAGCCCGCCTCCTCGTCCCAGCCGTCGCAGGCCGCGCACTCCTGCCACGCGGCGATCGCCTCGACGTGGCGCCCCAGCCCCTCGCAGGTGTCGCCGAGGTAGTACCACCAGCGCGGGTCGTCCGGCTCCTCCTCGACCATGCGCCGCAGCAGCGGCAGATCCCGCGCGCGCTTGGCGCGCATCTGCTCCGCGCTCTTGGGGAGTTCCGAGAAGGTGAGGCCGGGGAGGGTGGCGGCTGGCCCAGCCGCCACGAACGCCTCGTGCGTCAGGCCGCGAAAGGCGCCCGACACGGGGAGGCGAAACAGCTTCTCCTTCTCGTAGGTGCCGTCCGCCTGCGCGATGCGGTAGACGCTGATGCGCGAGTCGGGGCGCAGCGGGGCGTCGCCGTGGATCGCCTCGTCAGAGTCGACCAGCAGCGCCCAGTCGTAGCCGCGCTCGGCGGCGAGGTCGAGCGCGGCGTTTCGCATCCCGGCGAAGTCACCCGTCCACGGCAGGTGGGCATCCCCGCCGAGGGAGCCGTCGAGGGTGGTGTCGAGGATGAGGTGAGCGTCGACCAGCCCCTCGGGGATGGGTGGCGTGTTCGGCTGATCGGTCAGCGTGACGGCGCAGATCACTGTTTGGCAAAGACCTTCTGCAAATAGGCGATGTCGAAGGGGGCGAGACGCGATTCGCGCCCCCAGACGCAACTCTCGCCCGGCTTGCTGTTGTAGTTGTCGTCGATCTTCGTGACAACGTGCATCAGTTCGTGGCAGAGAAAACGCGCCGGGTCGCCGTGGACCCGTGGATTCGGTTGCGGCTTGATGAAGCCCTGCATCCGCTTCCACGTCACCGAGGGCAGCCCCTCCCCCAGACAGATGACGATGCCCTCGGGCGGGCGGGGGAAGTCGTGACAGGCGCGCCCCACTTCCGCTCGTTGATAGATGAGGCGGGGGGCCGTCGCGGGCAGATGCGTATTGAAATCCTCCAGCGCCGCCGTGATGTAGGGCTGCCACGCCTCGGGCATGGCGTCGTGGACAACGACGCCGTTCCGCACGCGACGCCGCGCCTCACGACGCCGCCGCTGCATATCGCGCTTGTGCTGGCGGCGGCGGCGGCGCTTCTTGCGGCGATCGGCTGCCTCGGCCTCCTGCGTGAAGAGGGCGGCGATCCCCGCCAGCCCGAGAGCGGCGAGGGCGCGGCGGGAGGGGGTCATGGGCGGCTCCAGGGGATGCCGGGGTTGGAGCGCACCGCCTGTGCCGCCTCCTGCGCCTTCAGATCGAGCAGCAGATCGTAGCCGCGCCGGGCGAACCATGCCACGGCCAGATCGTGCTGCTCCTGCCCCGTTGTTGCCTGCCCGGTCGCGGCGCGACTGGTCGCATCGCGTAGCGCCGGGTCGATCGCGTCCATCAGATCGTGCCCGAAGCCGCGCACCAGATCGGGGATGGCGGAGACGGGAATCTCGATGGTCAGGGGGTAGGTGTCACTCATGTCGTGCTCCTTCTAGCTGGGAATGCAGCGGGCGTAGGCGGAGAGCGTGACCGCGCTGCCGGTGCTGTTGCCGCCGCGCACGCTGCACACACCCGCGCTGCTCTCGTAGAGGTGGACAATCTCTGCACCGCGCGCGGCATTGAGAAAACCACCCTCACAGGATATCAACTTTTTGCCGACACCACAGGACGCTGTGACCGTACCGACACTATTACTACTTACGCTCGTTGTATTACTGACCGTGGTGATCGTGCCGACACTGCCGGTCGGCCCCGTGGCGCCCGTTGGTCCCGTCGGCCCGGTTGACCCGGTGGGACCGGTGGGGCCGGTGGGGCCGGTAGGGCCGGTGGCCCCGGTCGGTCCCGGTATCGTGGATGCCGCGCCGATATCGCCCTTGTCGCCCGCTCGCACAAAGGAGAGGAAGACGGGGCTGCCGGTAATGAAGGGGGCGCTGGTGCTGCCCCCCATCGGCGTGAGGGCGAGCTTGTAGTAGCCTGTCGCCGCCGTGACGGAGAGGACGGCGAAGGTCAGCCACGTATCAGGAAACCCAACGTATTCGAGACGCAGATACCCCTTGACGCCGCTGGTGCCATCGCCGAGGGCCGTGAACCAGGCTGCCTGGGAAAAGAGGGAGTCTTCGTCGGCCTGGTCGATGTACGCCATTGTTGCCGACCACTGAGAACTGTTGTTGAGACGGATGATCCCGAGGCCGGGGTCGGCGTCGGCCGTGGTGGTGGAGAAGGTGTAGCGCAGGCGCGTGGGCATCCCCGAGCCTTGCGCCCCCGTCGCCCCCGTGGGGCCGGTGGGACCAGTGGCTCCCGTCGGGCCAGTTGGCCCCGTGATCCCCTGGATTCCCTGCTCGCCCTGAACTCCCTGCGGCCCCGTGGGACCGGTCGGACCCGTCGGGCCGGGAACGACGCTGTCCGCGCCCGCAGGCCCGGTCGGACCCGTCGCTCCGGTCGCCCCTGTTGGCCCTGCGGGACCAGTTGGACCCGTGGCTCCCGTCGGTCCCGGCACGGTTGAATCCGCGCCCGCCGGACCCGTTGGCCCCGTGATCCCCTGCGGCCCGGTCGGTCCCGTCGGCCCCGTCGGCCCCGGCACCGTCGAGTCCGCCCCGGCGGGGCCGGTCGGTCCTGTCGCGCCTGTCGCCCCGGTGGGGCCAGCGATGCCCTGAATCCCCTGCTCACCCTGTGGTCCCGTGGGACCAGTCGCGCCGGTTGTTCCGGTTGGTCCTGTGGGGCCGGTCGGCCCCGGTACGGTCGAGTCAGCCCCGGTGGGACCGGTCGGGCCGGGTTCGCCCGGAATCCCTTGCGGCCCGGTCGGACCCGTCGCCCCCGTTGGTCCCGGCACCGTCGAGTCCGCACCCGCCGGTCCCGTGGGACCAGTGGGACCGGTGATCCCCTGCACCCCCTGCGGTCCCGTCGGACCCGTCGCCCCGGTCGGGCCAGTCGGCCCCGTGGCGCCCGCGACCCCCTGCTCACCCTGAACCCCCTGCGGCCCCGTGGGGCCGATTGGCCCGGTTGCTCCCGTGGGGCCAGTCGGTCCCGTGGGCCCGGTCGGCCCGGTCGGGCCTGGGATCGTCGAGGCGGCGCCGGTCGGGCCGGTTGGCCCGGCGGGGCCGGTAGGACCGGTCGGGCCAGTTGCCCCCGTCGCTCCCTCCTGACCGAAGACCGTGCGCCGCACCATGAGCGTCAGGGGACCGACGATGGGGTCGGCGACGCCATCGCCCCCCGCCCCCCAAACACGCAGGTAAACCCGATCGGCGGCGTAGGTCGGATCGATCGGCACCCAGTCCGAATCATTCGGCCCGCCTGTCGTCAGGGACACCCGAATCGCGGTGCTGGAGCCAGCACCGAGGTAGTCGAAGGTGCTGCCGCCAAGCGACGCCTGGACGTACAGGTAGGCCGTGGTCGCCCCGCCGCCGCCATGCTCTCTCGTGATGCGCGCGTGGGTGACGCCCGTCAGGTCGACCAGGCGCTGTTGGGCCTGCGTCAGAGAGAAGCCCGCCGCGCTCATGTTCGTGAGCGTGACTTCTTCATCGGTTAGGGGGATGGTGTCGACAACGGTATCGACCGCCGCCGTGCCCGGTCCCGCCGGACCCGTGGGGCCGGTCGGCCCGGTGGGACCGGTCGCCCCGGTCGGGCCGGGCACCGTCGAGGCCGCGCCCGTGGGGCCGGTTGGACCTGTCGGCCCGGTGATCCCCTGTACCCCCTGCGAGCCGGTGGGACCGGTTGGTCCGGCCGGACCTGTTGGTCCCGTGGGTCCGGTCGGGCCTGCTGGCCCTGAGCCGGAGGCTTTCCACTGCGTCCCGTCGGAGTAGTAGAGGTTGCCCCCCTGACTGATGATCTGTCCCGCGCGAGTGGCAGCATCGGGGAGCGCGACGAACTCCCCCAACTTGACGCCGACATTCGCGGGGACGGCCAGCGCGCCGTCGGCGGCGGTGAGATCTCTGGTCGCCACTACGGTCGCACACGCTGCGCGGTGCCCATCAGAATCGGCGAGGGCATTTCGATCCCTTTCAGGGCGAGGGCCATGACCTTCATCACGGCCTCCCCCGTCTGATCGCCGATAAACATCTGATCCCAGACCCGGACCACCTTGTCGACGATCTGCAAATGGCTGTTGATGTAGAGGTCTTTCTCCTGCTGCGCGCCGTCGGTCCAGATGTGGAACCGCTCCGTCTCGACGCGAATGCCGATGTAGGCGGTGCCCCGCTCATCGAGGACGACAAAGTCGGAGACGGAGCCGCCCGGCACCCGCCCGCCGTCTTCAAGCTTCTGGTAGACCCAGCGCGGCGGGGCGCCGATGAACGGGGGCTGGCGCGGGTTCTTGGGCAGCCCCGTGTGGTAGGCGATGGCGAGGTAGCACATCCATTCGGTGAGCGAGGTGTGGGCGGTGACGAACCCCTCGGGGGGCGTGACGAACTCGGAGAAGCCGAGCAGCGGCTCCGCCGCCCGGTGGTAGATCTTCGGCCCCGTCGGGGCGACGGGAGGGCCGGAGCGCATCCTCGGCGGGCGCGGCATCTTGCCGAATTTCGGCATGGCGGGCAGCGTCGCCATTAGCCGTCGAGCCGGATTTCGAGGAAGTTCAGCCGAGCTGCCCCCTCGGTGCTCTTGCCCGTCGCCTCGACGCCCTGCATCCCGGCGAGCTGCCCGCCGTAGGTGCGGTCGCGGTGGATGAGCTTGACATAGCCATCGTCGGCGAGCAGGCGCTCCAGATTTGTGCGAATCGTGTCGCCACTCATCCCCAGCCAGCTCTCCTTCGGGAAGACGACGGTGAACTCGAAGCTCTTGGCCTGCTGGGGAACCTTCGTGAAGTTGAGGACCGCCGCTTGCAGCACGGGCGTCTGATACGAGTCGTCCCCTCGCGCCAGATCGAAGCGGAACTGGATCCAGTTGAAGGGCTGGCCCCAGGCGAAGCCGTCGCCGTCGAGATCGAAGGCGAGCACGTTCTTGCCGATGCTCGTCGCCGTGCCGAGGCTGATCCAGTTGTCGTCCTCGACATCGACGCGGTAGGAGACGGCGATCGTCTCCGTCGGCGTGGCGTTGTCCAGGAAGAGGACGAGGCGGCGGGCCTTCTTGAGAAAGCCCGCCATCAGGGCGTCGAAGCGGGAGGTGAGGATGTAGCCGGTGGGGGCGAAGCGGTCGACGCCCGCCTGCCACCCCGCGCGCGGGTTATGAAACGTCCTACGCAGCGGCATCGAATAGACGTTGCCGTCGGTGCAGCCCCACCAGAGGCGGTAGCCGTCGACGGTGTGGCGGGTGGCGGTGACGTTGGCCCAGGTTGGGTAGAAGGTGGGATCGCCGTGCTCCCACGTCCCGTGCCAGCCGCTCCCGGTCCAGCGGTGCAGCGAGGCGGTGGCGGGGACGGCGGGGAAGGTCGTCGTCGTCGTCTCGGCATCGAGGCGCGTCACGCGAAACTGGGCGGCGTCGACGACGTAGAGATCGTTGCCGTCGCGGCTGAAGGCCAGCGCGCGGGGGAGGGTGTACTGCCCGTCGCCGCTGCCGGAGCTGCCGAAGGCGCGCACGAAGACACCGTTGGCGGTGAACTCCTGCACGTCGTCGCGCCCGGCGTCGGCGACGAAGACGTTGTTCGTCGCCGGGTTGATGGCGATGGCGGTCGGCGTGCTGAAGCGCCCGTCGCCTACCCCCTCCGCGCCAAAGGCGCGGACGAGCGTGCCATACTGCGTGAACTGCTGGACGCGCTTGTTCCCGGCGTCGAGCACGTAGATGTCGCTGCTCGCCTGATTGACGGCGATGTAGAGCGAGGAGGTGGAGAACTGGCCCGCGCCCGTGCCGGGGCTGCCGATGGTCCCCAGAAAGCTCTCCGACCCGACGGTCAGATCGAGGGAGAAGCGCAGCACGCGCCCGATCCCGGTCGCGCCGACGTACATCCGATCGGTCCCACCGCCGGTGCTGCGCCGAATCGCCACGCTCGTCAGCGCGTCGAGGACGTACCCCGATTTGTTGGCGGGGAAGAAGCGCCGCTTGTAGGCGCCGTCGGCGCCGAACTTCTTGATGACCGCGTTGCCCCAGTCGGCGAGCCAGAGATCGCCGTTGCGGTCGAGGTCGAGGGAGGTCGGCCCCTGGTTGGCGACGAACTGGTCGACGTTGCTCCCCCGGCTGCCGAACTTGCTGACATAGGCGAGGGAGGAGGAGAAGCGGGTGACGCGCTCGGTGGCGTCGGTGGGGGAGCCGGAGTCGGCGACCCAGACGCTCCCGTCCGCGCCCGTGGCGACGGCGATGGCGGACTGGAACTGGCCGTTGCCGGTCCCCTGCGCCCCTGTCTTGGCGAGGAAGGCGTAGTCGCCGCTGTAGACGACATCGACCCCCTGCGTGCCCGAGACGAGCGCGTAGAGGTTGCTGATCTCCGGCTCCAGGTCGACGATCTTGCCCAGCTTGTCGTGGGGCATGCCGTCGTTGCGATTGAGGCCCGCCTCCGGGTCGATCACATTCGCCGCCGTATAGGTGATCTTGGAGAGGCCGACGGCGATGTGCAGATCCTCGCCGGGGCGCCAGACACAGGCCGCGCGCCCGAAGTCGGGGTGGGGCGGGAACTGGATCAGCGTCGGCTCGTAGGTCTGGTTGACCGAGTCGTAGCGGTAGGCCGTGCCGTCGGCGATCAGGTAGAGGATCGGGTCGCCCTGGTTGTCGGCGTAGGTGAGCAGGCGGCGTGGCTGGTGCGAGGCGTCGAGCTGGATGAAGTCGCCCCGCCAGTCGGCCCACGCCCACGTCCACGAGTTCGCGCTGCCGTCGGCGCTCCAGCAGAGCGCCCCCGCCGTACTGAGCGCCCAGATCTTGTTGTCCCAGACCTCGAAGTCGACGGCCTGCGGCGCGTCGAGGTCGGTCTTGGCGGCGGGTGTGGTCACGCCCGAGACGACGGTGACGACGGGCGTGCCGGGGCTGCTCTCGGCGATGATGGCGTAGCCGCTGGCGCCGCACGGCAGGAAGACCTTGCCGTCGTAGGCGGTCCCCTTGCCGATGGGGGTGACGCCGATGCTGACGCCCGTGCCCCAGCTATCCGTCTCCTCATCCCAGCCGTAGATCTTCGCCCCGAAGATCACATAGGGGGTGTCGCCGATCTGGAGCGCGGGGTAGCTCGTGCCGGAGGCGCCGGACGGCTTCAGCGCCTCGACGAGGGGGGGCAGCGTGATCTTGAAGGGGGATTCGGTCCCGGCGACGGCGTGGCGGTAGCGGGACTGGTCGGCCCCGGTCAGGAGGTCGATCTGCCCGCCGCCGGAGAAGTCGGCCATCACATACGAACTGACGATATCGTCGGAGTCCTTGGTGATGGCGCCGAAGGTAATCTTCTTCTCGAAGATGGAGAGTTCCTGGAAGCGCGACTCGCGCTGGACGGGGAACCAGCCATCCTCGATGGCCGTCTCCTTGCCCCCCAGCCAGATCGTCTCCCACTCGGCGGATTCGGGGTAGCTCAACTCAGCCGCCAGAATCTACCGGGAAGGGTGAGTTGAATCTTGGGGCGCACGGCGTCGGCGCGCTGTTGCAGTTGCAGCAGCCGCCCCTCGACCTCCTTGCGGTCGTAGGCGTGCTCCAGGCGGTAGCCGAGGGCCTGCGCGGCGACGTGGTGGGTGATCCACTCGAAGTCGATCGCCGTCTCGGCATCATCGCTGGCCAGCGCCTCCGGCAGGTTCGCCCCGCGCAGCCGGATCTGGTGCTGGTCGGCGAGGGAGCGGTGGCGCCCGTCGATGGTGACGGTGCGCGCGTAGCGGTCGACGCGCAGGTCCGCCGCGTCGATCTTGCGCCAGTTGCCGCACTCGTCCTTCCACTCCGCGCCGGTGAAGGCTTCCCAGCTCGCGTCGATCGCCAGCACGTTGGCGTCGGCGATGAAGTCCTGCGCCGCGCCCGTCACCGGCTGCGGCGTGCGCCCGGCGGCGTCGCGGATCGCCTCGTCGATCAGCTCGTTGACGAGGGCGGGGCTGATCCCCTCGTCCCGCTCGTTCCAGAGTTCGAGGACATCCCCCTCGGCGGTGGCGACGGGGACGGCGGGGGTGAAGGTGAGCGTCTGCGTGCTCTTGACGTTGTCGGTGGCGCGCACGATGCGCCCGAGGTTGGCTTCGGTGCCGCCGGAGAAGAGGCCGAGGCGGGCCAGCAGCAGTTTCGGCTCGTGCGCCAGATGCAGCGCGTCGGTGAAGGTCGTTTCGCTCCCGGCGGCGGTGGCCGTGCAGAGGGGCATGTCGCCGGGGAGGCGCCCGACGCGGCGGCGAATCTGGAGACGGGTGGAGAGAGTAGCCAAGAGGCGGACTC
>JADLBJ010000136.1 GCA_020847765.1 Dehalococcoidia bacterium
CTGGCCGTGGCCGGAGAGCAATGGCCACTCGACGTCTCCCCGGAGGAGCTGCGAAAGCTTGGTGCCGGGGCGGATCAACTGGCCGAGTTCCGCTCCGACGGTGCTCTCGGCTACGGCATCTACGAGCATGCGTTCTCGCCCGCGCACCGTCGCTACGGGGGCTGAAGGCCGGACGTGGGTAGCGCGACCAGCGCCTGGTTCGACGTGCGCCGCCTCGAGGAGTGGCTCACCGGCAGGCTGAATGACGGGCGCGGCGTCAATGTCCTCACCGTCGAACGCATCACCGGCGGCCAGTCGGCCGAGACCTACCGCCTGCGGACGCTCTTCGCAGGGCCGGACGGCGCGCAGGAACGGGGCCTCGTCCTGCGCCGCGACCCGGAGGGCGGCCTCGTGGAGCGGGACATCGCGCGCGAGTTCGGCGTAATGCGCGCCTTGGCCGACTCCCCCATCCCGCTCCCACGCGTCTATGCGCTGGAGCTCGACCCCGGCTGGCTGGGCCGGCCTTTCTTCGTGGATGAAGCCCTGCCCGGCACGGCCGACCGCAACCTCTTCAACGCGCCCGCGTTCGCGGCCCATCGCCCGCTGCTGGGTGCCCAGTTCGTCGACCTCCTGGCGAAGATGCACCGGCTGGACGTGGACAAGTGGAACCTTGCCTTTCTCGGCTCCCCCGGGGAGGGCCGGCTGCCTGCCCTACGCGAGGTGGACCTCTGGGAAGACCTTTTCCGGCGGCGGCAGCGCGAGCCGAACTCGCTCCTGGTGGAGGCCTTCCTCTGGATGCGCGCAAACGCACCCCTCGCACCGCGTGTGTCGCTCGTCCACGGCGAGTATCGGCCGGGCAATTTTCTCTATGACGGCCCCCGGCTGATCGCGGTGCTCGACTGGGAGTACGCCCACCTCGGAGACCCGAACGAGGACCTCGGCTGGGCGTTCATGAAACAGTTCCGCGTGGGCGACTGCGAGAGCGGCTTCTTCGCGCGCGAAGAGTTCCTCGAGCGGTACGAGGCGGGGGCCGGCTGGGCGGTCGACAGGGAGGCGGTGCGCTTCTGGGAGGTGTTCTCGAACATGAAGGTCGTCTGCATCGGAATCACGGGGCAAGACGCCTTCTGCCGGCGAACGATGGACTTCGCCCCGTTCGCTGCCGGCCCGACCATGAACGTCTACGCCGAGATCGTCAGGCTGACGGGGCTATAGGAGAGAACCATGTACCTGCCTCCCCTGGCGGAGATTCTGGAGGGGCTGCAGCGTGCCCTTCAGCGCTCGGTCATCCCCGCCCTCGACGACCCCTACGCCCGCACGATCGCCATGCGCGTATGCGGCGAACTAGGGACGCTGGCCGGCCGGCTGGTGGACGTGCGCCGCTGGTGCGAGCTCGAGAACGCGGAGGCGCGGCTCGCCCTGCAGTCGGCGCTCGACGCACTGGCCCCCGCGGACGGTGAGGCCTCCGCATTGGCCGACCTTCGGGCAACGGTGGCGGCTGCCCTCGCGCGCGAATTCCCGTCCGACCAGCCGGACCGGAGCGAACAGAGCCTTGCCGCAGAGGGGCAGGTGCTGGGTGGCGCGATAGAGACCGCGATTCTGCGGCTCCACGAACTGCAGCGCCTGCAGCCGGCGGACGCCTCCCTGGCGCAGGCGAGGGAGGCGTTGCGCGCGGTCATTCGGGCGCAGGCGGTGCGGCGCGACCCTGGCCTCGACGCCGCGCAGATCCAGCACCGGAACTGAGGCGGAGGTCGCCCCGCTCCCTATTCGAGCAGGCTGTAGCCCGGGCGCCCGTCGCGGCAGGCCTCCCAGCAGAGTGGCTCGTACGGTTCGAAGATGCCGATCGTCGTCTCGCCGCGGGCCGACACCTCACAGAGGTGGTCGTCGAGGCCGGCGAGGAGCGCCTGGTTCTCGGGCCGCGTGACGTCGTAGTGGCCGCCGCCGATCAGGTCGCCCACGGGCATGCCGTGCCAGATGTCGCCATCCGGAGTGCCGCCGGTGCGCCCGCCATAGGCGCCACAGCGGAGGAAGGCGATCTGGCTGCCGATGCGTCGAAAGTGCACCTCGAGCTGTTCCCCGCTCTCCAGGCAGTTCGTGACCAGCCCCTCGGTGAAGAGACGCGACTCCGGGTCGAACTTCAGGCGGCGCTCCGATGCCAGATAGCGCCCGGTACCCGGGCGGGGGTCGCCCAGGTTGTAGAGGTTGCGGGCACCCCAGATCGACCAGTCCTTGAACTCCACCCACTGGCCGCCGGAGGGACTGTCGCTGCCGTGGCCGCCACCGCCCTGGCGCGCGCGCTCGCGGCCGCCGACGCCCTCGCGCGTGCCCCAGTGGTGGTCGCGCGAACCGTTGGAGGACGAGCTGCTCATGGTGAAGCGCTCGCCGTTGGCGAGCACCCAGCCGTCGATCCGTCCGAAGGTTTCGTAGCCGGCGATGTCGTCCGCGCGGAGAGTGCCGCCAAAGGGGGAGATGCCGCCGCCCATGCCGAAGTTGTGGAAGACCGCGCGCTTCGAGTCGTGCCAGCGGAGGTCGAACTGGATGCCGAACCGGTTCTCCCCCAGGCGCAGGCGCCACTGCTTGAACGGCTCCACCACGTCGAACGTCAATGGGCCGACGGTCATGTCCATACGGTTCGAGCCGAGCGCGCGGTGGGCGTGGACGTAACTGAGCTGGCCGCCGACGTTGACGATGGCGTAGGCCTCGGCCGTGTTGAGGTTGGGGTAGAAGCCGAGGCCGCAGACGACGTAGACGTTGCCGCCGTGGTCCTGGCTCGTGAACCAGAGGCGTTCGTAGGCGCGGACGTCGGTCGTGTAAACAATACGGACGGGCGTCGGTGCGTGGTGGATCAGGAACTCGTCAAGGGCGGCGAGGGCGCCGTGCTCCGCGCTGACCTCCTGGAACGGCGCCGATACGGGCGAGGGGTCGTTCTTCATCTCTGGTCCTTCCTTCCGGTGGTCCAAACACTGAGCCGGTCTGCCCGGCGATTGGCGGCGTGCTCAGGCCATCAGCACCACCCCGAGGGTGAAGCCGTCGTCGAAGGCGTCCCAGTCGTGGGTCGCATTGGCGCCCACGCTGAGGACGTCTCCCGCCTGGAAGCGGACGGGCTCTTGGCCGGGAAGACCGAGCTGGCCGGAGCCGGCGAGGACGAACACGAGGCCTTCGACCGGCGCGGCATGCTCGAGGATGTGGCCGCCCGGCCCGACCGTCACCAGCAGAGCCGAGCTCGCCGGCTGGCCGGCGCTGGCGAGCGGGACGGAGGTGGCGTCGCGACAGGGCGCAGCCATCGGCGTCACCGAAAGCGCGCCTGCTTCAACTGTGATCCGGCCCGCGCTGTCCTCGCGAACGAGATGGTGCTTCATGTCGGCGGTATCCTTTCTTCAGGAGATGAGCGACCGCAGCCGTTCGCGGTAGACGTCGGTAGCTCCGGGCAGAGGGTCTTCGCCGCGCAGGCGCGCCAGTCGGCGCCCGCTCAGCACGATGCTCGTGCCGCGAAGGCTGAAGAAGACGTCCCAGAAGGGAAGCTCGCGAAAGTCTTCGCCGGTGAGCGCCCCGTAGGCGTCGAGGAACTGGTCGCGCTCGCGCTGGTGGTCGACCGCGCTCGCCTCGGTCCGGTACATGGGGATGAGGCCGCAGAAGAAGCCGACGTCCTCGAGCGGGTCGCTAAGGGCGCAGAGCTCCCAGTCGAGCACGCCCACGACGCGGTCCTCGTGGAAGAGGTAGTTGCTCAGGCTGCAGTCGCCGTGGACCAGGCCCACTCGTGAGCAAGCGGGCTTATGCCCGCGCAGCCAGGCGACCGCCTCGTCCAGGTCGGGCTCCGGCTGCCATTGCACGCGGCGGATGAACTGCTCGAGGACGTCAATCCGGCGCATGGCGAGTTCGCCGGGTGGCTCGGCCCCGAGGAAGCCGAGCCCTATCGCCGCCCAGTCGACGCGGTGGATGGCCGCGAGCGTGCTGACATAGCTATTGTGCTGGCGGGCATACCGTTCGCAGTCCGTGGGGTCGAGCAGCCGCCCGGGAGCCACTCCCCGGACCCGCTCCATGACGTAGAAAGGCCGCCCGATCGCCGACGCGTCGAGCTCCAAGAAGAAGACGCGAGGCACGGGGACGGGGCTGGCGGCGAGCGCGGCGTAGACACGGTACTGGAGCTCCATGTCATAGGGGGCGAGAAGTCCCTCGCCCGGGTCCCAGCGAAGGACGAGCTCGGCCGGCCAGGGGCTACCCTCAGGGAGGCCGTCGACGGTGACCAGATGCGTCTCGCTCGACAGGCCGCCGGCGAGCGGCGTGATGGCGCGCACGCTCGCCTGCGGGGCGCCGAGGGTGCGCCTGAGCCAGTTCGTGAAGTTGGCCTGCAGGTCCTGCAGCACGCGCTCGCTCCCTCAGTCGGCCCAGACGGGCGTGAAGGCAACGGTGAAGCCGTAGGTGGGCGTATAGAGAGCGCGCAGCCGGGCGCGGAGGGCGGCGAGGGCGGGAGCGTCGAAGGCGTCCCCGGCGCAGCACGCCTGCATCAAGCGGACGTGGAGGGCGCGCAAGTCGAGGCGCTCGTGCTCGAGCCCGGGGATCGTGCGCTGGCCATGGTGCTCGGGATAGACGCGTTCGAGCTGGTCGTCAACCTGGCGGAGGAGAGCACGCTCGTCGTCTGGTTCCAGAGCCGTCTCGGCCGCCGCCATCGTCGCGCGCGCGTCGCGGAGGCCTGCACGCAGCGCCTCATTCTCGTCGAGCAGCGCCTCGTGCCCGTGAGCGACGCGGTCGCGAAGAATGCCGACTGTCTCGAGCAGCGCCAGGCACTGAGTGCGGGCGAACGGTGAGGAGAGCTCGGGCATGAGGATGTTCCGGCCCGTGTAGTCGATTCCACGGAGGAGGGCGTCGAGGTCGGGCACCATCTTTGGGACTCCTCAGTCCAGCGCCGCGGGCTGAAGACCGCAGGCGGCGTTGAGATTCACGAGTGACAGGTGGGTCGAGTAGCCCATCCCGCCGTAGCGCAGGTCATGGCTCGTTTCCTGCTGGAAGACGCGGGCCATGCCAGGGTAGAAGGACGAGGCTTTCAGGCTGGCGATGGCGTCCCAGAAGGCGAGGCCTTCCCAATCCACGGCGATGCCGCTGCGCTCGGTGTAGTAGGCGGCAACTTCAGTGGGGTTCATCATCCCTTCGAGGAAGAAAACAGGGCGGTTGCCCAGGAAACCGGACCAGCTGAGGTCCCACATCGGGTCGGTGAGGCGGGACCATTCCCAGTCGAAGATGCCGACGACCTCGCCATCGCGGAACATGAAGTTGGAGAGCTTGCAGTCGCCCATTGTGAGGGTAACGCGCGCCGTCTTCGGCATATGCCGCTTGAGCCAATGGATCGGTTCGACGAAGAGGGGCTCAGGCTCGAGCATGTTGCCGGTCGCCTTCCGGCTCCACTCGTCGATGGCGCGAAAGGCGCAGTCGGTCGTGCCGTCCCGCGGGGGCGGGCCGTAGGGCATGCCGACACCGTCGCCCATCTCGTCGAGCCCGAGCGCCCGCCAGTCGAGCGTGTGGACGGCGATGAGCTGGTCGAGGTAGCGCTCCTGGAGACGTCGCCGTTCGGCTGGCGGTGCTTCGAAAATGAAGCCGCGCATGAACCAGAGGTCGGGTGGCTGCTGCCCCGTGCAGCGCTCCATCACGTAGAAGGGGGCGCCCATCACGGCCGGGTCCTCTTCGAGCCAGAAGACCTTCGGCGCCCGCACCTTCGTGCCGTTCAGGGCACGGCAGAGGCGGAACTCGCGAGGGATGTCGTACGGCTCCATGATGCCGTGCACGATGTCCCGGCGGATGACGAATTCCTGCCGAACGGGTCCGCCGCCGCCGTCGCTTTCGATCGTCACCAGGAATGTGTCGTTGGAATGGCCAAAGGGGAGGCGCTGCCACTCGCTGATGGTGACGCCGCTGGCCGGCGCCAGGCGCGCAGCGAACCAGTCGCGCACGACGGCGAGGTCGCCAAGGGAGAACTCGACTCTCATGCGGGGATCCTCAGGAGCTGCGATTCGAAAACGCCCCAGCCCTGCTCACCGAGGCACTTGAAGCTGCAGAGGACGTCGCCCGCCTGCGTGCCCCCGAGACGCTCGCGCACCTCCGCGTCGGCGAAGTCCCAGGACTCACCTTCGACGTGGACGGCGGTGCGCTTGTGCCCGAAGAAGCCGTCCATGTACCCGGTGCCGCGGAGGTCGACGGCGAGCGACGGCTGGGCGGCCAGGGTCAGGACCTCACCTGATTCGAGCGTGAACGAGAGCGTGGCGCCCGTGGGGCAGCCGGCGGCGTCCTTGTGGACCTCGTAGGACCAATCGACGAAGTGCTCGAGGGGCTGGGCGCCGCCCGCGATCGCCCTGGTGCCATCCACGTAGAGGTTGCGGCCGTTCGCCTCCTTGCCCGCCCAGCAGTGGACGGTGAAGGAGGGGAACTGGGCTGACATCCAGAGGCTGGCGACGGCCCGGGGCGCGGTGTTGGCGCTAAGCGGCGTTCCCGGCTGAGGGCCGCGCACGCCCCAGGTGCGGTCGCGGCTACCCCAGAGGTCGTTCGCCGGCATGCGCCTGCCGGCGATCTCCACCCAGCCCGCGTAGGCCCCACCCTGCTGGAGGTGCTGCTGGTGCCAAATGACCTGGCCGCCCTCGCGCTGATAGATGGGATGGTGCTCCAGCGGCAGCGTTCGCGCCGTGAAGACGAGGTCGAAGGAGACCTGGTGCTCGTTGGGTTCAAGCCAGACGCGCCAACGCTTCATCGGCTCGAGGATCTCCAGGTGCATAGGACCGGCGAACATCTTCCAGCGGTCGTGGTCAAGTGGGCGCGAGAAGCGCACGTTGTACTGCTTCGTGCCCAGAGCGGCGCAGACATAGCCGTCCATGACGTTCTGGTTGGGAAAAGCGCCGATGCCCATGTTCAGGAGGAAGGCATCGGAGTGGCCGTGGACGTTGAAGTAGAGGCGATCTTGGAAGCGGAGATCGCCGTTGGCGACGTGGTCGATCGTGTCCACGGTCTGGTGGATGAAGTAGTCGTCGAATTCAGTCAGCATCGGTGCAGTTCCTCAGAGGACGGCTGATTCGTAGACACCGCAGCCGCGGCGGCCTTCCCAGGTGAAAGTGCACAGGCTGTCGCCGAAGCGGGGCGGCACCGGGAACTTGCTGGCGAGCTCGGCGGCCGTCCAGTGGTCGTGCTCGATGTACTGCTCGCCCCGGTAGAAGCCGAAGCCTTCGCCGTCGCGCATCGCCTGGCCGGCCCAGAAGAGCTCGGTCTGGCGGCGCGCTTCGAGGCGCACCACCTTCCCCTCGGAGTCAACGAAGGTGGAGACGGCTGCCGCGGGGACGTCCCCGTCGCCCGCGATGAGCTCTTCGTCCCATTGGACGAAGGGAGCTGAAACGCGGCCGTCGGTGTAGACGACGGCGCCGCCGGTGTGGATGGCCGTGCCGTCGGCCATCTTGGTGGACCAGGTGTGGACAGCACAATCGTCGAACTGGGCCGACATCCAGAGGTACTTCCAGGCGCCGCCGCCGAAGCCGGCCCAGGGCTGGGCGCCGCGAATGGGGCCGCGCACGCCCCAGGAGCGGTCGCGCGTCCCCCACCAGCCGCGCACGTCCACCCGCTCGCCGGCAACCTCGATCCAGCCGTTGTAGTTGCAGGACTGCTGGACGTGGATCTGGTGCCAGATGGTGGCGCCGTGGACGCGCTTGTAGATTGGCGTGCGGTGCTCGTAGGGCTCGGTGCGCGGCGTGAAGGTGACGTCGAAGGCGAACTTGTGGTCGCCCGGCTGGAGTGCGAGCCGCCAGTTCTTCCAGGGCTCGACGATCGTCATCTTGAAGGGACCGACCTCGAGGCGGTGCCGGTCGTGCTTCAGCTCGCGGCTGGGACGGAACATATACTGGTCGCCCCTGTGGACGAGGATCACGTAGCCGTCCATCACGTTGGTGTTGGGGAAGTTGCCGAGCCCCATGCACAGAAGGGTGTCGAAGCTGTCGCGCGCGTGGATGTTGAAGTAATTCCGGTCCTGGAAACGCGGGTCGCTGGTGGCAACGTGGTCGAACGTGTCGGGCGTCTGGTGGACGAAGTAGTCGTCCATCTCCGAAAGCATGGGGCAGCCTCCTTCGGCGACAAGAGTGAGCGGGGCGGGGCCGCCTGCTAGTAGGGCGGCTTCGCGACGGCGGTGAGCTCCCAGAACTGGATGGGCTGGCGGAGCACATCGATGGCGGCGAGTGCCTCCGCCTGGCGACCGGCGCGCACAGCCTCGGCGAGCGTGTCCAGTCGGGGCGCCTGGTACTGCTGGGCGAGCGGCAGCATCCATTGCATGAGGGTGGAGTCCTCGTAGTGCACCACCTTCCAGCCGTCGGCCGTGCGTTTGACGTGGAAGGAGACGCGGCCCTGCCAGTACTGGTCGCCGGCTTCGGGCTGCGCCTTCGCGCGGTAGTACATGTCCGTGTAGGCGAAGGCGAAGCCGGTGTCGCTGGTCACGAGGTCGGCGACGACGTCCCAGACGCGCCAGCGAATGACGTCGAGGCCGCCGGCGACGCGGTCGTAGTAGTCGGCAATCTCCTGCCAGGTTCTGAAGGCGGCATCACGCTCGGTGGGCAGGTAGGTGAGGGGGGTGTGGTCCTGCGCCCAGAGCGCCTTGAGGCCGGCGGCGTCAGAGGCCTCGAAGCAGGCGCGCCAGCGTTCGGGGATGGTGGCGATGAGGGTCCTGTCGTCCATAGCCGGCTCCGTGCCTCCGCGGCGCTGGGGCCCCCGCGTTCCAGGGGCGTCGGAATCGGGAGGGAGCCAACTCCGACGCCGCCTGGATCGCCAGGGCGAGACGTGCTGCCCGGGCAGCGGGATTAGAACGAGTCGAAGTTCTTCATGTTGCCGGGCACAGGGTCGAGCCAGGTGAACTGGCCGAAGAAGCCGCTGTAGCTCGGCGACGTGAGCGCCGAATCCACCTGGTACGGCTTGCGCCACCAGGCATAGCCGTGCTGCGTCGGCAAGAAGCCATGCGGATGCGCTTCTGTCATGAGATAGCGCTGAAGCTCGTCGACGATCTTCTTCCGCTCGTCGCGCACCAGGGCGGCACGCTGCTTGGCGAGCAGGTCGTCGGTCTTCGCGTCATTGAAGCCGCCGAAGTTCGAGGCCGACTTGGAATGGAACACCTCCGTCAGGTACTGATCGACGTCGTCGGGGCCGCCCTGCGAGTAGGCGTACACGTCGAAGTTGAGCTGCACGCGCGCCTGCAGGAACGAGCCGAAGTCCGGGAACTCCTTGACCTCGATCTCGATGCCGATCTGCTTGAGGTCTTCCTTGATAGCGAGGAGGAAGGGCTCGTAAAAGGGGTGGAGAGGGGTGGTGATGCCCGTCGCCTTGAGCGGGTTGCTCGACGAGAAACCCGCGGCTTCCATCAGCTTCTTGGCGTCGGCGATGTCCTGGGTCTTGTCCTTGCGGAACCCGGGCATCTGGTTGATCTCGTCCTGGCTGAGGGGGTAGAAGGGGAAGCCGGCCGCTATGGGCCCCTGCTGGGAGTATTCACCGTCGAGGACACGCTCAGCGGCCGTCTGGCGGTTGATGGTTAGCTGGACGGCTTTGCGCACCTTCGGGTCGGACCAGCCCGGCTTGCGCTTGTTCATGTCGAAGTAGGACCAGTAGGTGACGTCTTTGCCGACGGACTGCAGGTCCGGGATGTCCTTCTTGAACGAGGCGAGCTGCTTCGCCTTGCCGGAGAACGTGTTCGGGAATGCCCCCAGCGTCTGCCCCGAAACAAAGGCGGCGTTGTTGGTGCCGGCGTCGGGGCTGATGATCGCCTGCCAGCCGTCGAGGAAGGGCAGGCCGTCGCTCGCCCAGAAGTAGTCGGCGTGACGCTCGAAGCTGATGCGGTTGCTGCGCTGCCAGGACTTGAGCTTGAAGGGGCCCGTGCCGTTCGCCTTGGTCTTGAGGTCGTTGGCCTCCGTGAACTTCTTGTTGACGATACCGTTGAAGGGAGCGCTCAGGTAGGACAGGGTGGGCGCCGACGGCTGCTTGAGCTTGATCACGACGGTGTTTGCGTCGGGTGCCTCGATGCTGTTCACGTCGGACATCATGAAGGCCTGGGCGAACTGCGGGTCGGGCTTGGCCTGGCCGATCTGACCGATGCGCTCGAGGCTGTACTTGACGTCCTCGGAGGTAAGCACCTCGCCGCCGTGGAACTTCACTCCGCTGCGCAGCTTGTAGCGGATGGTGGTCGAGTCGGGCGTCTCGTAGCTGAGCGCCAGCTCGGGAACCAGCTTGTCCACCTTCGCGTCGAAGTGCATCAGGCGGGCGTACATCTGCGTCGTCTGCAGCATCTGCACCGTGATGACCAGGTGGGGATCGAGGTTGGGCGGCTCGCTCGTGGTGAGGTAGGTGAGGACGCCGCCGCGCTTTCCGTTCGCGGGCTTGAAGGGTGCGCCCGAGGCCTGGGAGGTACCCGAGGTGGGCGACCCGGCTGTGCCAGTGGTCGCGCTGGCCGCGGGTGAGCCGGTGCTGGCGGGGGTGGCGGTCTTGCCGCCGCTGTCGTCGTCGCCGCAGCCGACGAGCGCCAGGGCGCCCAGGCCGCCGGCAGCGGCGACAGACCCACGCAGGAGGTTCTGCCGCGAAATGCGGCGCCGATGTGCTCGCGCCCAGTAGCCGTCCATGGTCCCTCTCTAATGACTGTCTATGACGTCACCGTCAGTGTCGGGCGATTCTGTCCCCGGCTGCGGCTCTTGTCAATAGCCGCGGCGCACTTCGTCTATGGGCCTGCTCAAGCGTGCCTCTGGCGGGGGTCGAGGACGTCGCGCAGCGCGTCGCCGAGGAGGTTAAAGGCGATAGTCACCAGGGAGATCGCGAGGCCCGGGAACAGGCCCAGCCACCAATAGGTGCGGACGACGGTGCGGGCGTCGGCAAAGTCACGCCCCCAGGAGGGGGTGGGCGCCTGCGCTCCGAGCCCGAGGTAGGAAAGGCCAGCTTCGATCAGTACGATCGAGCCCATGCCGATGCTCACCACGACGATGACGACGGCCATGATGTTGGGCAGGATGTGGCGCACCAGGATGCGCGGGTGGGAGGCGCCGATCGCCTGCGCCGCTTCGACGTAGGTCGACGCCTTGGTGCTGAGGACGGCGCTGCGGACGATCCGCTGGAAGCCGCCGATGAATAGAACGCCGATAGTCACGAACAGGTTGAGCCAGGTGTTGCCGAAGAGGGCGATAACGAGCATCGCCAGCACGAGGCCCGGGAAGGCCATCAGGGCGTCCATGAGGCGCTGGATGACGATGTCGACCCAGCCGCCGGCATAGGCGCTGAGGGTGCCGAAGAGGAGGGCGCCGGCGGCGGCGATCGCCATCGAGACGAGCGCGACTGCGAGTGTGGTGCGTGCTCCCAGGAGGAGCCGGCTAAGCACGTCGCGGCCGTACTGGTCGGTGCCGAGGGGATGGCTGGCGCCCGGCTCGGCGTACTGCACAACGCGGCCGTCGGCGTCCTTCAGGCTCTCGTTGGGGCCGTGCTGCGCGAGCAGCGGCCCGAGGATGGCGAGGACGACGAGCAGGGCGATGATCAGCCCCCCGGCGGCACCCAGCGGCTTTCGCCGGCAGAATATCCAGACGGCGCCAAGCGCCCGGCCGGCCAAGCGGCGCGGCTGCGCAAGCGGTTCGGCGAGGACGAACTCGGATGCGTCGACGGTCATCGGTCAGCCCTCATCACTGCCAGCTCCCTCACGGCCTGATCCGCGGGTCGAGATAGACGTAGGCGATGTCGACGATGAAGTTGGAGAGGATGACAAAGCCCGCCGTCACGATGACTGCGCCTTGCAGCACGCTGTAGTCGCGGCGGTTGATAGCGTCGACCAGCAGCCGACCCAGCCCCGGCAGCCCGGCGACAGATTCGACAAGCACAGTGCCACCGAGTAACCCGCCCATCTGCAGGCCGATAACGGTGATCACCGGCACAAGGGCGTTGCGCAAGGCATGGCGGACAACGACCGTGCGACCAGCCAGGCCCTTCGCCCGCGCCGTGCGGATGTAGTCGGCGCGGAGGGTCTCGAGCATCGTGGAACGTGTCATGCGCATGATGGGCGCGGCGAGCGAGATGCCGAGCACTGAGCCGGGAAGCGCGAACTGCTGCAGGTTCGCCTGTGGGTCGTCGAGGAACTCGCGGTAGCCGAAGGGCGGCAGCCACCCCCACCAGAGCGCTGTGTAGGTGATCGCGAGGGTTAGTAACCAGAAGGTCGGCACCGCCAGGCCGACAAGTGCAACCAGCCGGAGGACATAGTCCAGCACGGTGTCCTGGTAGAGGGCGGACGCCACCCCGAGC
>JADLBJ010000269.1 GCA_020847765.1 Dehalococcoidia bacterium
AAACTTCGGCCTGACGGGCGACGTCGGCCCCCAACAGCTTGAGGTGCTCGGCCAATTTCTGGCCGCGCTCGATCGCCTCCGCCGTTTGATAGGCAGGCACTTGCGCGGCCGTACCCGTATGCCGCTCCGACCATTGGCTCACGCTGCTTTGCGTGGCGGGCTTGCCCAGGGCGATGTTGGCCGGACTTCCGGCTGCGAACACCTCTACCTCGTCGAGGTGGAAATAGCTGGTGCCGGGCAACTGGAGCCGGACATAGCGGGCCTGCTGGCCGGTGAGCGCGACCGATAGCGGCTTGCCGTCGCTTTGGCCGTAGAACACGGTTCCGTCGTGCTGGTAGACCTGCCGCCAGGTCGCGGCGTCGTCGGAAACCAGCACGATGATCGCCCGGTTGCGCGGGGCGAATTCGTCGCAGCGGTTGTAGATGAGCATCCGATCGAGGCTGGCCACCGCTCCGAGGTCCACTTGCCACCACGGGTTGGCCTCGGCGAGCGTGTGGAAGCCCCACTTGCCGGTCTTCACGCCGTCGCAGGCGCCGGCCGCGTCTAACTCGGGAGCGATCGACGCGCCAGCCGCGTGCGGGGCAGTCCGCAATTCGTTCTGCCGCAGCCAGTCGGCTTCAACCTGCGATGGCGGGGGGACCTCGGCGGCCGCGAGGACGCCGGACGAACCGAGAACCGCCGCGAGCAGGACCAGGGCGCTCAGCAGCCTCATCGGGCACTCCTTTCCTGGATGCCGGAAGACCAGCCGGGCACAGAACACCGCCACCCGGCCGCGATGCCTGCCAGACTAAGCCCCCCCGATCGAGTTGTCAACCGCTCCGATTGATGAACGTTATGGGAAACATGGATCTTTTCCCCTCTAAGCCGCGCCATCGCCGGTCGCGTAGCGACCCAAAGACGGTGGCCGTGCAATTTCAACCCACGGACAACCTCCTTGCCAATGAGGTTTTGAGCGCGGATGATGCTCTTGCCGTCTTCCATTGCACCGCAACCGCGATCCGGTCCAGGAAAACGGAAGGCGTCGCGGCTCGGCGATGCTTGTCGTTGGCGCGAAGGGAGGAGAGGAATCGATGAAAGATGAATGCTGCCCGCAGTTCGACCCCACGCCTTGGAACGAAGCGACATTCACATGGGAAGGCAAGCGGTTTGTGAAGGACCGCGTCACGAGTTTCCTCCACATCCCCCTGAACTTCGGGGGCGTGATGAAACGCAACATGAAGTCGATCGAGGCTTTCCAGGCCGAACCGGCGACTCCGATGGTCCTTTCGGACGAGAACTCCCTGTGGGGGGCCGA
>JADLBJ010000137.1 GCA_020847765.1 Dehalococcoidia bacterium
CAGGTCGTTGCTCTTGCCCGAATCGAAGAGCATGGCACCCACGAAGAGGATGGCGACCATCTTGAAGCCGGCGAGGACCTCGTAGAAGTGCAGCGCGGCGGTGCTGATGCCGGTGCGCTCCTCGTAACGGCGCAGCATCTCCTCTTTCGTGAGTGCGCCGGGGAGCGAGGAGAGCCCGCCCATGCCAGTCCAGAGCCAGGCGAGCCAGCCGATATCGGTCAGGGGGTCGCCGAGCGTCGTCATCTCCCAGTCGAACATGGCTCGCACCATCTCGTCGTCGTACAGGACGTTGCCGGGTTTGGCGTCGCCGTGGACGAGGGCCACCCGGGGGCTGGACGGTGGGCGATTGGCGCGCAACCAGTCGACGATGACGTCGATCGCGGGCAGGGGGCCGTGCTGGAAGCGGCGGATCTCCTGGTCCCACCAGCCGATCTCCGTCTCGAGAAGATCGGCGGAGGGCTCAAGCCAGGCGAGGCCGGCGGCCTGCCCGTCGACCAGGTGGATGGCGGCGACCGTGTCGATGTACCGCTCGCACATGCGCCGGACCTTGGCCGGGTCGGCGTTGACGAGGTAGTCGGGGATCTCGGCCTCGATGATGACGCCGTCCAGCTTCTCCATGGCGAACATCGGCCTGCCCATGACCTCGCCCGCCTCGTCGAACCAGAGCATCCGGGGCACGGGCACGGCAGTGCCGGCGAGAGCCTGCATGATGCGGTACTGCTTCGAGACGTCGTACGGTTCGAGCAGGCCGACGCCCTCGGGCCGGGTGCGGAGGACGTAGGCATCGCGCGCCGGGCCGCCGGGCCCGTCCCATTCGACGACCGCACTGAAGGTGTCGTTGGAATGTCCGGCGGACATGCGCGAGGCTTCGACGACGCGGAGCCCGGGCCTGTCACCGGCGTGCCGGCTGATCCAGTCCCTGAGGCGGGTGCGCTCCTCCTCGGTCTCGAAATCCATCGATGGCCTCCGGTGTCAGGCTGTCAAGAGTGGCGGTGCGGTGGTCAGCTGCCGGCGGCGGCCGGTTCGCGGCGCGAGGCGGCGGCGGGGGCGGGAGCGGCCGTCGCCGGCGCCCAGGCGAGCTTCGGCCAGTTGGCGTCGTAGCGGTCGTAACCGTCGCTGGCGACCCAGAGCTCGAAGATGCCATAGCCGACCATGCCGTCGAGTTCGTAGCGCATGAGCTGATCGCTGGCGGCGGAACGAAGCTCCACCTTGCGCAGGCTGGCGCGGTCGTTCTCGTCCCAGCGCTGCCCCTGCACAGCGGCGTTGGTCGGGTCAAGCATCTGGCCGTAGTAGACGTTGACGTTCGGATGCTGCGCCGTGGCTTTGACAACGTAGCGGCGGTCGTCCTCGTCGACGAAGACGATCTCGGCGGCGCTTTCGCGCTTAAAGTCGCCGTCGAAAGAGATGTTGTGGAGCATTTTCACGAAGCGCTTCGAGATCGTGCCGTCTTCGTGGCAGAAGCCGCCGTCGACGTACATGACGGAGCCGTCCTTGCGCTCCCAGACCCAGGCGGCGATGGCGCGGTCCTCGAACTGAGCGGCGAACCAGATCCACATGTCGATCTGGGTATGGTTGCGGATGCCCCAGGTGCGGTCGCGGCTACCGTAGAAATTGTCGACGCGCATGGTCTCGCCGTCGAACTTCACCCAGCCGCTGTAGGTGGCGGACTGCTGGATGTGCTGCTGGTCGACGATTACCTGGCCGCGCTTGCGGCCGAAGATGGGGCGCAGCTCCCAGATCGGCGCGCGCGCCCGGTACTCGACGTCGTATTCCAGGCCGGAGGGGTTCGGGCCGAGCTGCAGCCGCCAGCGCTTGCGCGGCTCGAGCACGGTGAACTGCAGCGGGCCGGCCCCGGGTATCCAGCGGTCACCAATGCATTCGCGGCTGGCGGCGACGTCCCAGTGGCGCCCGTTTGCCAGTGCGAGCTTGGCGTAGCCAGCGGCCTGCTGCTGGTTCGGGAAGACGCCGTAGCCGCAGGTCAGGAGAGCCGAGCCGTCGCGGGCGTGGCAGTTGAAGTAGAAGCGGTCCGTCCAGTGAGGGTCGCTGTCGCGGACGTGGTCCAGCGTCGAAGGAATCTGGTGGATGAGGTAGTCGTCCCAGTCACGATAGGCCATGGAGTCCTCCTGCAGTTGAGAGGGCCGGGGCGGGCAGCCTGGCCTGCGAGCGCGTGATTCTGACGTCACCGTCAGTCACCTGTCAACCCCATCCCCCGGGCTGTTCGCGGAACGCCCCGCGAGCTTCGGGGGCGCCCGCCGCAGACGCAAACCACACGCCGGGGCAGCCGCGGCGGAGTGGCGCCGCCGCCGGCCATGGCACTCGCGCGTCACGCTCGCATGAGCTCGAACGTGCCGTAGCCCTTGCGGCCCTCCCACTCGGTTTCGAGGAAGTAGTCAAGGAAACGCGTCTGGGCCCCCGCCGGCGGCGAGGCGCGGAAGTCCCAGCGCTCGTGGTCGAGGAACGAGAGGCCGCGGTACTGACCCTGGCGGTAGCGCTCGTCGCCGCTGAAGCCGGCGCCAAGGAGGCTGAGCACGGCGAGGGGCGGCCCGCGCACGACGCGCAGGGGTTCGCCTGCGGCGTCCCGGAAGGTGACCTCGCCCCCCGTCAGGAGGCCGCTTTCTTTGTCGAAGGCGAGGTCGTGGTCGAGGGCCGGAAGCGCGGTCCGCCGAACACCGTCGCCGTAGACGACCTCGGCGTCGTGGACCTCGACCTCGCCGTCGCCGTACTCGTTGTGCTCCACCCAGAGCTTCCGGTCGCCGAAGTCGAGCGGACTCCAGATAGCGAGCGCCGGCAGCTTCTCCGGCGGAGCTGCCAGGCCGGGAATTGAGCCAGGGCCACGCGCCCACCAGCGGCAGTTCTCCGCAATCCAGCCGTCGAGG
>JADLBJ010000138.1 GCA_020847765.1 Dehalococcoidia bacterium
CGTCCGCTCCCTGCTGCCGGCGCTGCGCAAGGTGCTGGCGTGGATCGACCGCTACGGGGACAGGGACGGCGACGGCTTCCTGGAATACCGCACGCGCTCGCCGGTGGGCGTGAAGCACCAGGGCTGGAAGGACTCCGACGACGCGGTGGTCATGGGCGACGGGAGCAACGTCGATCCGCCGGTGGCGGCCTGCGAGATCCAGGGCTACTGGTACGCCGGCCTGCAGCTGGCAGCCCTCGCCTGCTTCTTCTGCGGCGAGCGCGTGCTCGCGGGCCGGCTGCTCTGGCGGGCGCGACGGCTGAAGGAGCGCTTCAACCGCCGCTTCTGGCTGGAGCGCGAGCAGTTCGTGCCGATGGGTCTCGACGCGTCGGGCCGCCCGATCGACGCCGTCTCCTCCAACCCCGGCCCCCTGCTCATCACGGGCGTCCTCCCGGGCGACCGCGGCCGGCTCGTCGCCCGGCGGCTCCTGCAGCCCGAGATGTTCAGCGGCTGGGGCGTGCGCACGCTCGCCAGTGACAACCCCTTCTACAACCCGTTCAGCTATCACCGCGGCAGCGTCTGGCCGGTCGAACAGGGGACGATCGCCTTCGGCCTGGCGCGCTACGGCTGCTGGGAGGAGCTCCACCGGCTCGCCGAGGGCGTGTTCGCGCTCTCGGAGCTGTTCGTCGGCAACCGCCTGCCCGAGGTGGTGAGCGGCCTGCCGCGCGACGACCAGCACCCCCATCCGGGCATCTACCCCTACAGCTGCGAGCCCCAGGGCTGGTCGGCGAGCGCCGTCGTCATGGTCGTGCAGGCGCTGCTCGGGCTGCACCCGGTGGCCCCGCTGCGGACGCTGTTCGTCGATCCTCACCTGCCCCCGTGGCTGCCCGAGCTCTCGCTCGAAGGCGTACGCGTGGGCCACGCGCTCGTCGACCTGCACTGCCGGCGGACGGCGGCGGGGAAGACCGCGTGCCGGGTGGTCCACCGCGAGGGCCGGGTGCTCGTCCTGCGGCAGCCGCCGCCGAACGCGGGCCTCCTTCTCGGCAGGCGCCTGCGCGGCCTGCTCCCGGCATGAGACCTGCCTCACACACGGGCTTGAAGGAGACGAGCGAGCGCTTTACCGTATTCCGAATCCCATCCGGGAATGGAGCAGCGAGTGAAAGCGGTTCTTCTTGCCATCGTCCTCGGCGTCACGGCCAGCGTGGGGCTGGCCGGGGCGGCCACGGCCAGCGCGGGCGCCCCCGGCGACGCCGGCGGCTTCTGGTCCTGGCTCGTCGCCAATTCGCCCGCCGAAGAGCCGGCCAACTGCTGTTCGTATGGGCCGAACGTCTCCTGCGACCGGCCGGCGACCCCGAACGGCTGCTATCCCACCCAGCCCTTCTTCTTCGGGGAGTAGCGCGCGGCACGACAGCAGAGCGTATATTGCAGAGCCAGATGCGCCCTGCTATCGTGCTGGCAGTCCGGTTCGGGAGTGGTGCGATGAGAGCCGTCGTCCTTGCCATCATCCTCGCCGTGAGCGCCAGCGTCGGGCTGGCCGGGGCGGCGACCGCCAGTGCCGGCCCGTCGAGCGACGCCGCGGGCTTCTGGGCCTGGCTCATCGCCAACTCGCCCGCCGAAGTGCCGGCGGACAACTGTTGCGAGTACGGCTACCAGCCCTGCCCGGACACGCAGATCCAGTGCCCGCCGCCTGGGGCGGCGCCTTTCTGGGCCAACTGGCGGTAGGCCGGGCGGCAGGCGTTCGTTTCGCGAGCGGCACGTTGGGGCCGGGGCGCTGGCATGCGGCCTGAGAAGTACCTCATCCGCTCGCCCTGACCCGCCCGGGGCAGGCGCCCGGCCGGTCCCGAAGGCGCGCCACCCGGGGTTCAACAGCGCATGGCGGCAAGCAGGAACGTGGACGAGTTCATCGCCGGATACGCGCCGGCGGTGCAGGAGATCCTCCAGGCGATCCGCGCGGTCGTCAGGGAGGAGGTCCCTGAGGCGGAGGAGGCGATCGCCTACGGCATCCCCACGTTCCGGCTGGGCGGGAAGAACCTCGTGCACTTCTCCGCCTTCGCCCGCCACGTCGGCTTCTACCCGGCGCCGACCGGGATAGCGGCCTTCCGGGAGGAGCTCGCCGCCTACAAGAGCGCCAAAGGGTCGGTGCAATTCCCCCTGGACCAGCCGATCCCCTACGCCCTCATCCGGAGGATCACGGCCTTCCGCGCCGCGGAGGTGAGAGCGCGCAGGAGGTGACCATGCCCGGCGCCAGCCAGAACGCCTCCTTTGCTCCTCACTCCTCACTCCTCACTCCTCACTCCGCCACTGCCATCGCGGCCTTGGCGCTGCGGCACGCACCGGGTGAGCTTCGGCCGAAGAACCACGCTCGGAGCCGCCCGATGACCGTCCCCCGCCGGTCCGCCGACCTCCCCCTGCCGGCCCGCCTGCGCCGCGTCGACGAGGACCGCCGCCAGCGCTACCGCGACAACCTGGCCTTCTACAACGGCAGCCAGTGGACGGGGCGGGCCCGGCGCGGGGAGCGGCGCCTCACGTTCAACTACGCCCGCGCCTTCGTCGACAAGGTCACGAGCTACCTCTTCACGGGCATGTCCGTGCAGGTAGAGGCGCGCGACGGCGAGACCGCCGCGGGCCGGGCGCGGGCGCGGGCGGCTGAACAGGCCCTGCGCGAGGCCGAGGCGGCGAACAGCCTCGCCCAGCTCGACTTCGAGACCGAGCTCGACTGCGCCGTCCTCGGCGACGCCGCCTACAAGGTGACCTGGGACGC
>JADLBJ010000139.1 GCA_020847765.1 Dehalococcoidia bacterium
CTCCTGTAGCCGCCGTTCGTCCATGAGCGAGTCCTCCTGTGGCATGCGACGCCCGCCCGGGGCGCCACCGCGCACTCTACGCCACCGCGGGGCCGTGCACTGCCGCCGGCGCTACCAGGGATGCCCTGGCACCGCGACGTCGCGGAAGGTGCGCTCCGGTTCGAAGCCCAACAGGCGGTCGAGCTCCGGTTCGCTGTAGAAGAGCTCCACGCTGAAGCCCTGGTCGTCCGTCACGTACGTCGAGGCGAACGGCCCGTTCGCTGCCGGCGCGACGTTCGCCGTGTAGCCCATGGCGAGCAGGTGGTCGTAGGTCGCCTGGAGCTGGGCCCGGTCGCGATAGCTCATGGCCACGTTGAGGAAGCCGAGGTCACTCAGCAGGTAGTCGTCTGGCCAGGGCCGCGGCTCCGGGCGTTCGTACTGGCAGAGCTCGATCAGCACGTCGCCGGCGCGGAAGACGGCCGTTGTGCAGGCTGCGCCCGGCAGCCCCCAGAGCGCCTCCGTCTCCGGTGGGTGCAGGGTGAAGCCAGGCAGCTCCGTCGCTCCCAGCCCCTCGCCCCAGAACCGGCGCGCGCACTCCAGGTCCGGGACGGAGAGCGCCACCGCCCGGGCTGCGACCGGGATCTCCGGCCGGCGAGGTGGCCGCGGGGACGCCACGGCCGCGTCTTCCTCCATCAGCTCGAAGACGAGGCCCTCCGCCATCCGGAAGCAGACGCGCCGCCCGCGCTTGTCCTCTATGGTCGCCGCGATCGGCACCAGCCCGGCCGCCTGGAGGCGGGCCGTCGTCTTCTCCAAGTCGGCGACCCAGAGCGCCAGCCGCGCATAGCCTGTGTCGCTCGGCCGCCAGTCCCGACGCCGGGGCCGGGGTGTGGGCGTGCTGTACTGCCACAGCTCGAGCTGAACGGACTCCTGCCGGTCGACGAGCCACCAGAGCATCGCCGTGGGGTCACCGGGCAGGCCCTGGATACGGCCGAGCGCCGGGCCCCACGGCATCAGCGCGTTTGCGCGGACGAAACCCAGCCCCTCGCAGCAGAGGCGGGCGAAGCCGGGGAGGTCGGCGACGCTGAAGGCGAACTGGGCGAGCCAGGGCTCCGAAGGGCGGGGCATGGGTGCCTCCTGCGCGCTGCGATCTAAGCTCGCGGCAGACCGAGGCCGCGGGTGGCGATGATGTTGCGCTGGATCTCGCTGGTGCCGCCGCCGATCGGGCTCGTCGTGCTGTGCATGTAGAACCGCGGGATGCGCCCGCCGAGCGACGCGTCCGTGCCCGCGTCGTTCAGCTGGCCGTGCAGCCCCGCCAGGTGCATGCCTGTGGTGGCGAGGCGCACGTCCAGCTCGCTCGAGTACAGCTTGGCGATCGAGGACTCCTTGTTCGGGATCTCGCCGCGCTCCTGCATGCTGATTATCCGGTAGCAGACGAGCGACTCGACCTGCGCCTCGATCGCCCGCTCGGCGAGCTCGGTCCTCAACCGCGAGTTGCGCGCCAGCGAGGCCCGGCCGGTGGCGGTGCGTGCAAATGCGGCGAGGTCGCGCACGATCTGCTGGTGGGCGACGCTCGTGGCGATGCCGCTGCGCTCGAAGTCGAGCGTCGTCGTCGCCAGGTACCAGCCGCGGTTCTCCTCGCCGAGCAGGTGGCTGGCGGGCACGCGCACGTCCTCGAGGTAGACCTCGTTGAACTCGTGGCTGTCGAGCATGTTCACCAGCGGGCGCACCGTGACGCCGGGTGTCTTCATGTCGAGCAGGAAGTAGCTGACGCCGCGATGCTTGGGCGCGTCCGGGTTGGTACGGGCGAGGAGGATGCCCATGTGCGCGCCGTGGGCACCGCTCGTCCAGATCTTCTGGCCGTTGACGACGTAGTCGTCGCCGTCGCGCACGGCCCGTGTCTGCAGGCTGGCGAGGTCGCTGCCCGCCCCCGGCTCGCTGAAGAGCTGACACCAGACGTGCTCGCCGCTGATGATGCGGGGGAGGTAGGCGGCCTTCTGCGCCTCTGTGCCGTAGACCATGATCGTCGGGCCCGCCCAGCCGTGGCCGATGCCGCCGGGACGGGGGGCGCGGCGCCAGGCGAACTCCTCGCTCAAGATGAACTGCTCCTTCACGGAGAGGCCGCCGCCGCCGTGCTCCTTCGGCCAGGCGGGCGCGCCCCAGCCATGTTCGTTCAGTTTCGCCGTCCATTCTTGCATCCAGAGCCGGAACTCTCGGGTGGCGCGGCCGCCGGCGTTGAAGAGCCCCCACTCGCCCGGGCGCGCGGCGACCTCGGCGGGGAGCTCGGCGTCGAGGAAGGCCCGCACGGAGGCGCGGAAGGCGCCTTCCACCGCGGTGTCGCGGAACTCCATGGGCCCACCTCCTCCAGCGCCGGCTGCGCAAAGGGTACACGCCGTCCGCCCGGGTGGCACCGCGCGCTCGTGCACGCGGTCGTTCCCGGTGGTGCACCGGGGCGTCTCCTGTGCGCGGCCGGGCCGCGGCCGATGATCTTGCCGAAACCCCGGAAGCGCTCTGGTATCATCGTGACGGCCATGTCGACAACCGCCCACCAGCCCGGCGCGCGTGAACGCGACGACCCGGCGGACCAGGAACCCCGGTTCCCTGCCCCGGAGGAAGCAATCTTCCGCCTCCGCCAGCGCGTCTTCGCCGGCGACCACTGGTTCGAAGCCCTGCTTGACGCGGTCGGCAGCTGGCGGGCGCCCGAGGAGCGCGTGGGTGACCGGCACTACCGCTATCTGATCGGCGGCGAGGCTTTCGACTGGCTCCTCCTGGCCGAGCGTATTCTCGGCGAGCTGACCGACGTCGTGCCCCAGCGTGAAGCGACTGCCCTTCTCTTCGACGGTCTCTGGCCGATCGACGTGGAGGACGCCGACTTCGCCCGCCGGCTGGGCCCCGCCAAGCACAGCGCGCACCTCAACTACCTGTACGGCGTGCTCGTTGAGGAGGCGCTCCAGTTGAGCGTCGAGGAGGAGATCCACAAGGAGAACCGCTGCAAGCCATGGGGCCAGGACGACCGCGAAGAGGGCAGCATGTTCCGGCGCGTCTATGGCCTGCCCCTGTTCGAGCTGCGCGCCACCTACTACGAAGAAACGGGCGTCATGCTCCCGGAGGAGCTGCCCTACGCCGACTGGAAGGCGTTCAACTACTGGCTCTTCAAACTTCGGCTGAAGCGGCAGGACCGCGCGCGCGTGGCGAGCGACACGCGCAAGGGCCTTGCTCAGCTCTCCCGCATGGAGCTCGCCGTAAGCGAACGGCGCCATGGCACGACGCTGGGCGAGGCCGACTTCGCCGCCCGCTTCGGCCCCTGAGCGGTCCGGCCGACTTCGCCGCGCGGCCTGTTTCCGGTCAGCGGATCTTGACACTTCGCGATGGCGCCTTGGCGACGGAACCCACCCGGTCAGGTACGCTGTGCGGCAGTGGGCTTCGACATCGAGTCGCTGATCAACGCGGTCGGGTATCCCGGCCTCTTTCTCATCGTCTTCGCCGAAACGGGCCTGCTGATCGGCTTCTTCCTCCCGGGCGACACGCTGCTCATCACGACTGGCCTGCTCATCCAGCGCGGCCACCTCGAGGTGGCGGGCCACAGCGGACTCTGGATCGTCATCCCGCTGCTCATCGTTGCGGCCGTTGTCGGGGACGCCGTTGGCTACCAGATCGGCCGGCACGCGGGCCCGCGCATCTTCAACCGCGAAGACTCGCGCTGGTTCCACCGCAAGCACCTCGAGCGGGCGAGGCAGTTTTACGACCGCCATGGCGGTAAGACGATCATCGCCGCCCGCTTCCTCGCCTTCATCCGCACCTTCGCGCCGACGGTGGCCGGCGCCGCGCAGATGCCCTACCACCGCTTCGCCTTCTACAACATTCTGGGAGCGGCCCTCTGGGTCCCTTCGATGACGCTCATGGGCTACTTCGTGGGCAAGGCCATCCCGAACATCGAGATCTTCTTCACCGCGCTGGTCGTGCTCATGGTCGGGTTCTCGGCCGCACCTGCCATCTGGCACGTCGTGCGCGAGCGGCGTGCAGCGGCCCGGCGTCGCAGCGCCGCCTGAGCGCCCCCAGCAGCGGGCACGCCGCTCTCCTGTCAGTCCTTGCGCCGCCGGCTTGGCTGAACGCGGCGTGGTTCGCCCTCCGCTTTCGGGAAGTGCGGCGGTAGCGGCGCTTCGCCCTGCCCGGCGGCTGCCTGCTGGGCGACAAGGGCGAGGAGCGGCTCGAGCGAGAAGGCTTCGTCGTCGATCCCGGCCCCGGGGTCGCCGATGGCCGCATAGCGGGCGGGTACGTTCGCCATCGTGAAGTCCGCCAGCTCGACGCGCGGCAGCTCCTCCCAGGTGAACGGTGCGGAGACGCGGGCGTCGGGCGTGGGACGGACCGAATAGGCAGA
The DNA here is from genome assembly GCA_020847765.1 of Dehalococcoidia bacterium. Taxonomy (GTDB): domain Bacteria; phylum Chloroflexota; class Dehalococcoidia; order Tepidiformales; family Tepidiformaceae; genus JADLBJ01. Next base: position 4,355 of record JADLBJ010000139.1, read on the forward strand.
GGCCACCGTGCGGTCGCGCGCGTTCTGGTTGTAGTCGAGGAAGACGCCGTGGCGCTCCTCCTTCCACCAGGCCGTCGTCGCGATGGCCGGCACGCGCCGCTCCACTTCGCGGGCGAGGGCGAGCGCGCAGCGGCGGACGTCGCTGAACCCCCAGCGCGGGGCGATACGCACGTTGACGTGGATGCCGCGCGAGCCGGACGTCTTCGGAAACCCCCGATAGCCGAGCTCCTCCAGCACTTCGCGCACGACGGCCGCCACCTCCTTCACCATGCCAAAGCCTGCTTCCGGCGTCGGGTCCAGGTCGACGCGCAGCTCGTCGGGGTGGTCGACGTCGGTGGCGCGCACGGGCCAGGGGTTGAGATCGACGCAGCCGAGGTTGGCCATCCAGGCGATGACCGCGAGCTCGCTGGCTACGGCGAGGTCGGCGCTGCGGCCGCTGGGAAAGGAGACGTGCGCTGTGGGCACCCATGGCGGCCGCGGCGCGGGCGCGCGCTTCTGGAAGAAGGGCTCGGCCGCCGCCCCGTTGACGAAGCGCTTCAGCACGCATGGCCGGTCGCGGACACCGCGCAACGCCCCTTCGCCCACCGCCAGGTAGTACTGCACGAGGTCGAGCTTGGTGTAGCCCGCGGCGGGGAAGAACACCCTCGTCGGGTTGGTGACGACGACCGTGCGCCCCCCGACTTCGATCTCGACGTCGCCCTTCGCCATGTCGAGAACAGTAGGCTTCCCCGCACGAGAAGGGAACAACGGCGACGTGACGGCGCCAACATAGGCGGCCGGCCGGTTCCCGTTCAGCTCGCGCTCTCGAATCGCTGCCCTGCGGCGGTGTTGTGGCGCAGGCGGCAGGCGCCCCAGCGTCGCCGGCTTCTCGCACCCTGCCCGGGGCTGTCCTTCTTAATGGCGTGTCCAGGTCAGAATGCTGGCGCGGCTGGAGGGAATCGAACCCCCGACCCTCTGTTCCGAAGACAGATGCTCTATCCGCTGAGCTACAGCCGCGCGCCGGCGCGCCGCCCCACGGTCTCAGTATACGGGCTGGCCTGCGACCCGGCCGGCGTTCCCAGCGTCGATGAACGGGTGCGCGGCGGGGTGCTACCGTAGCCGGGGAGGTTGGCGTGGACCCTGTCGTCTTCGCTGGCAACGCGAGCGAGCGCCTGGCCCGCGACGTGGCCGAACGGCTCGGCGTGCAGCTCGGTGTGGCCGCCGTCGACGACTACCCGGGCGGCGAGGTCCGCGTGGAGTTGCTCCAGCCCGTCCGCGGGGGCGACGTCTACGTGCTGCAGTCGACCAGCCAGCCGGTGGAGCGGCACCTGATGGAGCTGTTGCTCTTAGCCGACGCGGCCTACCGCGCCGGCGCGGCGCGAGTGACGGCGGTCATTCCCTACTTCGGCTACGGCCGCCAGGACCGCCGCGCGGGCGGCGTGCGCGTGCCGCTCGGGGCCCGGCTCGTGGCGGCGCTGATCGAGACGGCCCACGTCGACCGCGTTGTCGGCGTCGACTTCCATGCGCCGGCGATGGAGAGCTTTTTCGGCATCCCCGTCGAGCAGCTGACCGCCGTCCCGGCGCTCGTCGAGCGTCTGCGGGCGCGCCCGCTCGCCGGGGCTGTCGTGGTCGCACCGGACCTGGGTGCGGCGCGGCTGGCGGAAAGGGTCGCTGGCGCCCTCTCTTTGCCGATGGCGCTCGTCCACAAGACGCGCGTCAGCGGCGCGGAGGTGCACGCCACGGGCCTCACTGGTGAAGTCGCCGGACGCTGGCCGATCGTCGTCGACGACATGGTCACGACCGGCGTGACGGTGGCGGCGGCGATGGACGTCCTGCGCGCGGCGGGCGCGACCGGCCAGGCAGTGCTCGCCGTCGTCCACGCCGTGCTCGAAAGCGAGGCGTTTGCGCGCCTGACGGCCCGGCAGGTAGGACTCGTGCTCACGACCGACAGCGTGCGGCGCCTGCCGACGGACGCCTTCACGCTGGACGTGGCACCGCTCGCGCCGCTGCTGGGCGAGGCTATCCGGCGGCTGCACGATGGCGAGTCGCTGCACGAACTGGCCTCGCCGCGCTAGCCTGGGGCCTGTTTTTCAAGGGGCGCGCGACGGCCTGGCTGCCGGCGTGAACGCCGCCGATCAACGAGGAGTGCCAGCAGCCAGGCCGCCGCTACGGCGACGCCACCGATGATCATGTCGACGAAGAGGTGATTGGCGGTGGCCGCGCTCGCCCAGGTCATGACGGCGGTGAGGGCGATGGCGAGGGAGCGGACCGCCGGGTGGTGCCAGGCTCCCCAGAGAGCAGCGGAGACGAGCGCCATCCAGCCGAAGTGGTAGCTCGGGATGGCGGCGTAGTTGTTCACGTAGAAGGTCGGCTGCGGGTAGCGGACCGCCGTGGTGCCGCCGAAGACCGTGTCGACGAAGCCATAATCGTGGCCATGGGCCGCCATGAGGCGGGGCGGCGCGGCCGGGACGAGGTAGTAGAAGAGCAGCCCGATCACCATCGAGATGAACATCGTGTCGCGCACGAGCCGGAAATTGCGGCGGTTCCGCACCCAGAGGGCGACGCCGACCGCTGCCAGTGCGGGGAAATGCAGGTAGGCGTAGGTGAAGTTGGCCGCCTCCTTCAGCCAGTCCCAGCGGAGGGTGAGCTCCTGGAGGTCGCGCTCATGGAAGAGCCCTGTCGCCTTTTCGAAGTCGATCAGGCGGACGGTCACGTGCACGGCTGCCGGCACGTCGACGGGCGCCTGGGCGCGCAGGAGGAAGTAGACGAGGATGACGGCGACGATCAGGCCGAAGTCCCAGGCGAAGGCGGCCAGCGTCCGGGGATGGGGCACCGGCAACCAGGGGGCGGTCCTTGTCCGGGCTGGCCACGCGCGGGCGCGGGATCGCTCGCGCGTCTTGTCCGCTTCCATCTCCCTGCACCATAGCGCAGCCGGCGGCGGACGGTCCGGTCCGACCGGCTGGCCCCGGAAAGAGAGCCCGTCAGGCCTGCCCGTGTCGGCGCCCGCCGTCCTATGCTGGTTGGAAGCGGCCAGGCGGGGGCGCCAGCCCGCCGCGCCGGGGAGCCGTTCACCAGGAGGTGCCACAATGGCGGACAGGCGCGACGCTTTCGACGACGACGTCCAGGCCCTGGTGGCCAGTTGGCTGGAGGAGTACCGGCTCGCCGGGCTTTCGGAGGAAGGGGACCCGGAGGCCCATGTCGAACGGCTTCAATACCTGGTGGACGAGGCAGGGGCGGATTCGCCGGCCGGGCGTGCCTTCGCGCTCTTCCTTGCCCGGATCGAGCCCGAGCCGGCCGAACCTCTTTCCCGCGAATGAGCCGGCGCGCAGCCTGCCGCCGGTGGTAAGCCGTCGGGCGAGGAACGACGGCGTGCCGGAGCCGCTCCCGGACGGCTCGTCGCCCCGGCTCGTGCGGTCCATCGTCCGCCGCCTGCTCTGGCGGCCGTTCCGCGTGGCGATCGTCGACGACTGGCGGGCCTGGCGGGGCATCCAGCTGACGACGGCGAGCTTTGTGCTGGCCGACGAGATAGCACGGCGCAGCGAGGCGCCCCGCGTGGGGCTGATGCTTCCCACCTCGGGCCTGTTTCCGGCGGCGCTGCTCGCGACGTGGTGTCTGGGGCGGACGGCCGTTCCGCTGAACTACTTGCTCAAGCCCGCCGAGCGCGACCACATCCTGGCTGACGCCGGGCTGGACCTGGTGGTGACGGCCGGGCCGATGCTCGAGCAGTTCGGGCCCCTGCCTCCGTCTGTGCGCACGCTGCTGGTGGACCAGGTGCGCTATCCGCGCCTGCCGCGCTTTCGCCGGCTGCCCCAAGAGGACCCGGAGGCGACAGCCGTCCTCATCTACACGTCCGGCACGTCGGCGCGCCCCAAGGGCGTCGAGTTAACCTTTCGCAACCTGGCGGCGAACGTGCGCCAGTGCGCGATAGGCGGCGACGCGACGTCGCGCGACGTCTTCCTCGGGGTCCTGCCCCAGTTCCATTCGTTCGGCCTCACGGTCCTTACGCTCCTGCCGCTGGCTGTCGGGGCGAAGGTTGTCTACACTGCCCGCTTCGTGCCGCGCCGGATCTTCGAGCTGTTGCGGCGGCACCGGCCGACTGGCTTCGTCGCCATTCCCGCGATGTACAACGCCCTCCTCGGCGAGCGCGGGACGGGGCCCGCAGATTTCGCCTCCCTGCGCCTGCTCATCTCCGGGGGCGAGCCGTTGCCGGCGGCCGTGCGCGAACGCTTCGAGGAGCGCTTCCAGCGTTCCATCAACGAGGGCTACGGCCTGACGGAGACTGGTCCAGTCCTCAACTGGACGCGTCCGGGCGAGGTCAATCTCGGCTCTGTCGGTCCGCCGCTCCTGTGGGTCGAGGAGCAGGTGGTGGGTGCCGACAACCAGCCCCTGCCGCCGGGGGCCGAGGGCGAGATCTGCGTGCGCGGCCCCAACGTCATGAAGGGGTATTTCGGCCTGCCCGAGACGACGGCGGCCGTCTTCGACGCCGACGGCTTCTTCCACACGGGCGACCTGGGGGTGTTCGACGACGAGGGCCGGCTGACCATCAGCGGCCGCCTGAGCGACCTTATCATCGTCGCGGGAGAGAACGTGTTCCCACGCGAGATCGAGGACGTCCTCAATCGGCACCCGGGAATCGCTGAGGCGGCGGTCGTGGGTGTGCCGGACCCCGGGCGCGGGCAGGTGCCGGTGGCCTTCGTGCAGCTGGCCGCAGGTGCCGGGCTGGACGAACGCCGCCTGCGCGCCTACTGCCGCGAGCAGCTCGCCGGCTACAAGGTCCCGCGCCGGATCGTCGCCGTCGAGGAGTTCCCGCGCAGCCCAACCGGGAAGATCCTCAAACGCTTGCTTCCCGTTGAAGGGCTCACGCGGCAGGCGCCCTCTTCAGGGCCGCGGACCTGAGCGACGGGCCGCCCGGCCCCGCGAGAATGGGCCGCACGGGCATACCCGCGGGCGCGGCAGCCGCCGGAGCATGGACACGATCACCGCAGGAGGTTGAACCGTGACGAGTCTCATCCGCCGCCATCCCTTCTTCGACGACCTGACAGCGTTCTGGCCGCGCGACCTTTTCAGCCGGTTGCGCGAGGGCGGGTCCATGGCTGAGTGGAGCCCACGCTGCGACGTCACCGAGGCCGACGGCGCGATCGTCGTGCACGCCGAGCTCCCGGGCGTGGCGGCCGAGGACATGGAGGTTACCGTGGCCGACTCGCGGCTCGTCGTCCGGGGGGAGAAGCGCCAGGAGAAGAAGGAAGAGGAGGGTGGCCGCACCTACAGCGAACGCTTCTTCGGCTCCTTCGAGCGCACCATCGCGATTCCCGCCGGGGTCGACCAGGCGAAGATCGAGGCGACGCTGAAGGACGGCGTGCTCGAAGTGCGCGTGCCGCTGCCCGAGGCGCAGAAGCTCGAGGCGAAGAAGATCGAGATCAGGGGCGCCTGAGGCCTCCAACCGGCGCCAGCGACCAGAGAACGTCCCCCGCCTCTGGGTGGGGACGTTCTCTTTCGAGGAGGGCTACGCGCCTTCCCAGGCGCGGGCGACGAGGACCGGGACGCGCGCGTGGCGCACCACGTCTTCGGCGACGCTCCCCATCAGAACGTGGCGCAGGCCGGTGCGGCCGTGGGTGCCGACGGCGACGAGGTCGGCGTTGCGCGCCGCCGCGAAGTCGACGATCGTGCGCGCGGCCTCGCCCGACCACTCCACGCGGGTCTCCGTCTTCAGGCCGGGCAGGCAGCGGGCCGCCTGCGCTTCCAGGTACTCGGTCGCCTCCAGGCGGGCGCGTTCGAGCGCCTGGCCGCGATCCTCGGCGGAGACGGGCGACGGTGTCGCGATCTGCGCGGCGGGCGCGGCCGGCGTCGCCCGCACGGGCACGCGCTGGGAGACGTCGACGTCGGCCCAGGTCTCATGGACGCGGTCGTAATCCAGCACGGCGAGCAGGACGACTTCGGCGCCCGCTGCCTGCGCGAGGGGCGCGACTGCTTCGACGGCTCGTTCCCCGGGCCTGCTGCCGTCGAGCGCGACGACAATCTTCATCGTCTTCCTCCTTCGGCGGACGGCGCCAGCGTAGCCCGTTGGTGCCGGGTGGGCAGGGGCCGAGGGTCGCCAGTCTGCCGTCCATTCGGCCCTCAGGCGGGAAGCGGGGTAGGCCGCCTGCGCTGGTTGGGGCGGGCGGGGCCGGGCACTTAATGCTGACTTCCGCGTCCGGCGCAGGGCCGCCGCTCAGGCGCGGCGGCGCTCCAGCTCGCCTTCGAGGTCGAGCGGGCGGACGACGGCGTTGCGCTCGAAGTCGCCCCATTCCGTGCGGGGCACGGCCCACATCACCTCGAACTCGTTGCCGTCCGGATCGACGGCGTAGAGCGACTTCGAGGCGCCGTGGTCGCTTTGGCCGACGAGCGCGCCCAGGCCGGCCAGCACGTCGCGGGCGGCGGCGAGGTCGGCGAGCTTCGGCACCTCCCAGGCGAGGTGGTAGAGGCCGGTGGCGCCACGCGGCGGGCGGGGTGCGCCTTCGCCCAGAGCCATCAGGCCGAGGTCGTGGTGGTTGTCGGAGCCGGCCGCGCGGAGGAAGGCCATCTGCCCCCCCATGCGGGAGATCTCCTCGAAGGCGAAGACGGAACGGTAGAAGGCGACGGCGCGGTCGAGGTCGCGCACGTACAGGACGGCGTGGTTGAGGCGGGTGAGAGGGACGGCCATGGCGGGCATCCTCCTTCACTCCTATTGTCCGCCACGCCGAAGAGGATCGGCACAGGGCAGGACGGCGCGACATAAGTGTCCACGCTTCTCTACAGATGTTGCGAGATTTACAGACTATGGTGACGCCGGGCCCTTCCGCCGGGTTACGGTCGGGGGTGCGCGGGCCGGGAGGTGCTGCATGGCGGAATGGACAGCGCGCTGGCTGAGGGGAGGCTGCGGGCCCGGTGGGCACACCCTCATCGCCGTTGCAGACAACGAGGGCGCGGGGCTGCGCTGCACTCGCTGCCAGCGGCGGGAGAACACGGCGGGCACCTCCTGCCTCGTGTGCAACAACACGGGCGTCGTCCCCGCCGCACTGCGGCGCGGGGAAGAGGCGACGGTGATCGACGGGCTGCTCTGCCGGGCGTGTGCCGCCGAGCTGATGGACGAGGGCGAGGTGGAGGAATGGCGCGGCAGCACGCCGGTGGCCGGCCGTCAGCCGCGCGGGCGAGGGCTCTAGCACTCACCGGCGGAGAGTGCTAACATCCCTCCTGCCAATTCCCTACCGTACCGTTCAGGAGGAACCCTCATGGCCACCAAGGCTGCGCCTGCCAAGGCGAAGACCAAGCTCGTCCCCCTTGCCGACCGCATCGTCATCACTCCCCTCAAGCAGGAAGAAGTGACGGCCAGCGGCCTCGTCATTCCGGACACCGTCAAGGAGAAGCCCCAGCAGGGCGAAGTTGTCGCCGTCGGTCCCGGCCGCCTCGACGACAACGGCAAGCGCGTCCCCATGGACGTCGTCGTCGGCGACCGCATTCTCTATGCCAAGTACACGGGCACCGAAGTGAAGCTCGACAACGAGGACTACATCGTCCTGAACGACAAGGACATCCTGGCCAAGCTGGTCGTCTAGTCTCCCTGCGCGGGCCCGCGCCACCGGCCAACGCGTCCGGCCAGGCGGTGCCCGCGTTCTTTGTAGAAGAACAGAGGAAAACGCATGGTTGCCAAGCAACTGCTGTTCGACGAATCCGCGAGGCGCCGCCTCAAGGACGGCGTCGACGCGCTGGCCGACGCGGTCAAGGTCACGCTCGGCCCGCGCGGCCGCAACGTTGTCATCGACAAGAAGTACGGCGCGCCCAATATCACCAAGGACGGCGTCACCGTCGCCCGCGAGATCGAGCTCGAGGACCCGTTCGAGAACATGGGTGCGCAGCTCGCCAAGCAGGTGGCGACGAAGACCAACGACGTCGCCGGCGACGGCACGACGACGGCGACGGTGCTCGCCCAGGCGCTCGTCCGCGGCGGCCTCAAGATCGTCGCGTCGGGGGCGAACCCGATGGCCGTCAAGCGGGGCGTCGACCGGGCCCTGGCGGAGGCCGTGAGCACTCTGCGCGCCCAGGCGCGGCCTGTCCTCACCAAGGAGCAGATCGCCCACGTCGCCTCCATCTCCGCCAACGACGCCGAGATCGGCACCCTCATCGCCGACGTCATGGAGAAGGTGGGCAAGGACGGCGTCATCACCGTCGAAGAGTCCCGCGGCATCAAGTTCGAGACGGAGTTCGTCGACGGCCTCCAGCTCGACCGCGGCTACTCCTCCCCCTACTTCGTCACCAACACCGACCGCATGGAAGCGCTTGTCGAGAACCCCTACCTGATCATCACGGACAAGAAGATCGCGGCGGTCAACGAGATTCTGCCGCTGCTCGAGAAGGTCCTGCAGGTCTCGAAGGACATCGTCATCATCGCCGACGACGTGGAAGGCGAAGCGCTGGCGACGCTCGTCGTCAACAAGCTGCGC
>JADLBJ010000140.1 GCA_020847765.1 Dehalococcoidia bacterium
CCGGACCGTAAGCCCGGCAAAAAGCGCGGCCGGGCCACCCTTCTCCTCAGGCGGGCGCCCCGGGGGGCCGCTCACGGCACACCCCGGGGCGCCGCGTCCGCATTCCGGACGGTTCCGACCGAAGCCGGCACTAGGAGCCGAACAGCCCGGCGGCCGAGCAGTCCGGATTGTCCTTGGCCGCTGCCTGGAGCTGGCCCCGTGCGTTGTCCGGGACGGGCGGGAACGGGCTTTGGAAGACCTCCGTCAGGGCCGTCACGTCCTTCCCTTTCAGCGCGTTGCTCACCTGGTTCACCTTGTCGACAACCTGCTGCTGCCATGACTGCAGGTCCGGCGGCGGCGTCGTCGCCTTCAAGTTGTTCGCCAGGTTGTCGAACGGCACCCGCGCCGCGTCGAATGCGTTCTGGGGGTCGTTGCGCACCTTGTCCGCCGTCGTCGCGATGTCGTCCTTGAACTGCTTGCCCGCCTTACAGACCTGCGAGACGTAGGTCTTGTAGTCGGCGCTCACGCCCGCCACCGCGCTTGGCGAGGTCTTCGGCGTCGGTGTCGCCGTGCTCACCGCCTCGGTCGCCGTCTGCTTCACGGTCGAGGTGCTGTCGTCCCCGCAGCCAACTGCCAGCACGGCCGTCAGCGCGAGTCCCGCCACCAAGGCGACGGGATAGGTGATCTTCATGCCTTGCCTCCACTTGGCAGCCCGGATTCGCCACTCAGTGTCACAACCCCTTCATCCCGCCCGGCTTGCACCCGCCAGAGCGCGGCTTTCAGTTGCCATGCACTCGCCACAGGGCAGAAAAGCGAAACTCGGCGCCCCCCCGCGTAATTCGAAGGCGAGACACCGCCCCATACCCTGAGCGCAAGGCAGGCTGAGCCCGCCAGGGAGGGCGCATGCGCCTCGAACGGCTCCGCCGCCAGCTGACGCCCACGCAGCAACGCGCGCTCGTCTGGGGGCTGAGCCTCCTCGCCGCCCTGCTCGTCGGAGTCCTCGTCACCGGCGGCTGCCAGGGCGCGGGCTACACCGTCGTCCGGCGCGAAGGCAGCCCGCTCCCCTTGCCCGCCGGCGAGGCCCTGGTCGTTCTCCCCGGCTACCTCCTCGAGAACGTCGTCGCCCACGGTGTCGTCACCGCGAATACGCCCGTCGACATCAGCGACGTCAAGGTGCACTACACGCCGGAAGGCATCGCCATCTCGGCCAAGGCCCACGTCGGCCTCAAGGTCTTCTCCGTTCCCGTGCCCTTCAGCACCGTCGTCCACCCGACCGCCAGCGACAGCGGCGGCATCGCCGTCCACCTCTCCGACACCCGCGCCGTGGGCGGCCGCCTCCCTCTCCTCTTCGAGCAGACCCTCGAATCCGCCGTCAACAACGCCATCGAGAATGCCACCGCCATCAAGGACTACCGCATTGTCGGTGTCGAAGAAACGCCGCAGGGCCTCTATGTCTATGTCGAGTACACTGGCCTCGGCCCAGTGCCGCCACTTTCGCTCAGCGGTCCCCCGTAAGCGCCAGCGCCGCTCCTCATATCAAACCCATCAATCCATCGACGCCGTGGTAGCATGCCGCCCCATCCCCCCGCGGAGGCCGTCATGCCCGTCAAGCCGATCCCCGACGAGTACCGCGCCGTCACCCCCTACCTGGTCGTCGAAGGTGCCGCCGACCTGATCCGCTTCGTCAAGGACGTGTTCGGCGCCGAAGAGCGGATGCGCGTCCCCGGCCCGGGCGGTACCGTCGGCCACTGCGAGCTCGTCCTGCGCGACTCGACCATCATGCTTTCGGACGCCGGCCCCATGAACCCGGCCATGCCCGCCATGCTCATGGTCTACGTCGAGAACGTGGACGAGACCTACCGCAAGGCCCTCGCCGCCGGCGCCAGCTCGCGCATGGCCCCCGAAGACCGCTTCTATGGCGACCGCGCCGCCGACGTGGCCGACCGCTTCGGCAACCGCTGGTCGCTCGCCACCCACGTCGAGGACGTCAGCCCAGAGGAGATGCAGCGCCGCCTGCAGGCGGCAATGCCGGGCGCCCAGTAAGCGCGGACAGGCCGCGCGGCCGCCGGAAACCACCCCTCCCGGCCGCTGGCGTCAGCCACCCGGCCCGCTCACCATTGAGCCGATGCCAGTGGAGGGCCGACTATGGCCGAAGCCGCGCATACCAGCAACCAGCGGGCGGCGCCGCGCTCCCGCCCTCGGGCCCTCGCCCGTCACTGGCGCACGATGATCATTGCGCTCGCCGCCCTCCTTGTCGTCCTCGGCGGCGCCTTCTTCGCTGTCGCCTGGTACTACGCCAGCGCCCTCGACGACGAAGCCCTCGCCGTCCACAACGACCCCGACCGCTTCCGCCTCGTCGTGCGCGCCGTCGGTCCCGACACGGTGACCCTCGAACCTGCTCCCGGCGAAAACCTCGACGACGACTGGAACCGTCCCGGCGTCCAGGGCCTGCACTGGCCCGACGGCTACGGCCAGGTCGGCGCCATCCTCGAAGACAGCCCAAAGCGCACCGTCCGCCACTTCACCCTCCTTGAAGGGACTCTGGCGCCCGACACCCGTGTCCGCCTCGACACCTTCGCCTTCCCCGGGGACCCCGGGCGCGCCTTCGCCCTCCCGTTTTCGGACGTCGTCGTCGACGGACCGCTCGGCGCGCTCCCCGCCTGGTTCGTCGACGCGCCGGGCGACCGCTGGGCCATCCTCGTTCACGGCCACGGCGGCGCCACCCGCCGCGACATGCTCCGCCAGGTGCCAATCTTCCACGACGCCGGCCTCAAGCTCCTCGTCCTCAGCTACCGCAACGACGTCGGTGCCCCCGCCGAGCGCGACGGCCGCTACCACTTCGGCGCCACGGAATGGCAGGACGTCGACGCCGCCGTCGCCTATGCCCTCGCCCACGGCGCCACCGGCCTCGTTCTCAGCGGCAACAGCATGGGCGGCGCCGTCGTCATGAGCGTCCTCGAACACTCCTCTCGCCTCGACCGCCTCGAAGGCGTCGTCCTCGATTCCCCCCTGCTCGACTTCGAGGCCACCGTCCGCTGGCGCGCCCGCCACCGCGCACCGGGCGTCGTCGTCAGCGCCGGCCTCTGGGTCGCCAGCTGGCGCTTCGACCTCGACTACGGCGACCTCGACTACCTCTCTCGCGCGAGCGCCCTCCGTCGGCCCATCCTCCTCTTCCACGGCACAGCAGACAGCACGGTTCAGGTGGCCACCAGCGACGCCCTCGCGCGCGCCCGTCCAGACCTCGTGACCTACTTCCGCACGACCGCCGAGCACGTCGGCTCCTGGAACGCGGACCCCGCCGCCTACGCCGCGGCCGTGCACGCCTTCCTCGCACAGATCGCGGCGTCCCCGTCATAGCCCCTGCCCACGCGGCCCAGCGATACGCGATACTGGCAGACATGCCCGGAAGCAGCCGCGACGACATCACCTTCGAACCCCTGGCCAGCCTCGTCCGCGAGCACGAGCTGATCCAGGACGCCGTCTCCAGAGCCCGCGAGGCCGTCGAGGAGGCGGTCCACACGCCCGCCGACGCCGCCCTGAAGGAAGCCGGCCTCGCCCAGCTCCGCGCCCTCCTCCAGTTCATGGAGGTCGACCTCGCCGCCCACATCGCCAAGGAAGAGGAGTCGCTCTTCCCCGCCCTCCGCGGCTTCGACGCGGCCACCGACACCGTCGTCGACGAGCTCCTCGAGCAGCATGACCGTGTGCGCGAGCGCCGTGCCCTCCTCCAGCGCGCCCTCGACCACATCGACGCCGGTCACGACGAGGTCCGCGACGAGCAGGAGCAGCTGGCAGCGGCGCTCGCCGCGGCCACCGAGTCGGACCCGGGCGACCTCATGACCGGCCTCTGGGAGCTCGTCCGCCGCCTCGACTGGATCCTCCAGGGCCACTTCGGCGACGAGGAGGACGACCTCTTCCTGCCCGCGCAGACCCTCCTCGGCGCCAGCGTCTTCGCCCGCCTCACCGCCGAGATGGCGGCGATCGACGCGCGCACCGCCGCCGCCCGCCGCTGACGGCTACCATGTGTCCACACAGGGCCGCTTCTTGCCGGTCCGCGGGGCCACCGGCGGGACTGACCCGAGGGCCGTGCTGATCCAGCGCCGCGACTCGGCCGGATCGACCACGTCGTCGATTTCGAAGTGCGTCGCCGCGTTGAGCGCCTTCGCGTGGTCATAGGCGCTCGCCACCATCCGGTCGAACAGCGCCTTCCGTTCGAGCGGGTCTGCGACGGCCGCGAGCTCGTTCCGATAGCCGAGCTTGACCGACCCCTCCAGGCCCATCCCGCCAAACTCGCCCGTCGGCCACGACAGCGCGAACATCCCTGCCCTGAACCCCCCGCCCGCCATCGCCAGCGCTCCCAGCCCGTACGACTTCCGCAGCACGATTGTGAAGAAGGGCACGCTCAGATTGGCCCCCACCACGAACAGTCGCGAGCAGTGGCGCACCAGCGCCGTCTTCTCCACCTCGGGACCCACCATCATGCCCGGCGTGTCGCACAGGAACAGCACCGGAATGTCGAAGGCGTCGCACAGCTGCAGGAAGCGCGCCGCCTTGTCCGCACCCGGGCTGTCGATAGCCCCCGCCAGGTGCGCCGGGTTATTCGCCACGACGCCCAGCGGCCTGCCCTCCACGCGCACCAGCGCCGTGACCATCCCCAGGCCGAAGTGGCGGCGGAGCTCGAGCACCGATCCCGCGTCGGCCAGCGTCTCGATCACCCGGCGTACGTCGTATATGCGCAGCCGGTTCTCCGGTACCAGCGTCCGCAGCAGCCGCTGGTCAGCGCAGGACCACTCCGCCACGCTCCCCTGGAAGTAGGAGAGGTACTGCTTCGCCACCGGCACAGCCTCCGCCTCGGCGACGACCGCGACGTCGACCACGCCGTTGGGCACCTGCTCCGCCATCGGCCCGACCTCTTCCGGCCGGAAGACGCCGAGCCCACCACCCTCGATCATGGCCGGCCCTGCCATGCCGATGTTCGAGTCCGCCGTGGCGATCACCACGTCGCAGCAGCCGAGAATGGCCGCATTCCCGGCAAAGCACCGCCCCGAGTTCACCCCCACCAGCGGCACCAGCCCGCTCAGCCGGCCAAGCCGGTGGAACGTCGGCGTCTCGAAGCCGATCCCCAAGCCGTCCGTGTCGCCCGGCCGCCCACCACCTCCCTCCGTGAAGAAGACAACCGGCAGCCGCCACTTCTCCGCCAGCTCGAACAGCCGGTCCTTCTTCCGGTGGTTCTGCTGGCCCTGCGTCCCCGCCAGCACCGTGTAGTCGTACGACATCACCACGCAGCGCGCCCGCTCCTCCCCGAAGAGCTCCCCATTCACCCGCCCCATCCCGGCCAACATCCCGTCCGCGGGCGTCCGCGCGATCAGGTCCTCGAGCGACCGCCGTCGCCGCTGCGCCGCGATCACCAGCGGCCCATACTCCATGAAGCTCCCCGCGTCGCACAGGTCCTCCACGTTCTCGCGCGCCGTCCGCTGTCCCGTCTTCCGCCGCCGCGCGACCGCCTCGGGGCGGGCCCCGTCTCGCGTCCGCGCGTGCCGCTCCTCTATTTCTGCCAGGTCAGGGCGAACCACCTCGAGCTCCACCTCGTCCGCCTCCGGTCCCGTGGCGCCGACGTCCGCCCGCTCCTCGACGAAGACCAGCGGCTCCCCCTCGAAGATCGTGTCGCCGACGCCGACGACGAGCTGCCGCACCACCCCCGCCGCCGGCGCCCGGATGACGTGCTCCATCTTCATCGCGTTCAGCACCAGCAATTGCCCACCCTCGCCCACCGCCTGCCCCTCGCGCACGTCCACACTCACCACCGTCCCCTGCATCGGCGCTCGCACTGCCACGGTCCCCTCGGGCCCGACCAGCGAGGACACCGAAACCGGGGCTGCGACCGCCGGCGTCGGTTGCGGGAGCCCGGCGCCCATGCCGCGGCCGTAGTCCAGCACCGCCAGCGGATCCACCGCGTCCACGCTCGCTCCTGCGCGCGCCCGCGCCGGGGCCGCCTCCAGCACAGGTGGCGCCTCGTCCTCGGCCATCGCCGTAAGCAGCTCCGCCCGGTGATCCTCCACGAACATCGTCCCCGCCTCGCCCGCAATCACCGCCGGATGAGACAGCAGGGCCCGCAGGAACGGGATGTTCGTCCGCACACCCTCGACGCGAAACTCCCCGAGCGCGCGTTCCAAACGACGCACTGCCTCGGCAAAGGAGCCCCGCGGCACCTGCGCCACCACCTTCGCCAGCAACGAGTCGAAGCTCGCGCTCGGCCGATAGCCCGCATATCCGCTGGTGTCGACGCGCACGCCCGGCCCCGACGGCGGCTCGAAGACCGCCAGCACGCCCCCGGCCGGCCGCACCGACCCGTCGGCGGCCATCGTCTCCATATTCACGCGGGCCTCGACCGCCCACCCCCGTGGGGCCGGCACCTCTTTCTGCGTCAGGCCCAGTTGCGCGAGCGTCTCCTCACCCGCCAGCCGCAGCTGCAACTGCACCAGATCGATACCCAGCACCGCCTCGGTCACCGTGTGCTCCACCTGCAGGCGCGCGTTCGCCTCGATGAAGGCGTACCCGCCCGCGGCGTCGACCAGGAACTCGAACGTCCCCAGACTCTCATAGCCCACCGCGCGCGCCAGCCGCACCGCGTCCGCCGTCAGCCGGTCGCGCAGTACCTCGTCCAGCCCCGGCGCCGGGGCCACCTCCACCAGTTTCTGGTGCCGCCGTTGCAGGCTGCAGTCCCGCTCCCCGAGGTGCACCACCGCGCCGCTGCCGTCGCCCGCAATCTGCACTTCGATGTGGCGCGCACCCTCCATCCGCTCCTCGACGTACACCCCGCCGTCTCCGAAGGCCTGCAGCGCCTCCGACTGGCAGCGCGCGTACGCCTCCGCCAGCTCCTCCGCCGCGCGCACCACCCGCATGCCGCGGCCCCCACCCCCGGCCACCGCCTTGACCACCAGCGCCCGGCCCGCCCCCAGGCCGGCAAAGAACTCCTCCGCCTCCCGCAGCAGCACCGCGTGGCTCAAGCCCGGAAGGACGGGCACCCCTGCCTCCGCCGCCAGCGCCCGCGCTCGCGTCTTGTCGCCCAGGCTCGCCAGCGTCTCCGGCCGCGGGCCGACGAACCTCAGCCCTGCCTCCGCACAGTCGCGCGCAAAGGCCGCGCTCTCGCTCAGGAACCCATATCCCGGGTGGACCGCGTCGCAGCCATGCTCTTTCGCCACAGCCACAAGCTGCCCAGCGTCCAGATAGGCTGCCGGCCCGACCCCGCGCAACGCCGCCGCCGCCGTCGCCCGCCGCAGATGGAGAGCCGCGCTGTCGTCCTCCGAGTACACCGCCACCGTCCGAATGCCGAGCTCAGCGGCCGCACGCAGAACGCGCACCGCGATCTCACCCCGGTTCGCCACCAGCAGGCGCTCGATCATCCCCATTGCCCTCTACCGAGGCTCTCGCCCGCGCCCCGGTCGCCGAGATGCCCGCTTCGTAGCAGCCGCGATCCCCACTGTCAAACCGGCGCGCCGCCCTTCCCCCTAGGCCATCGCCCCGCCGCCTTCCCACGCCCGCAGCAGCTTCGCCTGCAGCGCGTGCGCACCGGTCTTCCCCAATCCCCCGCTCAGGCGCCGAACAGCCCTGCCGGTGTCGCCCGCTCCGCCCTGGCGCCGTTGCCCTCCAGGCGCGCCCGCAGCGTCGCCCCCGCCCTCCCACCCGCCGCCAGCTCGGGCGGACGCACCACGACCGGCATGGGCAGCGCGTGCCCGAAGACCAGCGCCTGCCGCCGGCTCTCCAGCGCGGCGATCACCTGGCGCAGCCCCGCGCGCCCGGCGATCCCACCCACCAGCGCCTCCACGTCCGCCTCGCTGTCCAGCTGAAAGCAGAACTTCGTCCCGATCTGGGAAAGCACCTCCGGATCGATCTGGCTCGGCCGCTGGTCGATCACGAGCAGCGTCACGTTGTATTTGCGCAGCTCCCGTGCGATGTCCCCGAAGATGCTCTTGCCGGCCACCGACCGGTCGACGAACTTGTGCGCCTCCTCGATCACGATAACCAGCCGGTTGGGCTCCTTTGCCCTGTCCCCCTGCGCCGCCTCCATCTCCGCTCGATACCGCTCCCAGATCCGCCGCGAGAGCATGTTCGCCACCAGCATGTAGCTCGTCATGTCCGTCCCGAACCGGCCGAACTGGATGACCACGCTCTTCCCGCCCAGCAGCTCCTGCACGATCGCCTCCAGCACCCGCGCGAACTGGCCCGCCCCCGACTGCACGAACTCCTTCCGCCGGAACTTCCCCAGTCCCCGCCGCAGATTGTCCAACGACCCCGAATGGAACCCTAGCCGCGACGCCACCCGCGTCCAGTTCACCTCCTCCGGCGGCTCCCCCTCCCGCCACGTCTTCCGTACCACTGCCGGCGACGGGTCGTCCGCCAGCAACTCGTCGATCCAGCCCTGCCCGAACCGGTCACGACACTCGTACGCAACCTCGATCGCCTGTGCCGTGAACTGGCCGATCGTCTGCAACACCTCCAGGTCCGCTGGCTCGATGTCCCGCGTCCCCACCACCAGCCGTCCGTCGCTGTTCGCTACGTTGTCCTCGAGCGGGTGCATGCACACATGCGCCGGATGGCGTTGCTTCAACCCCTGGCGCTCGCCGCCCTGGAACTTCATCCGCCAGCCATAGTCGTCGTGCATGTCGAACACCAGCGCCACCGTCCGCTCGCCCCTCGAGGGCCGGTCTCGCGCGTCCTGCACCAGCGCGTCCAGCAGGAGCAGCGTCGTCACCGTCTTCCCCGTCCCGCTCTTGCCGAACACGCCCACCGACCGCTCGAACAGCCGCTCCAACGGTACCCACACCTGCACGTCGTCCATCCCCAGCGGCGTCCCCACCGTCAGCGCCTGCCCGTCTGCGGCGAAGGCGGCCGCCAGCGCCTCCTGGTCTGCCAGGGCCACCGGCGCGAAGTGCCGCGGCAACCGGCGCGCCCGCGTCGGCTCCCCCCCGCCGGTCGGCACCTCCAGATAAGGGTTCACCTCGACCTGCGTGTAGACCGCGGTGTCGAGCAGCACGTCCCGCAAGAGTGCCGCGAAGGGAGTGTCTCCCGTCGGCGGCGGCCAGGACGTCGGCCCCGCCTCCGCCGCCTTCAGCGCCACGTCCGTCACCATCCCCAGCAGGCGGCTGCCCCCCTCGAGCGGACTCATCACGTATTGCCCCAGCTGCGCGCTCGCCCCCGGCTCCAGCCGCACCTCCACGCTCTTCGCCAGCGAACCGCCGACGACGACGCCGAGATTCCTGCGCTCGCTCATCCCGCAACTCCTCGAAGAATACTCGCCAGCCGCGCCGGCTCCGCCTTCAGCAGCCGGGCCAGCTCCTTGCCAGTGCCGACCAGGAACTCCCGCTCCTCACCGGCAAAGGCGCCTGCCGCCGACCGGATGGCCGCCGCGACCACGGCGTCGTCGCACAGCGGCGAGGCGACGAGCAGCGCCAGAAAGGCTCCGTCTCCCGTCACGCGCTTCACCTCGCCGTCGTCTGCCGCCTCCACGCGCCCGAGCAGCGGCGGCGGCGCCGGCGGCAGCAGCGGCCTGATGGCCTCGCCCTCCACGTACCCGCAGCTCACCACCGTCACCCGCGTGCGCAGCAGCAGCCGGAGCACCTGGTTTTCGGCCAGCACCTCCGCCGCCGTCTGGCCTGCCGCGCCCTGGGCCTGCAGCGGCCGCGACGGGTCCTCCGGGCCGCTCGCCGCGTCGACCACCACGCCGAGAGCCGGGAACGCACCCTCCCGCACCACCACGAACTCCCCGAGACAGAACGGGTCCTCCTCGTAGCCCTCGTAGGCGCAGAGGAAGGTGCGAAGACCGGCCTCCACCACCCGCGGTGTGCTGCTCATATCGCCCGCCTCCGCTTGCTCATCTGCTTGCCGCCCACTTGCGCAGGCAGCCGCTGCCTCGCCGCCTCGTTCTCGAGCAGCCGCGCAAACTGCAAACGGTCTCCCGCCGAGATCACCGCCTGCTCATGCGCCTCCTGAAGCGCACGGGGATAGCCGCCGCAGCGCGCGCACTGGTCGACGATGGCCGCGTGCAGCCGCCCCACCCGGCCAGAAGTTGCCCCCCAGCCCGGCACCTCCACCCGCGCGAGGTCGCCCCCCACCCGCAGGTAGAAGAACCAGACCGGGTGCTCCCGGAACACGGGCAGTTCCTCCACCGTTCCCGACCGCTGGCTCGTCGCGCGGAAGACCGCGCTCCGTTCCCCGTCGCCCAGCAGCCCCGCGAATAGCTGTGCGTCGGCGAGCGGCCAGGCGCCCTCACCCCCCGTCAGCGCCCGCAGGCTCGTCACCACGTCCGACCCACGCGACCCCGAGACGTACGCGCCGAGGCTCAGGCCGTCGCCGTGCGCGCGCAAACGGCCCAGCGCCGCCTCCGTCCGCCGTTGCATCGCCTCCCGCACCTCCGGCGCCACCTGCCGGGAGTCCAGATCCCAGGGCAGAAGCGTCCCGTCGAGGAGGAGCGCGGCCGGCCCCCAGGCGAGCGCCTCTGCCGCCACGCTCTCACCCATCTCCAGCTCCATGACGTCGCGCAGGAGGTTCACGCCGAGCCCGCGCCCGCCGCTTTCGCCGCCGTCGTCCTCACCGTCCACCGTCGCCGCCTCCGGCCCGAGCAACGCCTGCGCGCCCAGCGTCGCCCGCCCGCCCACGCCATACGGCAGCAGCACGAACCCCGTGTTGATCACATAGCACTGCACGGGCGCGAACCGGTCCGGCTCGATGCTCGACCCGTCAGCCGCCACCACCGACAGCGGGCCAAGCGTCGGCGCCGCCAACCGGCTCGTCGGTGGCTCCCCGGCCGACAGCGCATAGGGCCGTGCGCTCGCCGCCATCGCCGCACGGATGCGCGCGTCGCCCCCGGCCCGGTCGCCCGCCCATGTTCCCAGCGCCCGGTGCGCAGCCCCGATCCCCGCCTGCGTCGCCACCAACCCCTGCCGGTACCGCTCCACGAAGGCCGGCAACTCGCCCGCCACCTGCTCCAGCCGCAGCGTCATCGCCCGCCCTCGGCTCGCGCGCCCGCCAGCCGCGTCTCTCCCACCCGCCGGGTCAGCTTCTCCGCGTCCATTCGCTCCAGCAGCGCCTGGGCGTACTTCCGACTCGTCCCCAGCAGGTCCCGCGCCTCGCCCAGGCTGATGCTGCCGTTGGCGCGCAGCTGCCGCAGCACCCGCGCGACAAGCTCGCCATACACCGCCGCCGCGAACACGACTCCCCCGCCGGCGTCGACCACCAGCCCCTGCTCGCAGAGGTAGGCCAGCAGCGGCCCCTCAAGCGTCTCGTCCGTCGGCGGGCTTGCCCCGCCCGCCCGCCGCCCAGCCAGGAAACGGTCCACCGCCGCCTGCTGCGAGGCCGAGAGCCGCACCACGTGGCC
>JADLBJ010000141.1 GCA_020847765.1 Dehalococcoidia bacterium
AGCGCCGTCCGGTCGATGACCTTCACGCCGCCGAGGGCGCGCTCGAGATTCCGCTGCTGCGAGGGCGCAAGCTCGTCGTCGAAGACGACAACGTTCGCCTCTAGCTCCCTGCGGCTCTCGTTCACCTCCTCGACCTTTCCCTTGCCGATATAGGTGGCGACGTTCGGATGGTCGAGCCTCTGGGTTGTGCTGCCCACGACGTCGGCGCCGGCCGTGCGTGCGAGCTCCGCCAGCTCGCGGAGTGATTCGCTTGCGGGAAGAAGCGCACCCGGGATGTCGGCAGCGACGAGAAAGGCGCGGTCGACGGTGCGAGCGGTGCTGTGGAGGGTGCGCGGCATCGGGATCTAGGGTAGCAGGCGATGGCTCGATCGTGACGG
Organism: Dehalococcoidia bacterium; assembly: GCA_020847765.1. Lineage (GTDB taxonomy): Bacteria > Chloroflexota > Dehalococcoidia > Tepidiformales > Tepidiformaceae > JADLBJ01. Next base: position 378 of record JADLBJ010000141.1, read on the forward strand.
TAGGAGCGTCAGCGGCGCTCCCAGGGCCAGGGTTCAGCCAGCGAGGACGAGTCAGGCGGGCCCAGCTCCTCGCGGGCCTTGTCGCGCTACCGATGGGCGGATGAGCTCGATCATCGGCTCCAGCTCTTCGCGCGCCGCTCCAGTCGTCGGGGCCTGGCCGTTGGCAGCCGGACCTGGGGACAGGCCGCACACAGCCGGGCCCTCTCCGCCGTCCTGGATAATCGCCGGAATTTCGTTTGGCAGCGCGGGATCTGAACGGCAGGCGGTGAGCTAGATCCCTTGCCACGTTTCGAGGCGGCGCAGGCCTTCCTCGAGGCGGTCGTCTGCCGTCGTTACTGAGAGGCGAACATACCCCTCGCCATTGACGCCGTACCCCCGTCCCGGGGTCACGACTACGCCGATGTCGTCGATGAGCCGGGCGGCGTAATCGGCGCTGGTCACCCCCGCCGGGAGCTTCGCCCAGACGTACAGAGACGCCTTCGGGGGGTCAACCTCGAGCCCGATCTTGCGGAGCGTCGCGACCATGCGGTCCCGCCGGCGCTGGTAAACGCGGTTGTGCTCGTCGACGCAGTCCTGCGGCCCGTAGACCGCTTCGATCGCCATCCGCTGGATGGCCTGCGGGATGCCGCTGTCGACGTTGGACTTGACGCGCATGAGGGCGTCGATCATCTGCGCGTTGCCGACGACCATGCCGATGCGCCAGCCGGTCATGTTGTAGATCTTCGACCAGGAGTTGAACTCCACAGCGACGTCGCGCGCGCCAGGCACCTGGAAGATCGAAACGGGCTTGTAGCCGTCGTAGGCGACGTCGCAGTAGGGGTTGTCGTGCAGAATGGCGACGTCGTGGCGTTTCGCCCAGGCGACGGCGTGCTCGAAGAACTCCAGGGGGGCAACGGCGCCGGTCGGGTTGTTCGGGTAGTTGAGCCAGAGAACCTTCGCGCGCTCTGCGACGTCCGCAGGGATTGCCTCCAGGTCCGGGAGCCAGCCAGACCCACGGGTGCAGTCCAGTCGGTAGCTTTCTCCGCCCGCAAACATCGTGCCGATCTCGTAGACCGGATAGCCGGGGTCGGGGACGAGCGCGAGATCCCCGGGATCGATGAAGCAGAGAGCGACGTGGGCGATGCCTTCCTTGGAGCCGATGAGCGGCAGCGTCTCCTTCTGCGGGTCGAAGTGCGTTTCGAACCGGCGCTCGTACCAGTCGGCGATCGCCTGGCGAAGCTCCGGCAGGCCCTCGGACTCAGGGTAGCGATGGTTCTCGGGCTCGTCGGCGGCCCTGTGCAGGGCGGCGAGGATGTGGGGAGGGGTGGGCAGATCCGGGTCGCCGATGCCGAAGGTGACGATGTCCACGCCCTGGGCACGACGCGCGGCGATCTTCTTCGAGATCTCCGCGAAAAGATACGGCGGGAGGGCCTCGACGCGGCGGGCGAGCTTCATCGGTCCGGGCTCCTGGGTGCAGAGTCGGGGAGCGTGGCTGCGATCCTAGTGCCGCCGACGCCTACGGGCGACGATACGCGCCGCCTCAGCGCTTGAGCTGCCGGAAGTGACGCCGCGTGCGTCGGGCGCCGTCGCTCTTGGGGACAACGGAGATGTCCCCGTCGATCTCGAGGACGGCAAGCTCGACGCCCGCAATGTCGGCGACGCCGTGCTCGCGCAGCGCCTGCTCCAGCTCCTGGCGGTCGATACCCTCCTTGCGCATGTTCGCCTCGACCACCTGGCCGTCGGAGACGAGCACCGCCGGCGTCCCTTCGAGAAAGCGTTCGACCACGGGCACCCGTTCGTTGAACCGGCCGACGAGCAGATTCAGGAAGAGGAGGACGAAGGCGGCGAGCAGGCCCCCGACGAGAGACGAGTCAGACCCGACCATCGCGTTTTGCACGGCATTCGCGATGAGGAGGATGAGGACCAGGTCGAACGGCGCCATCTGGCCGATCTGGCGCTTGCCCGTGAGGCGGATGCCGCCCAGGACGGCGACATAGACGACCGCGGTGCGGACGACGACTGCCCACCAGTCGGTGCCAAGGTCGAACACGAGGGGATGGTAGGGCGAGCGCCTGCGGATACGCTACTGCCGCCCGAGCGCGCGAAACATCTCCTCACGGGAGGTGAACTTGACGCGCGGCGAGCCGGCGCGCTCGCCGGCGGCAGCCTCGAGCGCGTCGAGGTGCTGCCAGTCGGCGTAGGAGACGGGCCGGACGCGGCTGGCGGCGAGCAGGGCGTCGAGCGCCGCCCGCGACGGATCGGCGGGTGACAGCACGCGCCCGGCCGCGGCGTCGGCAGCCATCTCCGCGACCGTTTCCAACGCGTCCGGCTTGTTCGTCCCGATGACACCGGAAGGGCCGCGCTTCACCCAGCCAGCGGCGTATTCGCCGACGACGGGCTTCTCTGTTTCAGGATCGAGCACACGGCCGCGTTCGTTTAGGATCACGCCCCAGCGCTCATCGAAGGGCACGCCGGGGAGGGCGACGCCGCGGTAGCCGACCGAGCGGAAGACGACGCCAGCCATAAGCGTCTCCAGCTCGCCCGTGGCCTCGGCGACGATGGTGCCCGCCACACTGCGAGCAAGGCGGTTGCGCGCAAGACGCAGACCACCCACCCCCCCGCGACCGTCGTCGAGGAGAGCCACCGGCGACACGAGGAAGCGGAGATGCAGACGGCGTGCTCGCCCCGCCGGCGGGCGGGCGGCGTACGTCTGGAGCAGGTCCACCTTTCGGGCGAGCAGGCGGTCGCCGCTCCGGGCGAGCTCCTCCATGCTCAGGGGATCGAGCTGGACTTCGGCAGGGTGCACGACGACGTCGGCTTGGGCCAGCTCACCGATCTCCTTCAGCTCGGGGTTGGTGAAGGCCGCCTGTGCCGGTCCTCGCCGGCCGAGAAGGTAGACGTCGCGCACGCGGCTCTGCGTGAGCGCCTCGACCGCATAGGGAGCCATGTCGGTACGTCGCAACTCCTGCGGCGAAAGACAGAGGATCCGGGCGACGTCGATGGCTACGTTCCCAACGCCCACAATAGCCGCAGTCTCGGCAGACAGATCAAAGGCCAGGTCGCGATAGTCGGGGTGGCCGTTGTACCAGGCGACGAACTCGGTGGCGGGATACGAGCGGCACAGGTCCTCCCCCGGGATGCCCATGCGGCGCTCGCTCTGCGCGCCGGTGGCAAACAGCACCTGGTGATAGAGCCGCTGCAGGTCGCAAAGGGTGAGGTCCGCGCCGAACTCGACGTTCCCATAGAAGCGAAAGCGGGGGTCGGCCGCCGTCTCTGCAAAGCCTCGCGTCACCGCCTTTATCTTCTGGTGATCCGGGGCCACCCCATGGCGGACCAGGCCGTACGGCGTGGGCAGGCGGTCGAACATGTCGACCTCAACAGTCAGGGCGGGTAGCGCGAGAAGGTGAGCCGCGGCGTAGAAGCCCGCCGGCCCTGCGCCGACGACAGCGATGCGCAGAGGCGCTCCGGGCGAACCCGGCGTCGACAGGGACGCCCCAGGGCTCCGGTCGCTCACGCGTCCATCAGCCGCGTCTCGAGAGTGACCACTTCGCCGCGAACTTCTATGAGCTGCGCGCGGACGAGATCGCCGATCGTGACGATGCCGACGAGCACGCCATGATCGACGATGGGCACGTGGCGGAAGTGGTTCGTCGTCATGGTCTGGAGGACCGCTTCGGCGTCATCGGCCGGGGTCGCTGCGATGACGGGTGACGTCATGAGGTCGCCGACCGTCAGGGCGAGTGCGTCTTCACCGGCGGCGAGGGCGCGGATGACGTCCCGCTCCGAAAGGATGCCGATCGGGTGGCCGGCGGCGTCGACCACCACCAGCGCGCCGATGTTATGTTCAGCGAGGCGGGCGACGGCGACACGGATGGAGGCGGCGGCGTCAATCGTCAGGACGCGCGGCCCTCTAGCTGCAAGGACGACCTCCAGCTTCATGCTTCCTCCGACGTGCGGAAACCCACCGACGCGTAGGATGGCACGCCGGCGTCTCTCCCGATAGGCGGGAAAACCCGGCCCGCGGCCCGCTACGAGGTCCGAGGACGCGGTCGCCAGCTGATCAGCATCTCCCGGGTCTCCGGCAGCCAGAGCGGCCGGAGGCACCCCTCGCCGTCGCGCGCGAACAGGCGGTCGAAGTTCTCCTCGATTGCG
>JADLBJ010000270.1 GCA_020847765.1 Dehalococcoidia bacterium
ACCAGCCGCCAGCAGGGTGGGCTCTCCGGCTTTGCCGATCGGGGCGAAAGCCCACACGACGCCTTCGGCGCCGGCCACGCGGGCACGGCCATCTCGGCCGCCGTGGGCATGGCCGTCGCGCGCGACCTGAAGGACGACGACTTCCATGTCGTGGCCGTGGTGGGCGACGGGGCGATGACCGCCGGCATGGCCCTCGAGGCGATGAACCACGCCGGCCACCTGCGGACGAACATGCTGGTGGTCCTGAACGACAACGCGATGTCGATCTCGCCCAACGTGGGCGCACTCAGCCGGAACCTCAACCGGCTGCGGGTTGACCCCATCTATCGCGGCGCCAAGCGCGAAATCGGCGGCATCGTCGAACACCTCCCCCTCGGCCACCAGGTCTGGCAGGGCGCCAAGCGCGTGAAGGCGAGCGTCCGGGACCTGCTCGTCCCGGCGAGCTTTTGGGAGCAGTTCGGCTTCGAGTACTTCGGCCCCATCGACGGGCACAGCATCGGCGACCTGGAGGCGACGCTCGCCGCAATCAAGAAGGTGCGCGACAAGCCCGTGCTGCTCCACATCCTCACGGAGAAGGGCCATGGCGTGCCCGAGGCGGCCGCAGACCCCATCAAGAGCCACTCCGGGACGTACTGGATGAAGAAGCCGGGGACACCCGCCGCGACGCGTCCGCTCCCGACCTACAGCCAGGTCTTCGCCGCCGCGACGGAGGAGCTCATTACCACCGATCCCCGCGTCGTCGCGGTTACAGCGGCGATGCTCGAAGGTACCGGCCTCGCGCCGGTCCACGAGGCGCATCCCGACCGCGTGTTCGACTGCGCCATCTCCGAGCAGCATGGCGTCACCTTCGCCGCCGGCCTCGCGACCGAGGGCTTCCGGCCCATCGCCGCCATCTACTCGACCTTCCTCCAGCGCGGCTTCGACTCGGTCGTGCACGACGTGGTCGTCCAGGGCCTCCCGGTGACCTTCGCGCTCGACCGTGCCGGCTTCGTCGGGGACGACGGAAAGACGCACCAGGGCTTCATCGACATCAGCTACCTGCGCTGCCTCCCGGGGATGGTCGTCGCCGCGCCGGGGGACGAGAAGGAACTCCGCGACCTGCTCTACACGGGCGTGAACCACGACGGCCCGTTCGCCATCCGGTACCCGCGCGGCACCGGTCCCGGAGCGCCCGTGGATCAGCCCATGACGCGGGTCGAAGTGGGGACGGCGAAGGTCCTGCGCGAGGGCAGCGACGTCGCCCTGCTCGGGTTCGGGGCGCCGGTCATGGAATGCGTGCGGGCCGCCGAGCTGCTGGCCTCGCGCGGCATCGATGCGGCGGCCGTGAACGCGCGCTTCGCGAAGCCCCTCGACGAGGGCCTCATCCTCCGGCTCGCCCGCGAAACGGCCGGGATCGTCACGGCGGAGGAGAACGTGCGCGCCGGCGGCTTCGGCGAGGCGGTCCTCGCGCTCCTCTCGGACCATGGCCTTGCGGACCGGCTCCTGCTCATGCTCACCATGCCGGACGCCATCGTCGACCATGGCCCGCAGGCGCTCTTCCGCCGGCTCCACTCGCTCGACGCGGAGGGGATCGCGGCCCGGACACAGGAAGTGCTCGCCGCGCGGGCGCCACGGCCGGCCGCGCTCACCGTTGCCTGACGTGGCCGGCGACGCCGCCGCCCATAGCCTGCCCGTCGTGCTCGCTGAGCACGGCGCCGCGCTCGAAGACGCGCTCCGCCTCGCCGTCGGCGCCGAGACGACGGCGAT
>JADLBJ010000271.1 GCA_020847765.1 Dehalococcoidia bacterium
CGCTGAAGGCGCCATGGACGAGATCCACAGCATCCTTCAGCGCGCCCGCGAGCTCTCCGTCCAGGCCGCCAACGGCACCCTCGACACCGCCGCCCGCCAGAGCATCGGCACCGAGCTCGTGCAACTCCAGGCGGAAATCGACCGCATCGCCACGGCGACCCAGTTCAACGGCCAGTCCCTGCTCAACGGCAGCCTGACCACGACCCAGTCGGGCGGCACCGCCCAGGTTGGCACCGTCGTGGTCGCCGGCACCAACACGAGCGTCACCGCCGTCGACGTCTCCGCCGCCAAGGCCTCCACGACCTACACCCTCACGGCCGCAGGCTCGAACCTCACGCTCGACGACGGCGCCGGCAACACCCAGCAGATCACCGTCGGCGCCCTCGCCGCCTCTTCGTCCCAGGTCCTGAACTTCGCCAACCTGGGCGTCAAGATCACCGTCGCCTCCGTCGCCGGTGAGACCGCGGCGAACATCGCCACCGGCCTGACGACGAAGACAGTCATCACGGGTGCCGGCTCCGGCGCCGCCAGCTTCCAGGTCGGCGCCAACGTCGGTCAGACGATGAGCGTTTCCTTCAACGACGTCCGCGCCACCCAGGCGTCGGGCCTCAACCTCACAACCTGGGCTGTTTCCGGTGCGGGCTCCGTCGACTCCCTGGCCAACGCCAACGCCCGCATCACCGAGATCGACTCGGCCATCAATACGTTGAACACGCGCCGCAGCACGCTCGGTGCCGCTCAGAACCGCCTCGAGCACACCATCGCCAGCCTCGGCGTCTCTGTCGAGAACCTGACGGCCGCCGAGAGCCGCATCCGCGACGCGGACATCGCCGAGCTTTCCAGCCAGATGGTGAGCAATCAGATCCTGCAGCAGGCCGGCACCGCCGTCCTCGCCCAGGCGAACCAGGCCTCCCAGGCCGTCCTCAACCTCCTCCGCTAAGCCAGGCGCGGAATCACCCCTCGGAGAGGCCTCCGCCCGACGGCGGGGGCCTCTCTGCACGTAGGCGGATTCCCCGATTTTCGTCGATGGGCGCCGCCGGCAGCCAAACAGCCATTCAGCCCACCGCCACCCGAGCGATACCTCTGATGTACCCCTGGCGTCCACCAAAACTTCACGCGTGGCGAACCCGGCCGAGCCGGAGCCAGGACGAGGAGGACCCGCACAATGGGCATGATGATCGCCACCAACGTGGCCGCGATCAACGCGCAGCGCAACCTGAGCAACACCAGCCTGAAAATGGGCAAGGTCCTCGAGAAGCTCGCCAGCGGCTACCGCATCAACCGCGCCGCCGACGACGCCGCCGGCCTTGGCATCTCCGAAAAGATGCGCTCCCAGATCCGCGGCAACTCCCAGGCCCTGCGCAACTCCCAGGACGGCATCTCCATGATCCAGACCGCTGAAGGCGCCATGGACGAGATCCACAGCATCCTTCAGCGCGCCCGCGAGCTCTCCGTCCAGGCCGCCAACG
>JADLBJ010000142.1 GCA_020847765.1 Dehalococcoidia bacterium
CGCTGCTGGTGGAGCCGATCGAGCGGCGCCGGCGGATCGGCCGGCTGGCGCTGGCGGCGCAGACCGTGGACGAGGCGACGCGCCTGGCGGTGGTCGCCGCGCGGCTGCTGTCGCCGACGTGGGGCGAGCGGCCGCTGTCGCTGGTGGCGGTGGACGCCCACACCGGCGAGGCGGTGGAGTTCACCCGCGAGTCGGGCGCCGGCCTGGTCGAGGCGGTGGCCGCGAGTTGCGCGGTCCCCGGCGTCTGGCCGCCGGCGACCATCGGCGAGCGGCGCTTCGTCGACGGCGGCGCGCGTTCGCCCGACAATCTCGACCTGGCCGCGGGGTTCGCCCGGGTGCTGCTGATCTCGCCGCGCGGCGAGGACGACGGTCCGCTGGGCCCCAGCCCGCAGCGCGAGCAGGCGGCGCGGCTGCAGGCGATGGGCGCGAGGGTGCTGGTGATCGCCCCCGACGCGGCGGCGCGCCAGGCGATGGGGCCCGACCGGCTCGACCCGCGGGTGCGCACCGTCTCGGCCGAAGCCGGCCTCGCCCAGGGGCTGGCGGCGGTGGAGGCGGCGCGGTTCTGGAGCGACGCGCCGGCGGGCGCCGCAGATCGCCTTGCCTGATAACCGCGCGGATGATTGATGGCGGCCGAGGCGCAGCCAAGCGCCCGCCCGGGGGGAATACGGTCTTGAGCGCATCGGCGAACGGCGAATCGCAGGCTGGGGCCCGGCAGGGCAGGGCGGGCCACCGCTGGTACGCCCTGGCGGTGATGTGGGTGATCTACGCCTGCCACTCCATGGACCGGGCGTTGCCGAACATCCTGGTGGAGCCGGTCAAGAACGAGTTCGGGCTCTCCGACACCCAGGTGGGGCTGTTCACCGGCCTCGCCTACGGCGTCGCCTTCTCGCTGGCGGTGCTGCCGGCCGGCTGGATCGCCGACCGGGTGAGCCGGCGCAACTTCCTCGCCCTGGCGGTGGTGGTGTGGAGCGCGCTCACCGCGCTCGGCGGGGTGACCCGCAGCTTCGGCCAGCTGCTGCTGGCGCGGATCGGCGTGGGGATCGGCGAGTCGGCGGGGGCGCCGCTGGTGCTGCCGATGCTGTCCGACCTGTTCCCGCCGAACAAGCGCTCGCTGGCGCTGGGCATCCTCTACATGGCGGTGCCGGCCGGGGCGGTGCTGGCCAGCGCCATCGGCGCGCACATCGCCCAGGACTACGGCTGGCGTCACGCCTTCTTCGTCGCCGGCGTGCCCGGGGTGCTGATCGCGGTCCTGCTGTTCCTGACCGTCCGCGAGCCAAAGCGCGGCGGCCTCGACGCCGTCCCCGAGACGCCGCCGGCCGCCGAGCCGAAGCCGCGGCTGCTGGACAACTTCCTGCATTTCTACCGCAACCCCGGCCTGGCCGCGCTGCTGTTCGGCGCGGTGATCATCGGCCTCTTGAACATCGTCATGGGCGCCTGGATGAGTTCGTTCTTCATCCGCGTGCACCACCTCGACCTGGCCACCACCGGCCTGGTGCTGGGCCTCGGCGCCGGCTTGTGCGGCGCGTTTTCGCCGCTGCTCAACGGCTGGCTCGCCGACCGGCTCTCGCAGCGCAACCGGCTCTGGTCGCTGCGGCTGTCGGCCATCGGGGCGCTCTTGTCGCTGGCCTTCACCCAGCTGCAGCTGTTCACCCCCAGCGTGACCGTGGCGATCGTCGCCTTCATCCTCGCCGACTTCACCCGCACCGGCTACACGCCGCCGCTGTATGCGGTGCTGATGACCCAGACCCCGGCGCGCATCCGCGCCTCGGTGATGTCGATCGTGCAGCTGACCACCAACCTGGCCGGGTTCGGCCTCGGCCCGGTGCTCACCGGCAAGCTGTCGGACTATTTCGGCGGCGGGGTGGGCATCAAGTACGCCCTGGCCAGCGTCAGCGTGCTGTTCGTCGTCGCCGCCCTGCTGCTGCTGCTGTCCGGCCGGCTGCTGTTCGGCCGGGACGGCAAGGCCGGGGCGGCGGGCGGCTGATCCGGCGGCGGTCCGGCGCTAATCGCCGGGCCGCCGCCGGAAGCCCTTGTAGATCGCCGAGCCGGTGAGCAGCACCTGGTCGCCGGCATGGACTTCGCCGCGGACGGTGAACAGGTCGCCGTCGCGGCCGATGATCGCGCTCGACGCCTCGACCCAGGCGCCCAGCGGCGCCGGCGCGATGAAGTCGGTGGTCAGCCGCACCGTCGCCCAGCCGGCGTCGTAGCCGTGCACGGCCAGCGGCTTGCCCCAGGCCATGTCGGCGAAGGCGACCAGCATGCCGCCATGCACGGCGTTGCGGCCGTTGACGTGGCCGGCGGCGACCCGGAAGCCGAAGCGGGCGATCCCGTCGACCTCGCGGCGGAACAGCGGGCCGATCAGGTCCTCGAAGCCGACCCCCGGGGCCGGCTGGAAGCCGTCCGGCGGCGATGCATGCGATACGCGTGACAAGACGTGGACGACTCCGTGCGGGTCTAGAAGTACGCCTTGAAGCGCTCGGCGTAGGGGCCGAAGGCGTCCTCCACCTGGGCCTCGGTCAGGCCGTACTCCTCCAGGGTGAACTTCACCTTGCTCATGTGCTGGGCGGGGTTGGCCAGCCAGGCCCTGGCGGCGGCCTCGGCGGCGGCGGTGAACGGCAGGCGGAAGTGGTCGTAGACCGAGCGCAGGGTCCCCAGCGGATCCTCGATCATCGCGCGGTGCGAGACGTCGAACACCCGGGCGTTCAGGGCGGGGTCGAGCCGGGCGGCCATCGCCCGCTGCATGCCCGCGCCCCATACTCGACAGAGCTCCGCCCCGGTGATCGCCCGCCGCGGGTCGCCCGGCCCCTCGCCGCGGATGGTGGAGTAGAGGCCGCACATCGACGGCATCAGCGCCTTCGGGTCGCGGTGGGTCTGGACGAAGACGGCGTCGGGGTATTCGGCGACCAGCGCCGGCAGGGCGTGGACGTGGAACGGCGACTTCAACAGCCAGCGGCCGCCGGGCCCGAAGTGCTGCATGTGCTGCAGCACCCACTTGTGCGCCCGGTAGGGGCGGGCGGGCGACGCCCAGCGCAGCCACTCCGAGTAACGCGGCAGGTGCGCCAACACCGCCAGGTTGGGACTCCAGAACTCCAGGCCGGTGAAGGCGTTGCACTCGTCCGGCAGCATCGCGCCGAACGCATGCAGGCCCATGGCGACCATGGGGTTGTGCGGCGCCTCGGCGTCGAGCCGGGCCTGCAGCTCGGCGATGCGCGGGTCGCTGGCCCATTCCGCCTTCTTCGGCGGCGGGAACAGGTTTCCGTTCTCCCATTGGGTGGGCGCGCGCGCGGCGGGGTCCTGCGCCAGCAGGTCGACCAGCGCCGTGGTGCCGGTGCGCGGCAGGCCGATCAGCACCAGCGGGCCCTCGATCGCCTCCTCGCAGACCGCCGGGACCGCCTTGCGTTCCTCCACCAGCCGCAGGCGGGTGGCCAGGGCGGCGTCGATGGCGCCGAGCAGCCGCTCGCGCGCGGCGCCCTCGACGTTCGGCGCGTCGCCGAGGTCGGCGCAGATGATCCGCAGGCCGACCAGGAAATCCTCCGATTCCCCGAAATCGTTCAGGCCGGTCGCCGCGCGGGCGCTCTGCAGGAAATCGTCCACTCGGCTGGCGGTCACGTCGTCTCCCCGTCGATTATGGGCGCCGACGCATCAATGGCCGCCGCCGCCCCCGCTGGCGCGGCCATTTGCCGTCGACTAGGCTTCGGCCTCAACCCAGAACAGATCGACCAGGGAGAATCCAGTGGCGATTCGCGGCATCGGCCAGGCGCCCGACAGCCCGGTGACCGGCACGGCCGCGTGGCTGTCCAGCATCTGCGCCATCATGTCGAAGGACCCGTGGTACGGGCCGATCCTCAACGATCCCTTCGCCATGCACTTCGCCGGGGCGATTTCCGACCAGGCCCCGGCGCTGCTGGCGGAATACGACGATCCGGCCAGACGCCAGGCGCTGATCGAGGGGTACGGGTCGGACCTCGGAACCCTCACCGTGGTCTGCTACCGCAAGCCCCAGATGCAGCGGCAGGTGCGCGAGGCGCTGGACGCCACCGGCGCGCGCCAGCTGGTGATCATGGGCGCCGGCTGCGACTCGCTTTCGCTGCGCCTCGCCGCCGAGGGCTACCGGCCGCGGGTGTACGAGATCGACCGCCCGGCGGTGACCGAATTCCGCGCCGGGGTGCTGCGCAGCGCGCCGATCGACGCCAGCCACATCGAGGAGGTCGGCGTCGACTTCGACCACCAGGTGTTCGGCCAGGTGCTGCTGGAGGC
>JADLBJ010000143.1 GCA_020847765.1 Dehalococcoidia bacterium
ACCGCACCGAAGTAGTCCTCCGGCGCCCGCACCTCGACCTTCATGATCGGCTCCAAGATGACGATGCCGGCCTTCTTGGCCGCCTCCTTGACGCCGATCGAGCCGGCGTTCTTGAAGGCCATCTCCGAGGAGTCGACGGCGTGGTAGGAGCCGTCGAGCAGCGAGACCTTGACGTCGAGCACGGGGTAGCCAGCGAGGACACCGCCCTGCAGCGCTTCCCGCGCGCCCTGGTTCACGGCGGGGATGTACTCCCTGGGAACGGCCCCGCCGACGATCTTGTTTTCGAAGACGAAGCCCTGGCCGCGTTCCAGCGGCTCGACCTGGAGCTGGACGACGCCGTACTGGCCGCGGCCGCCACTCTGGCGCACGAAGCGCCCTTCAGCGGTCGCGACGTGGCTGATCGCCTCGCGGTAGCTCACCTGGGGACGACCGACGTTTGCGGCCACCTTCTGCTCGCGGAGCATGCGGTCGACGATGACCTCGAGGTGGAGCTCGCCCATGCCCGAGATGAGGGTCTGGCCGGTTTCCTCCTCGAAGGTCCAGTGGAAGGTGGGGTCTTCCTCGCTCATCTTCATGAGCGCGTCGCCCATCCGATCCTGGTCTTCCTTGCTCTTCGGCTCGAGGGCGACGCGGATCACGGGCTCGGGGAAGCTGATGTTCTCGAGCAAGACGGGCTGGTCGACGGCGCAGAGGGTGTCGCCCGTGAAGGTGCGCTTCAGGCCCACGGCGGCGGCGATGCCACCGGCGTAGACGGCGTCGACCTCTTCGCGCTGGTTGGCGTGCATGCGCAACAGGCGACCGATGCGCTCGCGCTCGCCTTTCGTCGCGTTGAGGATCGACTCGCCCTGCTTGAGCACGCCGCTGTAGACGCGGAAATAGGCGAGGCGGCCAACGTACGGGTCAGACACGATCTTGAAGGCGATAGCCGAGAGCGGCTCCTCGTCGGTCGCGTGGCGCTCGATCTCGCCGCCCTGCTTGGGGTCGACGCCTTTGACGGCAGGGATGTCGACAGGGCTGGGCAGGAAGTCGACGACGGCGTCGAGCATGAGCTGGACGCCCTTGTTCTTGAGGGCCGAGCCGCAGAGGACGGGTGTGGCAAGGCTCGCGAGGGTTGCTCGGCGGATGGCGGCGCGCAGCTCATGCGAGCCGATCTCGCGGCCTTCGATGTAGCCGATCATGATCTGGTCGTCCACGCCGCCGATGTTCTCGATCAGCTCTTCGCGGGCAGCGGTGGCGCGTTCCAGGTAGTCGGCAGGGATGTCCCGGCGCTCGGGCTTGTCGCCTTTTTCGCCGCCGAAGTACCACCAGCACATCTCGAGGAGGTCGATGCAGCCGTTGAACTCGGCTTCGGCGCCGAGCGGCAGCTGGACGGGCACGGGGTTGGCGCCCAGACGGTCGACCATCATCGCCACCGTGCGGGCGAAGTCGGCGCCGGTGCGATCCATCTTGTTGACGAAGCAGATGCGGGGCACGCCGTAGCGGTCGGCCTGGCGCCAGACGGTCTCGGACTGGGGTTCGACGCCGGCGACGGCGTCGAAGACGACGACGCCACCGTCCAGAACGCGCAGGCTGCGCTCGACTTCGGCGGTGAAGTCCACGTGGCCGGGGGTGTCGATGATGTTGACCTGGTGGCCGTTCCATTCGGCGGTGGTGGCAGCCGAGGTGATGGTGATGCCGCGTTCCCGCTCCTGTTCCATCCAGTCCATGATGGCGGTGCCCTCATGGGTCTCGCCGATCTTGTAGGTGCGGCCGGTGTAGAAGAGGACGCGTTCGGTCACGGTCGTCTTGCCCGCGTCGATGTGGGCAATGATGCCGATGTTCCGGATGCGCTCGATGTCGATAGAGCGGGGCATGAGACTCCTGTACCTCTGGCCAGTGGGCGGGCGCCTACCAGCGGTAATGGACGAAGGCGCGGTTCGCCTCCGCCATGCGGTGGGTGTCGTCGCGGCGCTTGATGGCGGCGCCGGTGTTGTTCGCTGCGTCCATGAGCTCGCCGGCGAGGCGCTCGGGCATGGAGCGGCCTCCGCGGCTGCGGCTGGAGTTGAGGAGCCAGCGCATGGCGAGGGCGATGCGGCGGTCGGGGCGGATCTCGACGGGCACCTGGTAGGTGGCGCCGCCGACACGGCGGGGCTTGACTTCAAGAACCGGTGTGGCGTTGCGCACGGCCTGCTGGAACACGTCGAGCGGGTCGCGGCCCGTCTGGCCTTGGATGCGGTCGAAGGCGCCGTAGACGACGCGCTCCGAAGTGCTCTTCTTGCCGCGCGTCATGAGCTTGTTGATGAGGATCTGGACCTGGACGTTGTTGTAGCGCGAATCGGGCGGTGTCGGGCGCCGTTCGGGCCGGTTGCGTCGTGCCATGGTTCAGACCTCCGTGGTCCTCTGCGGGCGAGCTCGCTGCCTTACTTGCGGCGGCCAGCTGGCTGAGCGTTCTTGCGGGTGCCGTACTTGCTGCGCCCCTGTTTCCGGTTGTTCACACCGGTCGCGTCGAGAGCGCCACGGACGATGTGGTAGCGGACCCCGGGCAGGTCCTTGACGCGGCCGCCGCGCACGAGGACGACCGAGTGCTCCTGCAGGCTGTGGCCTTCGCCGGGGATGTAGGCTGTCACTTCAATGCCGTTCGTGAGCCGCACGCGGGCGACCTTGCGGAGCGCCGAGTTCGGCTTCTTCGGCGTCTGCGTGCGCACCTGGGTGCAGACGCCGCGCTTCTGCGGGGAGCCCTTGCCCTCGGCCTTGCGCAGGCGGCCAGTGTGCGAATTGAAGCTGAAGAGGAGCGCCGGAGCGCCCGACTTCCTGGCCTTCGGGGTGCGGCCCTTGCGGACGAGCTGGTTGATGGTCGGCATTCCTGCTCCCCTTTATGGCTCTGGGCGGGCACGGGGCGCACGCCCATGAGGCTGGCGGCGGTGCGGCCGGGAATTCTGGGCACGAAAACAGGCCGGAAAGCCTGTTCGTGAACAGCGCCC
>JADLBJ010000272.1 GCA_020847765.1 Dehalococcoidia bacterium
GGAACCGAGGCGAGGTTCGAGTACGCCTCGACGAGACGGTAGCGGCCCGGCGGGAGGCCCGGCATGACGTGCAGTCCATCCACCGCCTGCCGGCCCGCGACGTAGGCGGGATGATCGTGCATGGACCACCAGCGCTGCTGGATCTCGTCCCAACGCTCCAGCTGGAGCCAATACCTCCCGCCCGCCGGAGACGCCACGCGCACACGAAGCGTCGCCCCCATCGCCAGCTCCGCGTCGGCACGCCATACCCCGTCCGCGGCTCTCTCCGGCCTCACCGTCACCTCGGGGACTCCGTCGGCGCGCAACGTCACCGGCGGAGCACTCCCGTCGGGCATCGGGAGCCATCGGAACCTCAGTTCGCCGGTCGTGGCGTCCTCCTGGATCTCACGACCCAGCGAACGATTTCCCCCCGTCGCGAGGTCGGGCACACGCACCTGGATCCCCGCCGGGATGCCGGGCGTGCCGGCGCGCAGCAGCCGAAGCACGATGTCGATCGGGCGGTCGATCGTGACGGTGAGCAGGCCGGGGTCGGTGAGGAGGCTCACGCCGCCGATGGGCATGCCGAAGCCCTCCTCCACCGGGGTCCAGAGCAGGGTCGCCGTCTCCGCGACGCAGCGCGGGAACACCCCGCTCCCGTCCGCGGCCGTCCGGACCTTGCCGGAGGTGCCCCGTGGCCTGAGCAGCACCCACAGAACCTGCTCCGCCGCCGGCGTGCCGTCCTTCCACAGCAGCTTGACGCGCACGTCGTGGATCTTGCGGAACGCCACGGGTTCACCGACGTCCGTGTCGACCGGCGCCGTCCACATCGCCCAGCGGCCGTCCGGCGTGACGACGTGCCCGCGGTCGAATCCCGGCGGGAACGGCGCGAGGACGAGCTGCCCGTCCTCGACGCGCGCCAGCGGCTCGCCGACGTCGTAGCCCGAGAGCGGCTGGTAGCGGCGTACCTCGAGGATCGCTCCCTGGGGAGGCGCGCCGACGTCGGCGGCCACGATGGGGAAGCGCACGGCGCGGTACGGGAACAGCGTGACGGTCGCCTCCCCTTCGTCGGGCTTCAGGAAGACGCCCTCGACCGTCATCCCGTTGCTGCGCAGCGCGAGGCCGGGCGCGCGCGCGACGACCGAGACGTAGCCCTGTGGCAGGCCCGAGACCACGAGGCGACCCTGCGTATCCGTGCGCAGGTCGGGGTACGGCGGCAGACAGCCCCTTCCGTGGGGCATGGGCTGCGTGCCGCCGCCGCCGAGGTACACCTCGGCGCCCGGGACCGGCGCGCCGGTCAGCCCATGCTTCACATGGATCGCCGCGCTTCGGTCGTCGGGCAGCTCGAGCTCGACCACCCCCTCCACGGGCAGACGCACCTCGCGGTAGGCGCGTCCCGTGCCCGGAGCGACGGCGTGGA
>JADLBJ010000144.1 GCA_020847765.1 Dehalococcoidia bacterium
GCGCGGTCCCTCGGCGGAGCACATCATGGGGACCAATCGACAGGGGATAGACATCTTCAGCCGCGTGCTCTACGGCGGCCGGATCTCGCTCGGCATCGGCCTGGCGACGGTCGGCGTGTCGCTGTTTGGTGGCACACTGCTCGGTCTCGTCGCCGGCTACTTCAAGGGGCCGGTGGACCTCGTGCTCAGCCGGGTGGCGGAGCTGGTCATGACGCTCCCCGCGATTGTCTTTGCGCTCGCCTTCGCTACGGCGATCGGCCGCGGGACCGAGACGGTCATCCTCGCCATCAGCATCGTTTTCACGCCCCCGATCTTCCGCATCATGCGAGGGGGCGTGCTGCAGGAGACGTCGAAACCGTATGTGGAAGCCGCCAGCGTCATCGGTGCGTCGCGGGCGCGCGTCATCTTCCGCCACATCCTGCCCAACCTTGCGGGGCTGATGATCGTCGTCGCCAGCGCCACCCTCCCCGCGGCCATCCTCACAGAGGCAGGGCTCAGCTTCCTCGGTCTCGGCGTGGCAGTCGGCGAGCCGTCCTGGGGCGGGGACCTCGGCGGCGACGCACGTCAGTACTTCACCGACGCCTGGTGGATCGCCATCTTCCCCGGTGCCGCGCTCAGCCTGACCGTGCTCGTCTTCAATCTGCTGGGCGATTCGTTGCGCGACGTGCTGGACCCGCGCCTGCGGGGAACGGGCAGGTAGCTAGGGCAGCTTCACCACCTGGCCGACGGCGAGGTTCTTGCAGTCCCGACTGATGTCCGGATTGGCTGCGAAGAACTGGTCGTCCGTGATGTTGTGCGCCTGCGCGATGCCGCTGCAGGTGTCACCGGAAACGACCGTGTAGCTCTTGGGATTCGGGGCGGCTGTGCCCGTGGTGGTGGCACCGGTGGTGGCGGTGGTCGTCGCCCCGGGCGTGCGTGCCTGCGCCGTTTGCGTCTGGGCGTTGCCTGGCGTCGCCGTGCGTGCCGGTTGCGTCTTGGCGAGTGCGTCGTTCGTTGCCACGCGGTCGGCCGGCGAGAGGCCGCTGTCATCACCGCCGCCCACAGCCTGCTGAATGGCGAAGGCCACGCCGATGACGATGATGGCAAGCGCGAAGAGACCGATCGTCGCGATCGGCATGGAGATTCCGCCAGCGCGCGGACGGGGGTTGAGGGTGGCCGGACCGCGCCGTGGGCGCTCGAGGGTCGCCTGGCGCCGCGGCTGGGGTTTCGCCGCGCCGGATCCTAGCGGTGCCGGCGCTCCTCGTGGTGCGCGTCCGCGGGGCCCCTGCTGGGCGGCTGCTGCCGCTGCGGGCGCGGCGGCTCCGATGCCCTCGCCGCGGTAGACGGGGCAGGTGACGTGGTTCGCGCCGAGGCAGTACGTCTCCTGGTGACCGGTGGCGATGCGCGTGGGCGAATCGAGCCGGTAGCAGCGGTGCGCCTCGGTGGCGTAAGTCGCGTGGGAGTCGGCGTCGTCCGCCAGCCCGAGGTAGGGGCAGACGGCCGGGAACTCATCCTGCTCGTTCGGGTAGCTCACGCCCTTCGTACCCCCGTCTCGGCCACCTCGGCGTATGGTGTCACGAGATCGAAGGCTGAGCAACGCGAGCGGGCGCCTGCGTTTTCTCCCCTCGGCATGCTTCTCCTCACTCGCGGATCACCGCAAGCAGCGCCCTGGCCGCATGGTCCACCGAGAGGACGTCGGTGTTGATCAGCAGGTCGTAGTGGGTCGGCAGCTCGCGCACGACGCCGAAGAAACGGGCGAAGTAGTCCGCCCGCGCCTGGTCCGAGGCCGCCACTCGCTCCCGCGCCACTGTCGGGCCGACACCCTCCTCTGTGGCCACCCGCTCAGCCCGCACTTCGGGCGAGGCGGTGACCAGCACGCGCAGGAGCCCGGGCATGCCTGCCAGAGGAATGCTCGCGCCGTGGGCGACGATGACCATGAACCCCATCGCGGCCGTCTCCCGGATAACGTCGACGATAAGGTGCTCGTAGCCCTCGGCTACGGTGGGATCGAGCGCTTGTACGGCTGCCTCGAGCGTCCCCCCTGTGGCGGCCTCGTCGAGCTTCTGGAGCACCCGGCTGGTGGCGGCGGCGCGGTCCTCGACACGGGCAATCTCCGCCGGCGCGACCCGCGCGAGGGCAGCCGCGCGGTCGATGATCTCCGAATCGACGTACCGGTAGCCGAGCTCGTCGGCGAGGATCGTTCCCAGCTCTTCGCCGCCCGCGCCAAGCGTGCGCGAGATCGCGACCACGGTGAACTGCACTGTCCCCTCCTCTCTCCTGCCGTCCCTCTCACCCGACGTTATACACGCCCGGAGCCGCGTTCGCAGGAGTGCGCAACGCGTTACGTGGGTCGCGGGACAAACAGCGCCGGTGTGTTACCGGATGCTTCCAGTGCAGGCCAGGGTGGAGGGGTTCGCCCGCCGTCTCAACGCCCCCCGGTAGTTGGCGAGGTCTGGTACCCCCGGCAGGAATCGAACCTGCGCACATGGTTTAGGAAACCACTGCTCTATCCGCTGAGCTACGGGGGCCCCCTTGCTGGGCGCTTTGCCGAAGCTGGCCCGAATGGACAGTCTAGCAAAGCCCGATCAGCGCGCACCCCGTCGGGTGCAGGTGCCGCGCGACGCCGTGAGGGGCGCTGCCGGCACGGCTTTACGGCCGCCGCCTCCCTGCGCTTTACTGCCTTCATGCGCGTGACGAAGATGCATGGCCTCGGCAACGACTACGTCTATCTGGCACCCTCAGCGGAGCGCGACTGGCCCGCGCTGGCACGCCGTGTGAGCGATCGGCACTTTGGTGTGGGCAGCGACGGCCTCATTCTCGCGTTGCCCTCGACGGTTGCCGATATGCGCATGCGCATGTTCAACGCCGACGGCTCCGAGGCGGAGATGTGCGGCAACGGTATTCGCTGCGTCGTCAAGTTCGCGATCGAAGAAGGCCTCGTTCCTGCCGGCACCGAGACCGTCACCGTCGAGACTCTAGCCGGGGTGAAGACGCTGCAGGTCTTCCGCGAGCATGGCGTCGTCGTTGCCGCCCGTGTCGACATGGGCCCGCCGAGCTTCGATCCGACGGCCCTGCCCGCGAGCGTGGAAGGCTCCGGGCCGGTCGTCGACCTCCCACTATCTGTCGGTGGCGTCGACCTGAAGCTGACGCTCGTGAGCGTTGGCAACCCGCACGCTATTCACTACCTCGACTCGGACCCTGACGCCTTCCCGCTGGCATTGGTCGGGCCCCTCGTCGAGAACCATGCGCTCTTCCCGCGGCGGACCAACTTCCAGGTCGTGCAGGTGCTCGATCCAGGGCACGTCAAGCACCGCGTCTGGGAGCGCGGCTCGGGGATCACGCTCGCGTCTGGTACGAGCGCGACCGCCGTCGCTGCCGCGTCTCGCCTGCGCGGCTTTACGGGCGACCGTCTGGTTGATTCCCTCCCCGGGGGGGATCTCGTCCTCGAATGGGACGGCAAGGGGTCGGTGTTCATGACCGGCCCGGCGACGCGCGTTTTCGACGCGGAGTGGCACACTGAGCCTTGAGCCGGCCGCCAGGGCCAATCGCCAGGGAGCAAAAGGGGAAGACCCGATGGAGACAACCGACCAGGACCCGGCGTCCGCCCGACTCTACGCCAGCCGTGTGGCGGCACGCATGGGCACACGCTCCGGCCATGCCGTGGCCGGCGGTGACCGTTGGGAGCGACGAGCGGCCGTATTCCGCATGGACCCCCGTCGCGCACTGGACCCCAACCTGGCCGCCCTGGCCGCGCTCGTTCGCCCGGAAGACGCGCTCCTCGACGTGGGCGGCGGTGCCGGACGAGTGAGCCTGCCCCTCGCGCTGCGCTGCCGCGAGGTCGTCAACCTCGATCCCTCGCCCGCCATGCGCCAGCAGTTCGAGGAGGCCGCCCGGGAGGCAGGCGTCGCCAACGCCCGGGTCGTCGCCGGAAGCTGGCCCGAAGCCGCGGGGGGCGTCTCCGCCGACGTAGTGATCGCCGTCAACGTCACCTACTTCGTCGAGGAGATCGTGCCCTTTGTCCTCGCGCTCGACGCGGCCGCGCGCCGGCTCGTCGCCATCGCCGTTTGGAGCGTGCCCCCGCCCGACCACCCGGCGGTGCTGCACGAACTGGTTTGGGGCGAGCGGCCCGTGCCGGCGCCATCCTATCGGGAGCTGCTTCCCGTGCTCTGGGACCTGGGCATCCTGCCGGACGTCACGGTTCTTCCCGAGCCGTTCCGCCTCCTCCGCCGCCTGCCCACCGACAGGGCGGCGGCCGTGGAGTATGCGTTGCAGGCGATCGACGCCGAGCCCGAGGAGGCCGTCGTCGCCGCAATCGAGGA
>JADLBJ010000145.1 GCA_020847765.1 Dehalococcoidia bacterium
CTCTGGCAGCGTACCGGCGCCACCCGCTGAGCCAGGCGGTCTAGCCCGCAAGCAGCGCCCGGTTCGCGATAGGAAGGGGCCCGGGGAAGCGAGCAACGCCCCCGGGCCTCTCCGCGTTAGCGCCGACGGCCAGCGGTAGCAGCCCCGGCCCCCGCCAGAACAAGCAGGCCCCCGCCAACCGCCAGCGGCAGCCAGCCGGGGAAAGCGTCGCCGGCCGCGCCACTGCCGGTCGCCGGCGGCTTCGGCGTCGCCGTGGCGAGCGCGGGATTGGGCGCGGCCAGCACGGCGCAGGCAATCCGCGCCCCCGAGTTGCCCGTCGGGTCGGTCATCTGATCGTCTGCGTTCATGTGCACGACGAGCGCGCTGCCGTCCACGTCGAACAGGCTGCGCGGCCCGGACATGAGCGTCACCAGGCTGGTAGCCCCGTTGTACATGAGGAGATCGACCGTCGTCTCGTCGATCCCCGGAAGGTCCCCGGCGTGCGGGCCGGCCGGGTTGAGCAGCCCGTGCTGCTTGCTGGCAGGGTTGACGTGACCGCCCGCCGAGGTGAACGCCGGCCCCTCGCAGGTACCGACCGAATGGAGGTGGATCCCATGCGGTCCGGCGGGGAGCTGGCTCACGTCGACCGTCACGCGGACCACGCCGGCCGCGTCCTGCGACAGCTGGACCGCCCCGAGTGCCGCCCCGTCCGGGCCACGGAGGGTAGACGTGATCGTTTCGACGGCAGGACCCGTATAGGCGGGCGCCGCCGGATCGTCGGCGAGAGCCGCCGAGGCCACGCCGACCGCGCTTAGGGCCGCGGCGGCAAGGACGAGGAACCGGGGGGCAAAGGTGCGCATGGAACCTCCGTCGGGAGCCCGCTCGTATGCGTGTGGCTCCCGTCCGTAGTATGCCGGGTCCGACGCCGGCGTGTCCCTGCAGCGACAGCGCCCCCTCCTGCGGTTCCGCGATGCAGGGAGGCCTGTTAGGATGAGGCTTCGCGGGGTGTAGCTCAGCCTGGCAGAGCGCTTCGTTCGGGACGAAGAGGCCCCCAGTTCAAATCTGGGCACCCCGACCATCAACGGCCCCCTGCCTCCCGCCCCTTCCACCTCCCGCCATCGTCGATCCACGCTGTCACGCGGGGCGTCAGCTCGCGGTCTCGCCCTGGGCGATCGCTCAGAGACGACGCCCCGTCTGTTCAACAGATGAAAACGAACGAACAGATGCCCGGCAGCCACCGCGGCCGCGCCGCCCATCCTCCCGGGACCGATTCCAGGCCCGGAGCAGCCGATCAGGGCGAGGCGGCGATCCGCAACAGCGTCGCCAGCGCGACGTCCCCGATGTCGTCCATCTCTTCGGCGCTCAGGCGGCTGGCCACGTCGCCCGGCGTATGGATCAGGCTGAAGTCCCCCGACGTAAAGAAGACAGCCGGTACGCCGGCCTCGATGAAGGAAGCGTGGTCGCTCGACGTGCCCGGCGGCAGCGACGAGAGGACCGCCCGGACGCCGACGCTCCCCGCCGCCTGCAGCGCGAGCGACGTCAGCGACGCGCTGCCGATCACCTCCACCCCCGAGCCGACGCCAGTGACGTCCAGGTTGAGCATCGCGCGCGGCAGGTCCCCGCTCTGCCGCCGCGCGGCGACGAAGGCTTTGCTTCCCCACAGCCCGCTCTCCTCGTCCCCGAACGCGACAAAGCACACGCCGGGAAGCCCACCCCGCGCGACGGCCGCCCGGGCAAGCTCTACCACCGTCGCCGTGCCGCTCGCATTGTCGTTCGCCCCGGGGGCGCCGGGCACGGTGTCGAAGTGCCCGCCGGCCACGACGTCGCACCGCGCGCCCGGCGCTGGCCGCGCGACTACGTTCACAGAAGTCACGTCACCCTCGCTGACCTCCACCCTTACGGTTGCACCCGAGGCGGCAGCAGCGTCGAAAACCCGGCCCGCCTCCTCGCCCACCGACACGACCGGGAACGCGGCCGCCATGCCCAGCGTCCCCGCAACTGGCCCCGGCCCGCTGTTCACCACAATCAGGGCAACAGCGCCCGCCGCGCGGACGCGCTGGTACTTGTCCCCGAAGGTGGTGACGCCGCGCCGGGCGACCGCGATCCGCCCGTGCAGGTCCAGCGTCCCAACCCCGGACGGGTCGCCGTACCCCACGAGGACCACGGGGGCGCTCACAGTCCCGTCCGCGCTCCCGTTTAACGCCGCCGCCGAGACGAGCGCGCCTCCTACCGCCACCGTGACCGCCGGCACACCCGCCCCAGGGGCGTCGAATGGCTCCAGCTCGACCGCGTAGCCGTAGCCGGCGAGCGTCTGCCGCAAGTACTCGGCCGCGACCCGCTCCGCCGCCGTCCCGGCGACCCGGACCCCGATCGTCTGGGAAAGGTACGTCGCAACCGCCCGCGCCCGCTCGCCGTCGAAGCCGCCGTCCGCGGGCGCGGGCGTTTGGGTGGGGGTCGCGGTGGAAGTGGGAGTCGCGGTGGGCGTCGGTGAAACAGGCGGCCCCACCGTCCCCATCCCCATCGCGCGGTCGGCCGCGACTTCGGCCACGACGACCCGCTTGCCACTCGGCGGCGACGCCGTGCCGTTCGCTCCCGCCAGCGCAACAAGCAGGGCCAGCGCGAGCAGCACCGCCGCCCCAAGGCTCGTGAAAAGCACCACCGGCCGCCGTCGACACCAGGCAGCGAACGTACGCGGCGATTGCATGCGCCCGAGGCTACAACATTCCACCCTCACGCGGTTTCGCTCCCAGCCGCGTAAGCACGTCGACGTATACGGCCAGGTCCTGCGCCCCTATGACGGCGAAGCGATCGTCGAAGATCATGGTCGGCGTAGAGCTGACGCCCTTCTCGCGGGCGATGGCGGTCGTCTGGTCCACCAGCGCGGCGTAGCGGCCGACCATGCATTCCACCCGGAACTCCTCCGCGTCCAGTCCTGCCTCCCGGGCGATGTCGCAGAGGACGTCCAGGTCGCCGAGGTTGCGCCCGTCGAGGAGACAGGCCCCAAAGAGCGCCTCGTGCACGGGCGCAAAAGCGCCGCGATCACGCGCGAACTCCGCCAGCTCGAGCGCCCGGTGGGAGTTGGCGAGCCAGCGGTTCGAGGCGAGGACCAGCCCCGCGTCCGCCGCATACGCCTGCAGGTGCTCGCTGTACTCACGGCCGCGTCCGCTCCGGTTGAGCAACGCGTCCACGCTGCGTCCCTCTGCCGGTGTCTCCGGGTGCAGTTCGAAGGGCCACCAGGTGACGTCGACCGCGAACATCCGCTCGAACTCCGCTACCCGCCGGGCAGCTATGTAGCACCACGGTCAGACGTAGTCGGAGATGACAGCGACCTTCATGCCCATAACGGTATTGTTGGCCTGACCGAGTGTCGCTGTCGATCGGGCTTTCAGGGCGGAGAGACGCCGGCCGCCCTGAGCGCCTGGCAGATGCGGGCGCCGGTCTCGGCCGGCGGGTCGAGCTCGAACGTCATGATGGCGACGCCGTCGACGAAGGGAGCACTTACCAGGGAAGCAAGCACGTCGTCGAACGCCGCCCACCCACCTGCGGCGCCCCCGCCGTGGACGGCCGGGGGAGCCCCGATGCAGAGCCGGGCCGCGATCTTCTCCGCCGCGTCGACCGACAGGAGCGGCATCGCCATCGCGACGACGGCCGTTTCCGGCGTCGCGTTCTTGACCGCCTCCGCAAGGGGACGCAGCTGCTCGAGGTCGAAGACGGGCTGCGTCTGGACGTACCGCGCCCCCGCACGCAGCTTGGGAAGGAGGTTGCGAAGGACAGCCGCAGGGTCGGCCACATACTGGTTGAGCGTGGCGCCGAGCAGCGCACCCGGCAGAGCGTGGGCCGCAAGGGCGACGGCTTCGCGCAGGGAGATGACGTCCGGCGGATCGGCAGCATGATGGTCGCCGCGGATGCAGAGCACCTGCGACAAGCCGGCCGCACTCGCGCGCTGGAGGTCGCTGACGATCTCGCCCCGGCTCCGGCCGCGCGTCACCAGGTGCCAGGTGGGTGCCACGCCGGCAGCCTGCAGCGCAATCGACGCTTCCAGGCTCGGCTGGCGGCCGGGCCGCTGGATCACGTTCACCGCGGACGCGGCATCCCCGAGGAGGCGCGCCCGGCGCAGGAGAACGGCGGGCAGCACTTTCTGGGGAGGTGTGATCTCGAGGGCAACCGGGAAGGCGCCCGCGGCGAGCACGGCGGCGAAGGACATGCACTGAGGTTCGCGGGAGGGTCCGGCTGTGTCCAGCGGGATGGCCCGCCCGGCGCCTCAACTGCCGAAAGCCCCGTCGCCGAGCAGGTATTCCCGCGCTTCGGCGACGACATAGAGCGAGCCCGTGACACAAACGAGGTCGTCCGGATTGGCGTGCGCGAGGGCCACGTCCAGAGCGTCGGCAACCAACTCCTCGGCGACTGCGGGCGGCCCCAGGCCGCCGATCTCGCGGACCATCTCGTAGGGGTCCCGGGCACGCGGGCTACGGAAGCGCGTGCAGACGATGAGCTCGGCCAGGCGCGCCAGCTGCATGCCCATGCCCCGCAGGTCCTTGTCCGCCATCACCCCGATGACGAGGAAGCAGCGATGCCACGTGAAGTACTCGCGGAGCGCGTCGGCCAGGGCGGCCGCGCTCTCCGCGTTGTGAGCGCCGTCGGCCACGATCAGCGGCCGCTGCCCCATCACCTCCATGCGGCCATGGACACGGGTATAGGCGATTCCCTCAGCGATCGCCGGCTCGCTGATTGGCTGGCCGCGTTCGGCGAGGACGTCGGCAACGGCGACCGCGGTGGCGGCGTTGTCAAGCTGGTGGCGTCCGAGCATCGGTGTGCGCAGCTCCCGCGTGCCGTTCGGTCCGGTGATGACGAACGCCTGCCCGAAGACGTGGCGCTCGCCCGGCTCGACCGCGTACCGCGCGGCCACGTCGACGAAGTCGGCGCCCACTTCGTCGCAGCGGGCGCGAACGACGGCCGCCACGCCTGGGTCGCGCTGCGGTGCGAGAACGCAGGCGGACCCGGGCTTGACGATCCCGGCCTTGTCGCCGGCGATTTCGACCGGGGTGCGGCCGAGGATGGCCGTGTGCTCCAGGGAGATCGGGGTGATCACCGCCACGTCGGTGTCGTCAAGCACGTTCGTGGTGTCGAAGGTGCCGCCCAGGCCCACCTCCACCACCTGCCAGGCGACGCGCGGCACCTGGGCACGCACGAGCCAGAAGAAGAGCGCGGTGAGAATGCCGAACGTGCTGACGTTGCCGTGGACGCTACGCAGCTCCTCCTCGACCGCGGGCCGAATGGCGCCGAGCCCGGCGGCGAACTCCTGCGGCGAAACAGGCGCGCCGTCGATGGCGACGCGCTCGGTAAAGGCGTGCAGGTGGGGGCTGGTGAAGAGCGCCGTGCGCAGCTCCTGGCGCTGCAGGATGGCCGCGATCATGGCAGCGGTGGTGCCTTTGCCTTTGGAGCCCGTGACGTGAACGGTCCGGCGACCGCGCTGCGGGTCGTTCAGCCGGCCGAGCAGCGCGCGCATCGACGCCAGACTCATCGTCGGGTTCGGAGAGCGCTGGACGCCTCGCTCGAGGTCTGTGAACGACATCAGGTAATCGATCGCCTCGGCGTAGTCCACGGCTCTGATTGTACGAGAGGGGGCCCTTCGCCCGAACAGGGCCGGTCAGTCCTCTTCGAAGTCCACGAAATGTCTGGTTGCTTCGAAGCCCTTCATCAGGATGAGACGGCGGGGATCGACGCAGTACAGGCGGCCGTGCTCCGTGAAGAAGGCTGCCATCCGGTTCTTCGTGGCGAGCTCGGCGAGCAGGGCGGCGTGGCGAGGGTCGTTCGGCTTCACCTCGCGTGCCCAGCCTTCGATGACGACACGGTCGAATGCGGTCCAGTCTTCGCGCACCACCTCGCGGTTGTCGATCAGGAACGAAACCTCGCGCGTCGCCTCGATGTTGCGGGCGTGCTGCGGCCCGAGGCGACTGCCGAAGAGCACCTGCCCGTTCGCGCGCAGGTGGAACAGGACGAAGGTGACGTACGGCGTCCCGTCCTCGGCGTGCGTCGTGGCGAGCGTGCCCCCCGGCTGGCCCTCGGCGAGACGGGCGGCGTCCGCGAGGATGGCGTCGCGATCGAGCGGGCTCACTGGCGCGATTCTACAACCGGAGCTGCGACACCATCCGCGAGGGCCGTACCATGGCGCCAGCCGCGTGCCCGGAGGAGGAGCGATGGATTACGGCCGCTACCAGCACCTGCACATCGACGTGCAGGACAGTGTCGCACTGGTCACGCTGAACCGCCCCGATGTGCTCAATGCCACGAACAACGTCCTCCATCGCGAGTTGACCGAGGTCTGGGCGGACGTCGATCGCGACCCGGCCGTACGCGTGGCTGTAGTTACCGGGGCGGGCAGCGCCTTCTCGGCCGGCGGCGACCTGGCCGACCTGGAGGAGCGCGCCCCCCTGCCCGCGGAGCAGCGCTTCGAAGCGATAGCCACGCTGATGCGCGAGGCGCAGCAGCTCGTCTACAGCATTGTCAATTGCGAGAAGGTGATCGTGTCCGCCATCAACGGCGTGGCAGTGGGAGCGGGGCTGGCGGTCGCCCTGATGGCCGACATCTCCATCATCGCCGACGACGCGCGCCTCACGGATGGGCACCTGCGGCTGGGCGTGGCGGCGGGAGATCACGCGGCGATCATTTGGCCGATCCTCTGTGGGATGGCGAAGGCGAAGTACTACCTGCTCACCTCGGACTTCCTCGACGGGCGCGAGGCCGAGCGCATCGGGCTGGTGAGCAAGGCCATGCCGCGCGAGCAGGTTCTGCCGGAGGCGCTGCGTCTCGCCCATCGGCTCGCCGACGGGCCCCAGCACGCGCTCCGCTTCACCAAGCGGGCACTCAACCAGTGGCTACGGCTGGGAGGGATCACGGCCTTCGACTACTCGCTCGCCCTGGAAATGCTGGGCTTCTTCGGGCAGGACCCCCAGGACGGCGTGGCGGCAATCAAGGCGCGCTGGGCCGCGAACGGGGGGCGCTGATTCGTCCCGGACCTGCCGCGCTGCCTGCCTGTGCCCCGACGTCGGGAGGGTTCGGCCGGTCCCCCGCTCGGCTCCGACCAGGCGAAGATCGGCCGGTGCTGTCAGCCGGCGGCGGCCGCGGCTTCGTAGCCCGGCACGAACTTGCGCCACTCTTCCTGCTGCGCGAGGTACTGGAAGAAGGTGTAGTAGATGGAAACGCGCGGTCGAGCCGGCTCCTGCTGGAGCGACATGTGCGCTTCAGCGGGCGTATGACCAGCCTTGCGATGGTTGCAGGCCTTGCAGGCGCTGACGAGGTTCTCCCAGGTGTGGGCACCGCCGCGGTGGCGGGGGAGGACGTGGTCGAGGGTGAGCTCGCGGGTCGCCCGGCCGCAGTAGACGCATATCCAGCCGTCACGCGCGAAGATCTCCTTGCGGGTGAGGCGAACACGCGGGCGCGGGCGGCGGATCAGGTTGACGAGGCGGATGACGCTGGGGAGGGCGAAGACGCGAGTCGCGGTACGGATGACGTTCCGGGCATTCTCGATGATCTCGGCCTTGCCGCGAAGGACAAGGATCATCGCGCGCCGCACATTGCACACGTTGAGCGGCTCGTAGTTCTGGTTCAGCACGAGTACGGAGCCAACGTCCATTCGCACTGCCGCCTTGCTCGGGATGGTAGCAAGCGGCCGAACAGAGGCGCAATTTCTAACCGTGGCGACTCCAGAGCTTCAGGGTGTCACGCACCCGCGCCATCGTCGCCTGATCCACCGTGGCGGCGTCGAGGACGCATTCCTGGAGATGACGCTCGAGGACCACGAGGCCGGCCGATTCGAGCCCGGAGCGCGCGGCGAGGAGTTGTGTGAGGACGTCCTCGCAACAACGGCGCTCTTCCAGCATCTTGCGCAGGCCGCGGACTTGGCCCTCGACCCGCGCAAGGCGGTCCAGCAGGCGCTTTTCTTCCTCCGGGTCCATCGTGGGAGGCCCTCCCTGGGATTGACATTCGATACCCCCTCCCGGTATCGTGTTTCATGCTAACACAGGCGGATCCGCTGTCAACGGCCGCCGGGGAAGGACGGAACGGGATGGCCGAGCCACGCGAAATCACCGATCAGAGCTTCGAGACGGACGTCGTCGCGAGCGAGCTGCCGGTGCTGGTCGATTTCTGGGCCCCCTGGTGCGGGCCCTGCCGCATGGTTGCGCCTGTCGTCGCAGAGCTGAGCGACGAGTACGCCGGCAA
The DNA here is from genome assembly GCA_020847765.1 of Dehalococcoidia bacterium. Classification (GTDB taxonomy): domain Bacteria; phylum Chloroflexota; class Dehalococcoidia; order Tepidiformales; family Tepidiformaceae; genus JADLBJ01. The sequence continues at coordinate 8,200 of JADLBJ010000145.1, forward strand.
GATGAACTTCTTCAAGATGAACACCGACGAGAACCCGCAGGTGCCGTCTCGCTTCGGTATCCGCAGCATCCCCACGCTGCTCATCTTCAAGAGCGGCGAGCTAAAGGGGACCATCGTCGGCTTTCGGCCCAAGAGCGACCTGAAGAAACGGATCGACGAAGCCCTGAGCGTCTGACGGACCTCCCGGGGGGCAAGCGCGATGAAGGAATACGACATCGCAATCGTGGGCGGCGGGGGCGCCGGTCTGACTGCCGCCCTCTATGCGGCCCGCGCGCGTCGGCAGACCGTTGTCTTCGAGCGCAAGATCACGGGTGGACAGATCGCGACGACGGACATCGTGGAGAACTTCCCGGGCTTCCCCGAGGGGGTAAACGGCTTCGATCTGGCGCAGCGCATGCTCCAGCAGGCCGAGAAGTTCGGCGCGGAGACACTGTACGACGAGGTGCGGACACTCTGTCGTGACGATGACGGCCGCTTCCGACTGACGACGGAGGCGGGCGGGTATCGGGCGAAGGCCGTCGTGGTCACCGCGGGTGCCGACTACAACCGCTTGGGCGTGCCCGGGGAGACGGAGCTCACCGGTCGGGGAGTGAGCTGGTGCGCCACATGCGACGCGGCCTTCTTCAAGGGCCAAGAGGTCGCGGTGGTCGGCGGGGGCGACTCGGCGTTGGACGAGGGGCTCTTCGTCAGCCGCTACGCGAGCAGAGTCCACCTCATCCACCGGCGCGACACGCTGAGGGCGAGCGAGATCCTCCAAGAACGAGCGCGGGCCAATCCCAGGTTCACGTTTACCTGGGACACTGTCGTCGAGCGGATCGCCGGGGACGAGGCCGGCGTGAGCGGCGTCGAGCTGCGCAACGTGAGGACAGACGCGCGCTGGCGACTCCCGGTGAGCGCCGTCTTCATCTTCATCGGGCAGTCGCCGAACAGCCATCTCCTCCGGGGCCTGGTCGACCTCGACGGCGGCGGTCATGCGCGCGTCGATCTGCGGATGCGCACGTCGGTGCCCGGGTTGTTCGTGGCGGGAGACGTGCGCACGCAGGCCGCACGGCAGCTGGTGGCGGCCTGCGGCGACGGCGCGACGGCGGCGCTGGCGGCGGAGCAGTATCTGGACGAGACCTACCCCGAGGCGGGTTAGGCGAGGGGAAGGCCGAGCGCCATCGGCGCGCCCACCGTGGGCAGGGGCAGGAAGAGCTGGACGGCGACGGGGCGGGGCCGCCGCGCACGCCGCGGAGACGCGGCTGCCCGCCTCCGCCGGCGGCTGGGGTCCGAGACCTCCTGGACTTCGACGCCTTCGAGGCAATGGGAGCAGATGCCGTGCGAAATGAGCTCGCCAGCCAGGCGAAGCAGGGCGCCGCACCAGGCGCAAACCAGGGACGGCTCGCTGCTCACGGGAAGGTTGTACGTCGCGGGGACATTTGCGGATATCGGGTGAACCCCTGACAGGGGGGACGGGATCGGGCGCCGGAGCGCGGCGCGATCGGGGCGTGTCACGGTGTCGGCCTTCCGATCGACGAGTTCCAGTGCGCCGTCCGTAGACCATGGCGGACAAGGGGTGTTCGGGTGCGGGACCTGACGCGGCCGGAAGCTGCCGCAGGCGTCGGGCCGCGGATTGCGAGGGGGCGGTATACTCCGCGGAGGCTGGAGGCGCGACGCACATGACCGAGACCGGCACCTACCGCACCGAGGTCCTTGTTCGCCTGCGCCAGGCCACGGACGATCTGGCCTGGGCGGTTCGGGGCCTGTCCCGGCAGAGCACGGAATACTCGCCCGGGCCTGAGGAGTGGTCGATCCACGAGCATCTCGCCCACCTGCGCGACATGGAGCAGGAGGTGTACCTGCCGCTGCTGCGCTGGGCGACAGTGCCGGACATGCTGGACCCGCTCGACTACAGCCGGAGGGAGTGGCACGAGCAGCGCTATCGCCGCGAGGAAGCGCTGACAGCGATGATGAACGACCTGCAGCGGATGCGTGACGAGGAGCTGCTGATCTTCCGGGACATGCCGGACCTGGTCTGGGCGCGCTGGCGCGATGACACACGTTGGGGGCCGCTAACCTGTCAGTGGCTCGCGGAGCTGATGTACCGTCACGCGCTCGACCACCTGCAGGGTGTCATGGCCCTGCGCCAGGACTTGAACCTCTCTGCTCTCCAGCCGCCCGCCGTCGTGGTAGGCGGCTACATCGGCGGGAAGGGGCGGTAGTGCGGCTGCGCAGCGTCGTGCGGGTGGGAGAGGGGCGGGCGTCGCTCGAAGACGCGCTCGCCTCGGCCGCGGACGCTGTCGTGCTCAGCCTCGCGAACGCTCAAGTGCCGGTGGCCGACCTGAGAGAAGCCGCGCGCGAGGCGGTGCCGCGTATTCGGGAGGCGGGGAAGCTCCCGTTCGCCGTGGTGAACCACCCGAAGACGCGGCTGCTGCGCGACGACGCCGAGGCGATCGTCCTACCAGGGCTGGCGGCGGTGTTCCTGCCCCATGTGACCGAGCCGCAGGACCTCCGCGACCTGGCCGTCGTCCTGCGTGAATTCGAGCACGGGCGGGGCATCGAGCCAGGCACGGTGCGGGTGGTTGCGACCGTGGATTCGGCGCGCGGTGTGCTGCGCGCGGCGGAGATCGCGCACGCCGTGCCGCGGATGTTGGCGCTCAACTTCGACGCGCAGGGGTACGCGTTGGACGTCGCCGGGCGGCCGGAGGAGAGCGGCCCACGGCTGGCGTTCGCTCGCGGCGCAGTGGTTGCGGCGGCGCGGGCATTCGACCTGGTGCCGCTCATCCAGGGAGGCACCATCGATCTGCTGGGCATGGCGCAGGCGGGATTCGGGGGGGCGCTGCTGCCCACGCCGGCGCTCGCACTCCAGGCGAACGCTGCGTTCTCGCCATCCGCGGAAGCAGTCGAGCGAGCCCGGGCGCAGGTCGCCGCCTATGAAGCGGCGCGCGCGGAAGGAGCGACCGTCGCGCGGCTGGGCGAGGAGGTCGTCGACGGCCATACGGTGCGGAAGGCGCGCCAGCTGCTGGGCTGAAGAGATGGTCAGCCTGCGGGTAGTGACCTTCAACCTGCGCAACGTCAACGACCGCTATGCCGAACGGCGCTCGCTGCTGATTGACGCATTCGCGGCCATCGGGGCTGACGTCGCCGGGCTGCAGGAAGTGAGCTTCGCCGCGGGCGAACGCCAGGACGATCTGCTGGCCGCCGCGGGGCGCGCTCACCCTGCCCGGAGCCTGCAGGCGAGGAGCGAGCGCTACCCTGACTTCGGCCTCGCCATCCTCGTGGCTGTGGGCGACGTACTCGTGCACGAGACGGTGTCCCTCGGGCACAGGCGCGTGGCCCAGCGGGCGCTGGTCGCGCTGCCCGAGGGCCGCAGCCTCTGGTTCGCGAACACGCACCTTCACCATAGACCGAAAGAGCCAGAGGTAAGAGCCGACCAGGCGCGCCTGCTGGCGGAGTGGCTTGCCGCCGCACCGGCCGCGGACGCCATCGTGGCCGTCGGAGACTTCAACGCTCCGCCATCGGAGCCAGCCTGCGCGGTCATGCGGGCATCGGGCTTTCGGTCGGCGTTTGCAGAGGCGACGGGGGAAGAGCCGCGCGTGACCTGGCCCTCGGGCATTCAGGCGCCCACGATGGATACGGACGGCGAGCCGAACTGTCTCGACTACGTCTGGCTGGCGGGAAGCGTGGCCGCGAAGGCGGCCTGCATTGCGGCCAACGAGCCAGCTGCGGACGACGCGACACTGTATCCCAGCGACCACTTCGCCGTCGTCATCGACGTCGTCGTTGGTGGAGGAAGCGGAGCAAGGTGAGCATGGAAGAGGAGGCGAGCCTCGCGCAGGCGTTGACGGCGCTGCGGCCCGACCGCTTCGCGGAGGTGCGGGAGCGGGCGTTGCGGCACGTCGAGGAGCACAGCTGCAGCGCAAGGCCGCCGTCGCTCATCGACGCGCGGCGCTTGACGGTGCTGACGCGGGCGACGCATTCGAGCTACGTGCTGGAGATTGGAGCCGGCCTCGGCTACGGGTCTCTGCACATTGCAGCGGCTTTCGGGCAGACGGGTCGGCTGGATACGACCGAAGCCGATCCGGTGCACGCCGCGCTGGCTGAGGCCGCCTTCCGTCACTATGCCCTCGACGATCGCGTGCGGGTACACGGGACTGCTGCGAGGCAGGTGCTGCCGGCCCTGAGCGGGCCGTACGACCTCGTCGTTGCGCACGAGCGAGCGGACCTGGTAGCGCCGCTTTACGAGGACGTGGTGCGGCTGCTGCGGGTCGGCGGCACGCTCTTCTTCTCGCGGGTACCGGGGGCGGTGGAACCAGGCCGTGAACGCGACCTGCTCGAGCGGCTGGCAGTCGACGACCGGGTGGCGGCGACGTTCGGGCCGGGGCTCGTGCCGGTGATGGCCACGCGGGTGCGCTGAGCGTCTCTGCCGGCCGCGAGTCAATGCCGACAATACTGGCATGACGGCAGTCTGCGACTGTTGTGGCCAGATGCCGGGGGCGAGCTCGCTCGTCTCACGCCGGCGTGCTCCGGACGGAACGGCGCCCGCCCGCTGGGCGCGAGTTCTCTGTGGCGGCTGCCTCGGGTTCATGCGCGAAGCGGCGGAGGCGGCAGCCAGCGGTGTGGCGGGGGGCCGCCTCCTCCCGGGAGCGCCGACAGCCATCGAGCCGCTGGCAAGCGGCCCGTCCTGCGGGCTCTGCGGGGGTGCTGCCGGCCGAGGGCCGGGCCTGATCGACGCGGAGCCGGCACACCCGCGCTGGCGGCCGTTGCTCGCTTGCGACTCCTGCGACGCCTGGGTAGGAGCCCTGGCACGAGACGGGCGGTCGTTTCAGGGGCGCGTGGAACGAGCGGCGGAGGGCCCGACGGGAACCGTGCTCCATCCTCGCCTGCATGCGCTGACGGTGGTGGTCGGGTTGCCGGCCGGCCGCGCGCGGACGGAGCTAGAGCAAGCCTGCACGTCGGCCGGGGCTCGCCTCTTGCCGGAAGCGGGTCTGGCGGCGGCGGACCTGCTGTTTGCGCCGGCGACGGGACGCGACGCGCGCGAACGGGTGTCTGCGGCGCGCTGGCTGGGGTGCCGGATCGTGCTCCTGGCCGGCCAGGAGGACCACGAGGCCGTCCTGGAGGGACTGGACGCGGGCGCGGCGGACTGGCTGACGGTCCCGGTGACGCCCCACCAGGCGGTGGCAGCGCTGGTCATGGTGAGCGGCGGCAGCCCTACACCGACGACCTGGGAGCGATCGACGGCGCTGCCGGAAGCGGTGCGCGACCCGCTGCCGCCTGCGATCTGGATCCGGCCGACGGGCGGAACGGCGCCGTTCGCCGCCGCCTGGCTGGTACGGCGCTTCTCCCGCGGGTATGATCGGCCAGTTTCGCGCTCGGGGGAGATCGTGCTCCTGCCGCACGCGCCGGCGGGCGCCCTGCCCGCGATCGCTGCGCGCCTGGAGAAGGCGCTGGAGGGGCGATGCCGGGCGGAAGTGGTGATGAGCAGCGTGGCAACGAGGTTCGAGGCGACGGGGTAGCAGGGCTTCGCCCTAGGGAGGGCGCCCGAGTGCGAGTGGTGCATGACGGGGTGCAGACTTGAGGGCGGCGGTCACGCTCGCCGGAGGGAGCTTATGTACACAATCCGGGCGGACGCGCAGCAAGAGACGCTGTGCATCGAGCTGTCCGGACGGATCCGGACCGAGGAGGCGTTGCGTGCGGCTTCGCAAGCGGCGGCTCTCCTCGAGGCAGGTGCACTGGAGAGCGTCTTCTGCGACATGCGAGCGGCGACGCGCGGCCCGGGTGGGCTGCTCGTGGTGGCGGCGTCGATCGCCGCCGCGCACCGGCCGGGGATGCGGGTGGCGTTTTTAGCCGGCGACGGGCAGGCGCGGACAGCGGCGCGGTTGTGCCGCTTTGCCGGGCTGCAGGAGGCGGGACAGGTCTTCGCCAGCGAAGCGGCGGCTATCGCCTGGCTGCGGCCGCGGCGCGCTCAGCAGCTCGACGTCACGGCGCGGCGCCATGCGTGGGAAGCACTGGGGTTCGAACAGCCGACGAAAGGGGTGGGACGGCGACGGCCGGAGCCGCGCACGCCGGCGGCCTGAGCGTTACTCGTAGCGCAGGGCGGCGGCGATCGGCACCGAGGCGGCGCGGCGGCTGGGCCACCAGGTCATCACGAGGGCGACGGAGAAGGTCAGGGCGACGATAAGTCCGATGTCGAACCAGGGGATGAAGAACGGCATGCCCGTCTGCGTGAAGGCGTCGCCGCGTACGAGCTCCCATGAAAGCAGGCAGGCGCCGACGACGCCTGCGAGGATGCCCATCATGGCGATGAAGCCGGATTCGAGCAGGAAGCTGAGGGCGACGGTCCCTCGCTGGTAGCCGATGGCGCGGAGCATGCCAATCTGCTGGCGGCGTTCGACGACGGAGCGAAGGGCGATGACGCCGAGGGCGGCGATGCCCACGAAGAGGCCGAGGGCCATGAATGCCTGGAAGATGCGCAGGAAGCCGACAGAGGCGGCGACGCCGCGGTCTATCTCTTCGCGGATGGAGACTGCCTGGACGCCGCGGGTGACGAGCGCGGCCTTGATTGCCCTGGCTGTCGCGCGGTCGTCGGTGCCCTGGGCGAGACGCAGGTAGACCGAGCGGTAGTCGGGCTCGCCGAGCACGGGGCGGTAGGTGTCGCCGTTCATGAGGACGCCAGCGAGCAGCCCCGGCGGGATCCTGGAGGAGAGGATGCCGACGACGGTTACGGTCCGGGCGTGGCCGGTGACGGGATCCCGGATCTCGAGGGCAAAGGGGTCGAACTGGCCGTCGTTGATGGTGACGCCGCCGACGCTGAGGAGCGCGGCGCCGAAGCTCGTGCCTGACTGCAGGGGAGCCGAATCGAGGAGGGCGAGGCCTTCGCGGCCGGCGACCGCGTCATAGACTGCGCGATCGGTGGCATAGCCGCGCGCGCGACCGTCGAGCTTCATGGAGGCGCTGGCGAAGAAGGCGCTGTCGCCGGCAATGAGGGGATAAGGGTGCCAGCTGCCACCGGGCGTCCGTGCCTCCTGCGCATTGTCGTCGTACTGGGTGAGGGAACCCATGGCGGTGATGACGGACGTGTCGAAGCGGGCTTCGCGGAGGGCAGCGGTGAAGTCGGGGATGGGGTTGTTTTGATTGGTGGCAGCGATGACGTCCCACCCGCCGCGGCCCTCGTCGCTCGTGAACATGTCGAGGAAGCTGGCGTTGACAATGCTCATAACGGTGACGGAGAAGACGACGATGGCGAACATGGCGATGGTCATGCCGGTGCGGAAGCGGTTCGCGAGGGGGTAGGCGACGCCCATCTTGAAGGCGGGCGCGAAGCGGGGGACGCGCATCGCGGCCGCGGAGGATAGGGCGAAGACGGCAAGGAAGGCGGCCAGCAAGTAGCCCAGCTGTCCGAGGCCGCTCGCCGAGTGGCCGACGGCCAGGCCAACGATGAGAGCAGCGAGGGCGGCGACGGCGAGGATGGCCGGGGCGAGATAGCGGCGCGAGCCCCGGCGCTGCGCCGCGAAGATGACCGTCAGCAGGCGGGCGTTGAAGACGATGAAGAGGGTGAAGCCTGTGACGATCATGATGCCGGAGAGGACGAACATCTCCATGCCGGAGATCTCGTAGTCGCCGCCGAGGAAGCCGGTGACGACGTCGGCGGGGGCGACCCAGTAGGCTGCGAGGGCGACCCCGGCGAGCGACCAGGCGAGGCGACGGCCGGCGCCATAGTATTGCGCGACAGCGGCAACGGAGAGGATGAGGATGGAGACGCCGAGGGTGAGGGGAAAGGCGACTTCCGAGGCGCGTCCTACGGCAACGAGGAGGAGGCCGACGAGGATGCCGCCGGGGCCGACGATCCAGGACCACGGCATGCCGAAGCCTTTACGCAGGAGCCAGTAGAGGCCGAGCGGCGGCAGGATCAGGGCGGGGATCCCGAGGATGATCCAGAGCCAGCGGTTGCGGTGCTTCGGTTCGCGGACGGCGGCGGCACTTGCCTGGCCGCGCACGGCGGCGACGATGTTGAGCTGGCTGATGCGCAGGGAGGAGACAACGACGGTCAGGAAGGTGAGAACCGCGCCGAGACAGAAGCTGACCACGAGGGAGCGCGGGGCGACATGCGCCGTGATCACGGAGAGCTCGTCGCCGACGAGAAGCTTCGCGCCGCCGACAACGATGACGAGGGCGGCGGCGACGCCAATGGCGACGCCGATCAGGCCAGCGACGAGGTCGTAGACGGCGCCCTCGGCGACGAAGGCCTGCACAAGGTGGACGCGCTGCCCGCCCACGGCGCGAACGATGCCCATTTCGGTACGTCGCTCGGCAGCAAGCATGACGAAGAGGGTGAAAATGAGCATGGCGCCGGCGGCAATGGAGAAGAGACCGAGGACAAGAAAGACCGTCGTGAAGAGGCTAGCGGCGAGCCTGGATCCTTCGATGGCGTCCTGCTTGATCGTCTCGACCTGAAACGTGATCCCGGTGAGGCCGATTGCGGCTTTCGCAGCTTCGTCGTGCGCGAGGACGATAAGGCGAACAGCGGCGGGGTCGGAGCGGTCGAGGCTGCCGCGAACGCCGCCGCGGAGGGTGACATTCACGGTCGTGATCTGCGCCTGGTGGCCGGTGATGCGCTGGACGACGGGGAGCCTGGCGGCCATGCCCGGGAGCCCGCCGGCAGGGCCAAACTCGAGGATGCCCGAGGCGCGTTCGTCCTCGACGACGCCGGCGACGTGGAGGACGACCTGCTCGTTGCGGGCGAAGAGAAGTACGGCGTCGCCGACGCGGGCGTCGATCTTGTCCGCGAGGCGGCGGCCGAGGAAAACACCGTCATCGGGCAACCCGGCGACGTCAGCCGCGCCACCGTCGACGAGCCGGAGGCCGCCGAAACGGGTCAGACGCTCGGGGTCGTACCCCGCCATGACGACAGCCGGTTCGAAGAGGCTGGTGCGCGGGTTGACGACGGGGACGGTTTCGTAGAGGAAGGGCATGAAGCCCTCGATGTCGGGGTCGCCAGCGAAGGTGGATTCGAGGCCGGAGGTGACGGACTCGGGGGCGTAGGTCTGGCCGAAGGGGACGTCGCCCTCGACGGGGCGGAAGTGATGAACGCTGAGGTCGGTGCGCTGGAGATTGTCGTAGGTCGCGCGCGTCGCGGAGTAATCGATGACGTCGCCGGTGGTGAAGGCGGCGGTGATGATGACGGTCGCGAGCATGAGGCCGCTGACGACGAGGATGCTCTGGGCGCGGCGGCGGGGGATGTTCCGCACGCCCATGCGGAACATCGTACGGTTGGCGAGGAAGACGGCTGCGAAGGCGCTCAGGCAGACGGCGAGCAGGGCCAGGAGGGCGACCATGATGCCGTTCATCGGGATGCCGAAGAGCTCGCTCACAGGGGGCGCTCTTCGTCGACGATCTCGCCGTCGCGCATGCGGATGATGCGGTGACAGCGGCGGCCGATGCCTGGGTCATGGGTGACGATGACGAAGGTCTGACCGTGCTGGCGGTTGAGCCGTTCCATGAGGCTCATGACTTCGTCTGCGGTCTGGGAGTCGAGGTTGCCGGTGGGCTCGTCGGCCCAGACGATGGCGGGGTCGTTGACGAGGGCGCGGGCGATAGTGACGCGCTGGCGCTGACCGCCGCTGAGCTGCGCAGGCCAGTGGCCGGCGCGATCGGCGAGGCCGACGAGGGCGAGTGCGCGGAGGGCCCGATCGCGCGCCTCGCCGGAGTCGACGCCGGAGACGACGAGCGGGAGCTCGACGTTCTCGGCGGCAGAGAGGACGGGGAGCAGATTGTAGGTCTGGAAGACGAAGCCCATGCGGCGGGCGCGGTAGGTCGTCTTGGCTTTGTCGGGCATGGTCGCGATGGCGGTGCCTTCGATGAGGATCTGGCCGCTGTCGACCGTGTCGAGGCCGCTCAGGCAGTTGAGGAGAGTAGTCTTCCCGCAGCCGGAGGGGCCCATGATGGCAACCATCTCGCCGGCGGGAACGTCCAGGGAGACGCCGCGCAGGGCATGGACTGCGTTACCGGAGGCGTCGTAGGTCTTGTGGACGTTTGTGGCCTGGATGATGGGGCCGCTGTGGTGGCCTATCGGGGGCGCTTCGGGCCGGGCTTCGAGGAGTGTCATCCCGGTCCCTCTGTGCCGCCCGGCGTGGGAATTGTGGCGGCTGGGAGATCGCGGAGGACGACTTCGTAGTGCTCGCGGCCCGGGGGCTGGCGGTAGAAGGTGAGGAACTTCCCGATCTGGGCGGCGTAGAAGCCGCTTTCGACGGTGGCACGGGCGGCCGACTCGCTGGACCAGTAGGTAAGGAGGAGGCCTTTGCCTTCGGGCGTGCGCAGGAGGAGAGCACCCTCATAGCCGGGCTGGCGGCGGAGTTCGGGAAGCACAAGGTCCTTGAAACGTAGGAGAGCGGCCTCGACGCTTATCGCGACGGTGTCGACGTCGAACTGGGTCACGCGGGCGTACATGGGCCGCTCCTTTCGCGCGGGTGCACGGGGGGCACGCGGGCAAGCACAGCTTCGCCCACCGTCAGGGCCGGCGGCAGGGACGAGCGGACCAGCGCCATGGACCGAGTGGCCCCTCGCGAAGGATTGGGAAAGAGCCGACGATTCGGGCACGAAGTGAGCGGCGGCGAGTGGGCGTCGGCACGGTACTTGGCGGAGTCGTTACGCGCGGTTTATGTCCTCGTTACCGGGCGGTGGTAGCGTGACGGCTGGTATCTCGACGGACCCCGTCGGGAGCGGCTCAGCCTCCCACGTACTTTCGGGCGCGCCCGGCGGGGGCGCGAGGAGGAGCAGGATGCAGGACTCGGTGCTCGGTGGGCCATTGGGGCCGGCGCGCCTTCCCACGCTGGACCCGCTCGCTGACGCGCGTCGCCTTCTACGACAGGCGGCGCGGGTGCCCTATTCGGCGGCGCGCCCGCAGGCGTGGGCAACCGCCTTCCGGCGCAACGCGGTGGCGGCACGGGCGGCGTTGGCGCGCCATGTGCGGCGCACCCAGGAGAGCGACGCGCCCCTGCCGCAGCTGGACCGCGAGGAGCCGCGGCTGCACGCGCAGATCGCGCGCACGGTGGAGGCACACGAGGAGCTGCTGGTTCGGACGCGCGCACTTGTGCGAGAGGCCGAGGCGCTGAGACGGCCGGACGTCTGGGAGATGGTGACCATGGGCGAGAAGGCGATGCTGCTCGCCGAACAGCTCGAGCGCCACAAGAGCCGGGAGCTGGCCATCGTCTACGAGGGGCACAACCGGGACCTGGGCGGCGGTTAGGGGGTCCGGTGGGCAGTTGGGCGCGCAGTGCCGGCCGTCAGGCTGGAGAGTGGGCCGTAAAGGTGCGAGAGGTCAGGTGGAGAGGAAGTCGCGGACGGCGGCGGTGAAGGCCTCGGGCTGGTGGAGCGGGACCTGATGGCCGGCTTCAGGGATTTCGACGAAGCTGGCGTGGGGAAGGCGGCGGACCATCTCCTGGGCGATCTCGGGAGAGAGGACCTTGCTCTTCTCGGCGCGGATGACGAGCGTCGGGCAGGTGATGTGCTCGAGGCTTTCCCAGAGGTAAGGGATCTCGACGATGGCGGCGCGGCCGGTCGCCTGGTGGATGGCCGGGTCGAAGCGGAAGACGAGGTTGCCGGAGGCGTCGTCGAGGACGAGGGCGGCGGCGAGCTGGCGGAGGAGGAAATCGCGTGGCTGGCCGGCGTAGATCTGGGCGAAGTGGTCGAGCGCCTCGGCTTCGGTGGCGAAGCCGGGAGTCTTGCGTGACTCGCCGGTGCTCTTGCGGATGCCGCGGGCGCCGGCGTCAGCCATCTGGGGACCCATGTCGGCGAGGACGAGGTGCTTGATGCGGTGACTGTGGTCGCGGGCGTAGGCCATGGCGACACGGCTGCCGATGCTGTGGGCGACGAGGTCGACGGCTTCGAGGTCGAGCTCTTCGATGAAGGCGCGGAGGTCGAGCGCGAAGGCCCAGACGAGGTAGCCGCCGGGTGCGTGCTCGGTTTCACCGTGGCCGCGGAGGTCGGGAGCGTAGATTGTATAGCCGGGGCCAAAGCGGGCGGCGATGTGCTCCCAGTAGCGGGCGTTGTTCATGAGGCCGTGGAGGAGGAGAACGGGGTCGCCTTCGCGCTCGCCCCAGCGGATGTAGTGGTGGCGCAAGCCGTGGATCGTGAGGTAGCCGTCCTCGCCGGAAGCGGGGAGGAGCGCTGAGGACGGAGAGCTGGTCACGGGGGGAGTATAAACTGCCTGGCGGCCGACGAGGAGGAAAATGCGCGGGAACCAGGGGCCACCGGTAAGAGCGCCGACTGCCTGTTAAGGTCGCCGACGGTAGTCTCGTGCCGATGCTCACTCTTCCTGTCGGTCTCGGGCTTGCGGCCCGCGGTGACCCGGACGACGTCGCGGACTGGTCGCGCCAGGCGGCGGACCGCGGGCTGGACTCCGTGTGGGTCCACGATTCGTATTTCGAGCGGGACGCCATCAGCTTCGCCACGGTGGCGGCGCGGGCGGTGGCAGACGGCCGGGCGAGCGGCCTGCGGGTGGCACTCGGGGCGGTCAACCCGTACACGCGCCACCCGGTCGTGTTGGCGATGACAGGCTCGGCTCTCGACGAAGTCCTACCGGGACGGGTGGTGATGGGCGTGGGCACGGGCCTGCCCCTGCGGCTGGGCCAGATGGGGATCCCCTACGACCTGGCCACGGCTCCGGAACGGCTGTCGCAGACGATCGACCAGCTGCGGACGCTGTGGGCGGGAGAGCGGCTGCCATCGGCGACTCCGGGCCTGCCGCCGATACAGCCGATGTTCGCGCCGCCGAAGCGCATTCCGATCGCGATCGCCGCCTACCGGAAGGAGCTGGTGGCGGTCGCGGGTGCGAAGGCCGACGGCTACCTGGCGCGACCGGCGGAGTCGATCCCCTCGCTGCGGGGGATCCTGGGGCGGCTGGGAGAGACGGCGACGGCCGCGGGGCGCGACCCGGCCGCGATCGAGACGGCGGGGTATCTGCTGGCGCTCGCGGACAGTTCGCGACGGGAGGCGCTGAACCGGGCGAAGCGCGAGCCGTTCGTGATCTACATGATGTCTATCCTGTCGGACGTCTCGCTACTGCGGGCGGGCTTCGAGCGGGAGCTGCGGGACCGCGTCGCGGCGGCGTGGAGGGCGGAGGACTACACGCTCGCGGGCAACCTCATCCCCGATGAGCTGCTGAGGGCGTTCATCCTCTGTGGCACCCGCGAGGAGATTGCGGAGGGGGCGCTTCGCTTCCGCGAGGAGGCGGGGCTGCGGCTGCCGCTCTTGCAGCCGGTGGTGCAGGAGGAGCGGCAGGTGCAGGAGCTGCTGGCGGCGGCGCGCCTGTACGGCGACGCGAAGGCGGCCCGAGGAGGAACCGCGTCTGCGGAACCTGTCGCTATCGCGAACGGGCGGGAGGAGCGGCAGGGGGCGGTGGAGCGCGTGCGACGGCTGGCGGGAGGGGCGTGGGAGGTGGTGCGGCCGTTCGCCTACACAGCCTCGGCGGTGCCGGTGGCGATCGGGGGTGCGGTCGCAGCGGCGGACGACCGCTTTGCCTGGCTGCCGTTCGTCGAGGCGATGGCGGCGGGCCTGCTCCTCCATTCCGGGACGAACGTGGTGAACGAGATCTACGACGTGCGCAAGGGGGTGGACTCAATCACTTCGCCGCGTGCGAGCCACGCGCTGGTCAAAGGACGGCTGACGGAGCGAGGGGCGTTCGCGATTGCATTCATGTCGCTGGCGCTGGCTCTCGCGCTGGGGGCGCATCTCGTCTATGAGCGGGGGCCGCTGATGCTGCTCCTCGGGTTGGCGGGTGTGGCCGGTGGGTGGGGGTATACGGCGCCGCCGCTGCAATACAAGTACCACGCTCTCGGGATCCCGCTCGTTTTCTTGTTGATGGGGCCGCTGATGGTGGAGGGGAGCTACTTTGCCGTGACGGGCGGCTGGAGCGGCGAGGCGTTGCTGCTCTCGGTGCCGGTGGGGCTGCTCGTGGCGGCTATCCTGCACGGCAACGAATGGCGGGACATC